>JAURQC010000100.1 GCA_030836325.1 Candidatus Nanopelagicales bacterium
CCCGGCAATCCCCTCGATGTCCAAGATCTCACTAAGCGGATTGGCGATGGATTCGCCGAAGAACGCCTTCGTGTTTGGACGCACTGCAGCGCGCCAGGCCTCGAGATCGTTCGCGTCGTCAACAAAGCTCACCTCGATGCCGAACTTCGGCAGCGTGTGACGGAACAAGTTCACGGTTCCGCCGTACAGACTCGGACTGGCAACGATGTGTGACCCAACCTCGGCGATATTGGCGATAGCCAAGAACTCGGCAGATTGACCGCTGGACACCAGCAGACCACCCACGCCACCTTCGAGTGCTGCGATCCGATCCTCGACGACGGCCTGCGTCGGGTTCATGATGCGGGTGTAGATGTTGCCCAGTTCCTTGAGCGCGAACAGGTTTGCCGCGTGAGTTGTGTCGTTAAACGTGTAGGACGTCGTCTGGTAAATCGGAAGTGCACGAGCATTTGTTGCAGCATCGGGTGCCTGTCCGGCGTGGATCTGCTTGGTTTCGAAGGACCAGCCTTCACTCATTGTGATCTCCTTAGCTGTCATGTCTTGTAGATCGTTTGTTTCAGTAGAAACAGAGTCGTCGACGGTCGAGTCCGTCGCTTTGCAACTCCTGGAAGTTGCGGGAAAGCGCCTCGTCGAGCGATGCATGGGTGCACCGCCGTCAGTCAGCACATGAAACGGGTACAGCGCATAAAAGACCTCGCATCCATCCCGGGGCCTTGCCCTGCGCAAGACCCGCGCTTGCCCGAAATCGGGCCAGGTCTCCACCGGAGCACCCCACCGCGGTTGGAGGGTTGCCGTCCAGCAAGCCGGGGCTTGACGCTGGAACTCTTGACCTAACGCGGACTATAGCGGCCGATCAGGACCTCGTCCACGACACCCTGTGGGAGGGTGAGCTCATCAAGCGTCACACCCACGAACATCGATTCAACCGCCGCCGGCGGTAGCCCGGCCGACACCGCATCGTCGATGAGTCGGCCCATAACGTCGGCCGGGTCATCTGCCAAGCATCGATCGATCGCAGCATTGGCCCGGGCACCATCACCGATCAACCACGCCACCACTGCCGTAGCGGCCGCTAGCTTGGCCCCACGCCCTCGCGGCGTGGCTGCAAGAGCCGCAGTTAGGCCCCGTAGCAATTCACGTCGATCACGGTCGTTCATGCGCGCACCGCACCACATCACAAGATCCCGTCCGGGAGTGTCAAATGCCGTGATGCGCAAAACATCCGAACTCGCCTGAAGTGGGTCCGACGAAAGCATGACGGCGAGGTCGGATCCATCGACTGATTCGTTTTCCTCACCGCCACGTTCGTCGGCCTGGGGCCGATAGTCGAATTCACGAGAGATCGCCTCGCGGTTCAGCGCGGGTTGTCTGGGACCAGGTTGACCGGGTGCCGGCGCGACCCCCGCTTCCTGCACCCGCTGACGATCCTCAGTGCTGACCCACAACCATGGACCGCCGCTGTCTTGGGTGCCGTTACCAACATCGCGAATCTGCGACCCGGACAGGTGCAGGCGAGCTCGAAGGGGAACCGCACACCGATCCTCGAGAGCTGCCCACAATCCATCGTGATCGACACGATCAGCACTCACAACGATGCCGATAACTTCAGTCGACGCGAAAGATCTGGCAGGTTGAAGGTAAGCATCCGCGTAAACGTCGGCATGCACCTCGGGTGCGAGATCGGCCCGCTGGGCAACAACGAGTTCGCCCTCGTTCAACCACAAGAGGACCAAAGACTCACGTGGATGAAATCCCAATAGATGAGGAACCGCGGCACCCAGTGCTGTCACCGACGTCAAACGAAGAGACAGGTCGGTGGGGTGGTTGTTGCAGCCATCGTTGTGTTCTGGATTCGTGCGCGCTTGCGTGGCGCCGATGGTTCGATCTAAGTCCATGACTCCACAGTGGGCATTCCACACACGGCGTGGAACCGACCGTTGCGGATCAGTGGATGACGTGATCAGCGCTTGTGGATGACCCGATACTGCGGATCCTTGGGATCGATTCCCGCCCCGGAAGTCACCCCTCGAATCCGGCGCCCGAGCCACGGTCCGGCGTGGCTCATGAACCAGCCGACATCTTCGCGCCGGCGCCGAGCCCAGCCTGGTCGCGGCGGGTCAGGAACAGGGCTGCGCCACTGGTTTCCACCCATGCCCAGGGCCTCCATCACGGCTTCGGACGTCAGCCGATGCCCCAGGGGGGAAAGGTGCAGCCGATCGGCGGACCACAGCCTGTCGTCGTCATACAGGGCAATTCCCCAGAAATCGACCACCGAACACCCGTAGGTGCGGGCAATTTCGAGTGTGGCCGAGCGATACGAGCGCATTCGATCTGCGATGTTGGCCAGCGCCCGTGAGCGTCGCGAAGGGTCACCGAAGGCGAACAGCAAGACATGCGAGCCGTGCCGAGTCAATTGCCGAACGCTGTCCTCGAGCGCCGTGGCCACGGCATCTAGATCGAATGAACGACGCAGCGAATCGTTGACCCCGGCGCCGATGGTTACGAGATCAGGATTCAGTTCAAGCGCGCGTGGTACTTGCTCAATAGAAATCTGCGGTGCGAGACGTCCGCGAATCGCAAGATTGGCGTAGGAGATCTCCTCCAGGTTCTGCCGAGAGACCAGTAATTCCGCCGCTCGATCAGCCCAGCCGCGATGTCTGCCATCGAAGCGAAGATCGTCATCGAGGCCCTCAGTGAATGAATCCCCAATCGCAACGAAACTTCGGATCGCCTGAGGACGACTCATGATTGATGGGCTCTCGACATCGTCACCGGATCGCCATGTGATTCGTGGGTCATCTGGACAACAAAGGACCCGGCCGCCGAAGGCTTCCCCTCCCGCGACGACCGGGTCGCGCCAAACACTAGTGCGTACCTTCCACGTCCTTCGCACCGACACTCCGGGCGGCGAAGGCTTGACCAGCTCGCCGGTACCAGGCGAGCAAAGCAAACAATCCGATGACGATTTGCGGGAAGTAAGACGTTGCCCTCCACACGAGATCCGCAGCGGTAGCCGCCCCCTTCTCGGTACCTGAACTCACGAGCAACTGGATCATCAATGCGTCCATCGTTCCAAGCCCACCGGGCGTGATCGGAACCATCAGCATGATGTGACTGACTGCGTAGGCGCCGAACGCGGCGAGCGGATTGGTGCCGGGTTGGTCCCATCCCTCTACTCCGCGTAGCGCTGCGAACAAGATCAAGAACTGCGTGAAACTGATACCCACCTGCGCCGCGGTGAGCCACAGCCACCGTCGTTTCAGCAGATCGTACATATCAACGCGGAATTTGCGAATGGGTGCAGATACATCCAGATCCGCAAAGCGCGCCACGCGAGACGTCAGCGGCTTGAGCAGAGTATTACCGAGATTTCCCACCCGATCGGCCAGCGGCGCCGAACGCATGATCCCAACGAACAGCACGATGATGACGGTCAAAATGACAAGACCCAAAGGGCCCAGCCAGGCAACGCTGTCCGCAGTTCCCACGATCGACAAGGCGAGAACACCCATGATGGGAAAGCCCAGGCTGATGAAAGTGCTCCAAATGCTTACCGCCGTGATAGCCGCGGTCGCAGCCGTAGGCGGCAATCGAAAACTTGTGAGCATTCCGAACTGGACCGCTAGCCCAACCGCGCCGCCTGCGGGAACACCATTGCTGATGGTGAAAGCCGCCTGGTTGACCTGCTGCGACTGCAAGTACGTAAGCCGGGGTTCAGCTGCCCGGTACGCGAATCCGTACACCGCCAGGTAGATGACCACGGTCACCGCGATGATTGCAAGAGCTCCCCACGTCATGGACTGCAAAGACTTCAGTGCTTCGCTGTAACTGCCGATTTGCGGAATGACCTTCCAAAAAATCAACACGATGAAGGCGATACCGATGACACCAAGAACCACGGACTTGCGCACATCTAGCCTGGCCTGAGGGGCTTGCACCGACTGCGTTGCGTCGTCCGCAGCGGACTCCTGATCCTCAGGCATGGTGAGAGCCTGCCACAACCAGACCCCCCGTAGGTCCATGACAACCCATTGGGCAAGATGCGTCTATGCGGCTTGACCACCTGTCCTACGCCTGCACCACCAGTGAAATCGCCGACGTCGTGCAGCGCATCGGAAGTGACTTAGGCGGCACCTTCGTCGACGGTGGTCGCCATCCCTCGTTCGGAACCCGAAACTTCACACTTCCACTCGCCGGTGGCGCGTACGTGGAGGTCGTCAGCGCCCTCGACCACCCTGCTGCGCTCAAGGCACCCTTCGGCCAGGCGGTGAGTCGCCGAGCCGAACAGGGTGGGGGATGGCTCAGTTGGGTCCTCTCGGTCGACGACCTCGCCCCCGTCGAGCAGCGCCTGGGTCGAGAGGCTGCGCGTGGCCACCGCATCAGGCCCGACGGTGTCGAGTTGTGCTGGAAGCAGATCGGCATCTTGGACACCCTGGATCGACCGGAAATTCCATTCTTCGTCTATTGGGACTGCACAGACACCGAGCACCCGAGCGCGGTTCGCAATGGTGAATCCTCAATTACCATCAAGGCCATCGAACTTTCAGGCGATGACACCGCGGTAGCCGAGATGGTGGGCGGCGAAGCAAATCTGGGCGACATTGCTATTTCGTGGGTCGATGACGACGATCGCGGAGTGTCAGCCGTGACCTTCAATACCCCCAGCGGTACCGTCCGAATCGATTGATTCCCCCGTTCTGGGAGGTACACAATGGCGGACAATTCGAAATCCAACGGGATACCGCAAACACTCCAGACACTGTCTGGCATCACCTGGCGTGTTCTTATTCTCCTTGCGGGTCTAGCCGTCCTTGGCCTGGTTATGAACCAGATCTTTCCGGTGGTCATCGCCTTGTTCCTCGCGATGCTTGTTACCGCACTCACCACTCCGGTCATGAACGTCTTGCACAAGTTCCTACCCAAAGTCATCGCGATGTTGCTAGCTCTCGCGCTCATCGTCACTGGCATCGTGACGATCTTGTTCATCGTGGTTCGCTCGACCATCAGCGAGAGCAGCAAGCTCGTGGCTAGCCTGGAATCTGGGCTGAGTGATATCCGGGACTGGCTCAAGAACGGCCCATTGCAGATGTCGGACGACAACATCAGCAACGTCATGTCCCAAGCCGAGTCATGGGGCACCACCGCAGCCAAAGGCTTTTTGGGAGCTGCAGCGGGGGAACTCGGCAACCTGGGTACCGTCATCATCGCTGGATCCGTCTTCTTGTTCGGGGTGATCTTCTTTTTGATGACACCGGACAAGATTTGGGGTTGGGTTATCGGCTGGTTACCGAAGTCACTGGCCTCGTCCGTCGATACGTCTGGACGTATCGCGTGGACGTCAATCTCGGGCTACACCCGCGGCATCGTAATCATCGCAC
>JAURQC010000101.1 GCA_030836325.1 Candidatus Nanopelagicales bacterium
GACACACCCGAGGATGCAGCACCGATGATGGCCTGGACACCCTGAGCGAGGTGCGAGTCAACGGTCTGGCTCGCGATGTCGGTTGTGGTGTCGCCCGAGTCACCCTCGATGTAGGTAACGGGGCTTCCGAGGACGCCGCCTCCGGCGTCAATCTCGAGGATGGCCTTCTCGACGCCGGCGAACTCCGGCGGCCCGAGGAATGCGAGGTCACCCGTAGCCGGGAGCATCGAGCCCACGATCAGGGTGTCCACCGTGCAGGTCTCTTCTTCTTCAGCTGGGGTCTCCTCGACGACCTCTTCTTCGACCGTCTCTTCTACGGTTTCCTCAGCTGCAGTCTCTTCGGCAGTCGTCTCCGCCGACGTTGCGTCATCGTCCCCGCCGCCACAGGCAGCAAGAGCGAGGGAAGCAGCGCCGAGCACAGCGACGGCCTTGAGAGCCATAGTGCGCTTCATGCAGTTCTCCTTGGACATACGAAGCGACGGCGATTGCCGTCGCATTGCCCCTCAGCCTAGGCGCACTTGTGTTACCGACAGGTAATCGGTTGAGGCTCGGAGTCCGATTCGTGACCGGAATGTGACCTTGTCGGCGCCTTACGGCCGAATGCTCCCCTCGGCGAGCCCGGCAGCGGCCTCCGAGAGGGTCACTCGACGATCCATGGCTGCCCTGCGCAGCCAGGCGAAGGCCTCCGGTTCGCTCATGCCGTGATCTCGTTGCAGCAACACTTTGGCTTGTTCCACGAGTTCTCGGGCCCGGGCACGCTCTCCCAGATTGACGACCTCGCTCTTCAGCGCTTGCACTTGGGCCCAACGTGCCTGGGCTACCGCTATCGCGGGCTCGAGATCAGCCATGGTGAAGGGTTTGACGACGTACCCGACCGCGCCGGCCTCGGCCGCCTGCATCGCGACATCGCGGTCGCTGAAAGCCGTCACCATGACAACGGCGCACAGATCATCACCGGCGATCTCTTCGGCTGCCGACAGTCCATCCCGTTCAGGCATGGCGATGTCCAGGAACACCAGGTCGGGATTCTTCTCGCGCACCAAATCGACAGCTTGCTGTCCGTTGAACGCCTCGCCGACTACGTCGTGGCCGAGCTCGCGCAGCATCTCCACGAGATCCATGCGGATGACGGCCTCGTCCTCCGCGACGACTACCCGTGCGCCCGAGGAATCGGAACTCGAAGTCGTCATGACATCAGCGTAGGGCGTCACGCGTGACCACGGATGGACGGTCAGTGCCGTCTGCAATCACCTCTCACGACCGACACGTTCCTAGCGTCCAACCCGAGGTGGTGGGCGATGCATGCACGGATGGTGCCGTTGCTGTTAACGGCAATTGCGTTGAGCGGCTGCGCAGGCGCCGATGATGTGCTCGGCCGTCCCAACTCCCTGGTCGAGATGCATGGGTTCGCGACTCAATCGGCGCCCGTCCTCACGCTCAACTGGCCGGTATCGGTGCCGCCTTACGACGACGGCACCTTCGTGCTCGCAACGGCCCAGCCGGACGGATCGGCGACGGCATTGTGGGAGACCACGAAACCGGTCTTGAGCACAGCCGACGAGTACGACGCCACCTTGATCGCGCGCGGCTTCCGGCGAGAAAGTGAGCAGAGCGTTGCGGCGCATCTGGTGCGCGATTACCTCGGACCCCGCCATCGGATAACGGTCATCACCACGCGTTCCGGCACTCTCACTAGCCTCGCCGTGAAGGTCGCCGCCGCGCAGTAGTTCACATACTTCGCAAGCGCGAGCAACCTCGGCTCCGCTCGCTCGTGCCCCGGGTGGGATTCGAACCCACACTGGACGGTGTTTGAGACCGCTTCCTCTACCGGTTGGGATACCGGGGCGCGGGCCCTAGGTTAGCGATCGTCTGCGAGGACTATTCGGAAGCCTTTCGCGGCGGCTTGAAGGTCATCGACGTCTGGCCGTGCGGTCCACCATCGGGGAACGAGGCATCGACGCGAGTGAAGGTCCGATCGGTGCGCTTCTTCTTCCCCTTGCCGTGGGTGTAGCTCCGGGGCCTGCTGAGGGTGAATGTGACGTCGAAGGAATCGAAGACGGTGGAATTGGCGATATCGCCACCCGTCTGGCACATCTGCTGCACCTGCTCGGGGGTGCCGTCCTGGGGCGAGGTGAACGAGCATTGGCGCCGAGGCAGGTTCAAGGTGCCTACGCCCTTGGCCTGCTTTCGATTCCACGACTTCCAGGTGATGTCACTTATGTAGGTGTCGCTGGTTGGAGACCGAGGGTCATCGTCTCCCCCGACCGGGCAGTTCACCACGACGAATGACGGGCGCTTGCCCATCGTGATGTTGTTGGCGTTCGTAGACGGACCACCGGTCAGGAATGCGCCAACGCACATCGCGAGGGTTGGTACGGGCTGTCGATTCGAGGCGACTACGGACTCCTCGGCCGCATGGACACTCGGCACGAGGCTGAGGGTGAGAGCGGCAACCCCCGTGATGGCGACGGACTTCAGCATGCGTGGACGGTAGTCCCGCTCGGGTGCTGCGTCCATCTCCCATCAGCAGCTGACGGGGTAGCCCTACACCCGCGCGCGGGGTGTCACTCGGGGCTCTTCGATTCCACAGCTGCTGACTGCGAGGCCGCCACGGCCCCGAGGACTCCGTTGACGAACGCCGGGGATTCGTCGGTCGACAAGGATCGGGCTAACTCAACGGCCTCGGAGATCGCCACTGCATCGGGGACATCGCCACAAAAGAGCAGTTCGTAGGCTCCTAGGCGCAGAACTTCGCGATCGACGGCCGGTAGCCGCTCCAGCGTCCAGTCATCCAAC
>JAURQC010000008.1 GCA_030836325.1 Candidatus Nanopelagicales bacterium
CGTTGCCCTTGGCGACATCGCGAACCGCCATGGTGACGCCGGCACCCGCTCGGGCGAGGGCTTGAGCGGTGTAAAAGCCCAGGCCGGAATTGGCTCCGGTCACGATCGCCGTTCGCCCGGTGAGGTCCGGCATATCTGCGACGCTCCAGCGGGCGCCGCTTCCGGCTGTGCTGGTTGAGCTTGCTGTGCTCGTCATGACGTTAGTCAATCCCACTTGCAGGTGGCCGGCAGCCCGGGGCTGGGGTGGGTGGCCTAGGTGCTCCCCGGTACTCTTTACCGGCTTCACGCCCCAATAGCTCAGTCGGCAGAGCGTCTCCATGGTAAGGAGAAGGTCTACGGTTCGATTCCGTATTGGGGCTCGGAGTGCGGACGGAACTGCTTCGGTGGGAACGGCCGCGCAGGGCGGGGTAGCTCAGCCTGGCAGAGCAAGCGGCTCATAATCGCTGTGTCGCGGGTTCAAGTCCCGCCCCCGCTACGAGGCAAGACAGCCACCACCGAAGGATCAACACGCAAGACCAAGGGCGCTCGCAGCGCACGGAGAGGCAGAAAAGATGGCCAAGGCAACGGACGTACGTCCGAAGATCACCATGGCGTGCGAGGACTGCAAGGAGCGCAACTACATCACCAAGAAGAACCGTCGGAACGATCCCGACCGGCTCGAGGTGAAGAAGTTCTGCCCGCGGTGCAACAAGCACACCGTGCACAAGGAAACTCGCTAAGCACGTCCGTCGGGCTATGGCGCTCAACACCGATTTCGTCGGTCGCTCTTATCCGCCTTCTGTGCCGTACCTGGTTGGCCGGGAAAAGGTGCGGGAGTTCGCTAGGGCTCTTGGGGTAACCGACCCCGTCACTACGGACACCGAGGCTGCCCGCGCGCGGGGCTACGCCGATGTTGTTGCTCCGCCTACCTACGTCATCCGCCTGTCCCTTGCGGCAGTCGAGAAAGTGGCCACCGATCCCGAGCTTGGTCTGGATTACACGCGCGTGGTTCATGGAGACCAACGCTTCGAGTACACCCGACCGATCGTCGCTGGCGATGAGCTTGTCTGTCAGGTGACGATCGACGGCATTCGATCCGTTGCCGGCAATGACATGATCACGGCCCGGGCAGACATCACTACTACTGCCGGGGAACACGTGGTCACGAGTTATTCGGTGCTTGTCGCCCGCGGAACCGACGAGGAATCGTCATGAGTTCGGTGGCGGTCGGATTCGAGTTACCCTCCAAGGAATTCCAGATCACCCGTGAAACCTTGGTTCGTTATGCCGGTGCATCCGGTGACTTCAATGTCATCCACTGGAATGAGCGCATCGCACACGACGTAGGCCTGCCGGATGTCATCGCGCACGGAATGCTGACGATGGGTTTGGCCGTGCAGGTCGTTACCGACTGGATTGATGATCCGTCTGCCCTTGTGGACTACGGATGCCGCTTCACCCGCCCAGTGGTCGTACCTGATGACGGCGTTGGGGCTTCCCTGTTGGTCACGGGCACGGTGACGACCGTCGACGACGACATCGCAACAATCGCGCTGAAGGCTGTCTGCGCTGAGACCACTGTTCTCGGTAAGGCCACTGTTCGAGTTCGCGTCGGCTGACCAATGAACACTCCTCCTGCTGATCTAGTGCAACTCGCACAGCAGCGTGCCCAGGCGCGGTTGGATAAGGATTTCGCCCGTGCTGATGAACTTCGAGATGAGATCGACTCCACCGGATGGAAGGTCGTCGACACTGCAGAGGGCTTTGAACTCGTTGAGAAGCCGCCGTTCGATGTTGCTGGGAATCTTTCAGAGCTGTCTTCGATGACTCTTGTCGAAACCCCCGTGGTGATCTGCATCATCGTCGATGGTTGGCCGGATGACGTAGACACGTGCCTTGCCGCTCTAGCGGAGAATGCACCGTCAGACTCCACGGTGCTCGTCGTTGATTGCGGCAACATCGACGGTGCTGGTCTGCGCGCCCAGGCGTGGGCAGATGACAAGACAGAACGATTCCGCGTTGTCCATCTTGAACAAACACTCCAGACCCTCGGCTGGTCTGCCGTCGTCTCCGCGGCGATCGACCTGTCTTCTTGTGACGTCTTCGCTTTGATGGATATGTCGACCGTTATCGAGGGCGACGCATTCCCCGCAATGCTCGACGTCCTTGATGGTGACCAAGTCGTTGCGACCGGCTGGAAGGGTGTCAACGTTGACACTGAGGATGGCTGGCGATCGTTCACACCGGCGGGAGCGGGTGAGGTCGACGCGATTCTTGGCTACCTCATGGCATTCAAGCGTGACGCGATCAACGACGTAAGACCTGATCCCAAGGCCCGCTTCTATCGCAATGCAGACATGGAGTGGAGCCTCGCCTTGCGCGAGGCCGGAGGGATCATCGTGATTCCTGATGTTGAGCTACCGATCCGACAGGACCGGCATCACGGCTACCACGATTCAGAACCGGCCTACCGCGACAAGCAGTCCAAGAAGACGTACGACCGCATCCTGCAGCGATTCCGCGGCAAGGATCATCTCCTTGCACCCCGGTAAGCCACCTTCTTCTGCGTAGGCTGGTGGTCGTGTCGATTCCCGTCGAGCTCGGCCCCGGAAGTTTCGCTGAGCACACCACTCTTCGTGTTGGCGGAGTAGTGCGCACGTGGATCATCGCCCGAACGGAAGACGCGTGCATCGAAGCAGTTGTCGAGTGTGATGACCTCGGTGATCCGGTACTGGTGATCGGGGGTGGATCGAACGTGGTGTGTTCGGATGAGCCCTTCGAGGGGACTGTGGTCCAGGTTGCGCCTACGGGGGTATCGACGCTTGATCGAGGTGGTCACCTTCGAGTCGTTGCGGCTGCAGGCGAGGAGTGGGACGGCCTTGTCGTTCAATCCCTCGCCGCGGGTTCGGCGGCACTTGCGCCACTCAGCGGTATCCCCGGTCTCGTCGGCGCGGCACCAATTCAAAACATCGGTGCCTACGGAGTCGAGGTCTCCGACTTCATCGAGTCAGTGCGCGTTTGGGATCGAGATTTGCGGGCGGTGCGTGAATTGTCTACGCAGGAATGCGAGTTCGGCTATCGAACCAGCATGTTCAAACGAATTCCCGACCGCTTCGTCGTTCTCGAAGTTGTGTTCGATCTACCTCTGGATGAGACCGCGTGCGTCAACTACCCGCAACTTGCACAAGCACTTGAAGTTGACGTGGGTCGGAGCCTGGATGGCTCGCGCATCCGGCACGCGGTGCTCGACCTACGCCGCAGCAAGGGCATGGTGCTCGATGACCAGGATCGCGATACCTGGAGCGTTGGCTCGTTCTTCGTGAACCCCGTTGTCTCCGAAGAGATTGCACGATCGCTCCCGGCTGCCTGTCCCGTTTTTGGTGCACCGGGGGGTATGAAGGTGAGCGCCGCCTGGTTGATCGCCAACAGCGGTATCGAATGCGGATTCCGCCTCCCACAGTCAGGCGCTCGGGTGTCCACTAAACACACGCTTGCTATCTGCAATGCCAACGATGCAACGTGCCAGGACATACTTGATATGGCCCGCGAGATACGTTCGCGAGTGCGCGCGACCTTCGGAATCGAACTTGTTCCCGAACCGCGGCTGGTCGGGTGCAGGTTGTAAAACCGGCTCTGCTTCGAGCCAGAGCTAAGCCCGGCTACTGAGCTTCTGCGAGCAAGGCGGCCATGCGGGCAACTCCCTCAGTGATGTTCTCGTCCGAGGTCGCATAGGAAAGTCGCATGTAGCCGGGGGTACCGAACGCCTCGCCGGGAACTACTGCTACCTCGGCTTGATCCAGAATCAGCGCGGCGAGTTCGGATGACGACGATGGCTGCTGTCCGCGGATCTCTTTGCCGAGCACTCCCTTGACCGAGGGGTACACGTAGAAGGCGCCTTCGGGAGTCGGGCACTCCACGCCCTCGATCGCGTTGAGTCTTTCGACGATCAAACGTCGACGACGATCGAAGGCGACCTTCATCTCGTCCACTGCAGCGAGGTCACCACTGACCGCGGCGAGTGCGGCAACTTGTGAGACGTTCGCGACGTTCGAGGTGGCGTGGGACTGGAGGTTGGTGGCTGCCTTGACGATGTCCTTAGGGCCAATCATCCAACCGACTCGCCAGCCGGTCATGGCGTAGGTCTTGGCAACGCCGTTGACGACGACGCACTGATCGGCCACTTCGGGGACAAGGACGGGCATCGATGAGAACACGGCATCGCCGTAGACGAGGTGCTCGTAGATCTCGTCGGTCACAACCCATAGACCGTGTTCAGCGGCCCACCGCCCGATCGCTGCGACCTCGTCGGGTGAGTAGACAGCGCCGGTTGGGTTGGAGGGCGAGACGAATACGAGCATCGTGGTCTTCTCGGTGCGAGCGGCTTCGAGCTGCCCGATTGACGCGCGGTAGCCCGTGGTCTCGTCAGTGTGCACCTCAACGGGAACACCGCCGGCCAGTTGGATTGATTCGGGGTAGGTGGTCCAGTAAGGGGCCGGGAGAAGCACCTCGTCACCGGGGTTCAGCAGGGCAGCGAAGGCGTTGTACAGGGCCTGCTTGCCGCCGTTGGTGACAAGAACCTGGTCTGCGCCGATCTCAAGTCCTGAGTCCCGCAGTGTCTTGGTTGCGATGGCCTCTTTGAGCGCGGGTAGCCCTCCGGCGGGGCTGTAGCGGTGCCAACGCGGATCACGGCATGCCTCGACTGCAGCCGCAACGATGTAGTCGGGAGTCGGAAAGTCAGGTTCGCCGGCTCCGAAGCCGATAACTGGCCGGCCCGCCGCCACGAGGGCCTTGGCTTTGGCATCCACGGCCAAAGTGGCGGATTCGCTGATGGCGCCGATGCGTCGGGAGACTCGATTTGCTGGAGATGTCACGGGCACATCCTGTCAGCCGACTGCCCCGGGGTCATTGCCCGGCTGCACCCCGCCGTACACTTCCTCCCGCGGTACCTCGGCGTAAGCCTGCCTTCAGGGCGATCGTCGTGGTCCGACCGAGGGCTGTAGCTCAATTGGTAGAGCACCGGTCTCCAAAACCGGCGGTTGGGGGTTCAAGTCCCTTCGGCCCTGCTGATCGGCGGACAGCCGAGCAGTAGTAAGCAAGTGATGGAAGAACGCGAGCGGAAGGCAAGCGATGGCAGACGTCGAGGAGCGTCAGCAACCCAGTGACGGGTCTGCTGCGCCCGAACGCGGTCCTTTCGCGCGCCTAGCTCTGTTCATCCGTCAGGTGATCGCGGAGCTGCGCAAGGTCATCTGGCCCACGCGCAAGGAACTCATCGCCTACACCACGGTGGTGTTGTTCTTTGTCCTCGTGATGGCCGGCATCATCGCGGCCTACGACTACGTCTTCACCCAGGGAGTGCTCTTCGTCTTCGGCTAACGAAGCGAGTTGCCCTTCCCCAACCAACCCCATAAACCGAAAGAACCAAGGAGACCCTGCCGTGTCCGAACAGGACCAACCCGCCGTCGATCCGTTCGCGGTGCCCGGGCAAGCAGCCGAGTCTGCAGCCGACTCTGCGGCGGTAGCAGCGGAATTCACCGAGCCCGCGCCTACGGCCGACGACGTCCTCATCGACGAGGCCGAAGCCGAGGCCGAGCAGGAAGTCGTCGAGGAAGCACAGCAAATCGCCGACGCAGCTGGTGAGGCGGAAGTTGCTGCGGAAGATGCGGCGGAAGAGGACGTCGATCCCGTCGAGGCTTTTCGCAGTGAGATGCGTATTGCTCCTGGTGACTGGTACGTCGTGCACTCCTACTCAGGCTACGAGAACAAGGTGAAGGGCAACATCGAGGCCCGCACGACCACGCTCAACATGGAGGACTACATCTTCCAGGTGGAAGTACCTATGGAAGAGGTCACCGAGATCAAGAGTGGCGTCCGCAAGCAGGTCAAGCGGAACAAGTTCCCTGGATACGTCCTAGTGCGGATGGACCTCACCGATGAGTCGTGGGGCGTTGTTCGTCATACCCCGGGGGTGACCGGCTTCGTCGGTAATGGTCACAGCCCGGCGCCGCTGTCTTTGGATGAGGTCGTCAACATCCTCGCCCCGGCTCCGGAGAAGAAGGCAGCTAGCGCGGCTGGGCCGACGAGCGTGGCTGAGGATGCTGCTGCCGCTGTTGCGCCGGTGGAGATCGATTTCTCGGTGGGCGACTCGGTGACTGTGGTGGACGGGCCGTTCGCTACGTTGCATGCCACGATCTCTGAGATCAATATCGAGGCGCAGAAGGTCACCGGATTGGTGGAGATCTTCGGCCGCGAGACTCCGGTGGAACTCGCGTTCAACCAGATCCATAAGAACTAGTACGAACCAGCAGAATTGTGACCGACGTCCGTCGGTCCTGAAGGAAGCGAAGAGAGAACATGGCACCGAAGAAGAAGGTCGAAGGCCTCATCAAGTTGCAGATCGAGGCTGGCCAGGCCAACCCGGCTCCGCCCGTTGGCCCGGCACTCGGCCAGCATGGCGTCAACATCATGGATTTCTGCAAGGCGTACAACGCTGCAACGGAAGATAAGCGCGGTCAGGTGATTCCGGTAGAGATCACTGTCTACGAGGACCGGTCGTTCGACTTCGTGCTCAAGACGCCGCCGGCTGCCAAGTTGATCCTCAAGGCTGCTGGCATCCCTAAGGGTTCGGGAACCCCCCACACCGTGAAGGCCGGTTCGATCACCAAGGACCAGGTCCGTGAGATCGCGGAGACCAAGATGCCGGACTTGAACGCCAACGACGTCGAGGCCGCGATGCGCATCATCGAAGGCACTGCACGCCAGATGGGCATCACCGTTTCGTAGCACGACCCCGAACCACCGATAGAACGCCCTAAAGCGATACAACAACCGAAAGCGTGGGAGGACCAGCGCGGTCCGCCAACCACACCTGCCGAATAGGAGAGCAGTTATGAAGCGCAGCAAGGCATACCAGCAAGCACTCGAGAAGATCGAGGCCGACAAGGTCTACAGCCCAATGGGCGCCATCAAGATCATCAAGGACACAGTCGCCACGAAGTTCGATCCCACGGTGGACGTCTCGATGCGAATGGGTGTCGATCCCCGCAAGGCTGACCAGATGGTCCGAGGCACCGTCAATCTCCCGCATGGCACCGGCAAGACCGCACGAGTGCTCGTCTTCGCCGGTGGCGAGAAGGCCGATGAAGCCCGTGAGGCTGGCGCCGATTACGTCGGTTCGGACGACATGCTCGAGAAGGTCAAGGGTGGCTGGACGGATTTCGATGCCGTCGTTGCGACCCCCGACATGATGGGCAAGGTCGGAACTCTGGGCAAGGTACTCGGCCCCCGCGGATTGATGCCCAACCCCAAGACCGGAACCGTCACGATGGATGTCGCCAAGGCTGTCGGGGACATCAAGGGCGGCAAGATCGAGTTCCGCCTCGACAAGCACGCGAACCTTCAGTTCCCCATCGGCAAGGCTTCCTTCTCCGCCGATCAGTTGAATGAGAACTTCACTGCGGTGGTCGACGAGATCAACCGGTTGAAGCCGTCGGCCGCCAAGGGCCGCTACATCAAGAAGGCGACCCTGTCTCCCACGATGGGCCCGGGCATCCCGATCGATCCGGCCAAGTCCGAAGACGACGATCTCTAGTCGCTCTCTGCGCCACCAGTGATCAGTCGTTCTTCGGCTGAGGACTGGCCAATCGAGCAAGTCGCTTCGCTCAAGGGAAATGCCACTGTCGCGGTGGTGATCCCCGCGCGAAACGAGCAAGCATCGGTCGGCGAAGTTGTATCCGCGATATCTGCCGATCTCGGTGGATTCGTAGACGAGTTGGTCGTCATGGATTCGCTTTCGACGGATGCGACTGCCGCCGTAGCCGAAGCCGCCGGCGCTCGCGTGTATTCGGTGGCGGACGTTCGACCAGATCTCGGAGTCCACCCGGGCAAAGGCGAAGCGCTGTGGAAGTCGATGTTTGTGACCTCATCGGACGTCATTGCGTTCATCGACGCCGATCTGACCGAGTGGGGGACGCATTTCGTGACGGGTGTCGTGGGCCCGCTCCTTGCCGATCCGTCCGTGTTGCTGTGCCGGGGTTTTTACGACCGCATCCTTGATTCACAGGGGGAGAGCACCGTGGAGGGTGGCCGCGTCACCGAGCTGGTGGCCCGGCCCTGGCTGACCTTGTTCCGCCCGGCCTTGGCTGCGATGGTCCAACCCTTGGCCGGGGAATGGGCGATCCGCCGCTCGGCGATGGAACAGATGCACATTCCGATGGGCTATGGCATCGAGTTGTCGACCCTCCTTGACGTCCATGACACCTGGGGCCTTGCCGCGATCGCCCAGGTGGACCTCGGCCGGAGGGCGCACCGCCACCAGAACATCCACGACCTCTCGGCGATGGCCACGGAGATCTTGTCCACTGCGGAGCGTCGGCGCGATCGCACCGCGGGTCTGGATATCGGCCCCGGGGTGAGCGAGTTTGTCGATCTAGTGCACCTCACCCACGAGCGCGAGTGGGCACGGCGTTCGGTGGCGGTCGCCGAACGCCCCCCGATATCCGCGGAAACTCGAATTTCTAGTTGACCGGTATTCGTCTGCCGTCCACACTGTCCCGATCAGTGTCGGCCGGCGATACTGAAGGTGCTGGGGAGGGTGTGCGTGAAGTATCACCTTCCGCTGACCCACCCGTTACTGCAGACGGTGGACGTGAGTGTCTCGTTCGGTGGATTGCAGATCCTCGACGAGGTCAGCATTGGAATCCCAGAAGGCTCGGTTACTGGGCTCATCGGCCCCAATGGTGCGGGTAAGACCACGGTCTTCAACATCATGACCGGCTTCGTCAAGGCCGACTCGGGCAAGGTGAAGTTCGAGGGCAAGCGCCTTAGGCACATCAAGACCCACCATCTGACCAAGATGGGCATCTCCCGGACCCTTCAGGGCGTGGGTCTGTTCCCCTCGCTTACCGCGATGGAGAACGTGATGCTCGGCGCATCGGGACATGTGCGATCGGGAATCGTCGCTGACGCGCTTGCCATGCCCTGGACCGATGCCGAGCAAAGGCGAGTGCGCGAGAAGGCAGAAGCCGCGATGTCCGAACTGGGGGTCCTCGAGGAGGCCCACCGACTGCCGGGGGAGATGCCATACCCGGTGCAAAAACGGGTGGCGCTCGCGCGAGCACTTGTCAGCGATCCGAAGGTGCTCTTGCTCGACGAACCGGCAGGCGGCATCGGAGCGGCCGACATGCACGAGCTCGGTCGACTCATTCGCAGTTGGGTACCCGAGCGGACTGTCCTGCTCGTCGAGCACCACATGGAACTCGTCATGGAGGTCTGCGATCTCATCTGGGTTCTAGACGCCGGCAAGGTAATCGCTGCTGGAACCCCCGATGAAGTCCGCAACGATCCTGCCGTGCTTGCCGCCTACCTCGGCGAAGACGACGAGGCGGTGCACTGATGCTGCGGATCGAAGGCCTGTCTGTCAGTTACGGCGCGGTGGAAGCGCTGAAGGACGTCTCACTCGAGGCTCCTCCTGGCCGAGTCACTGCGGTGATCGGTGCCAATGGTGCGGGCAAGTCCACCCTGATGCGGACGCTGGCTGGTCTGGAGAAGCCCAAGGCCGGCCGGATCCTTTTCAACGATGAGGACATCACCGGCGGCAAGCCCGAGGACATCGTCCGCGAGGGCATCGCACTTGTCCCCGAAGGTCGTTCAACGATTCCCGACCTGACCGTCGAGGAGAACCTGAAGCTGGGCGGCATGTGGCGAACGCACGCACAGCGCGGAACGTCGCTGACGCGCGTCTACGCGCTGTTCCCCGTCTTGGGAGAACGACGCCACCTCGGGGCCGACACTCTCAGTGGAGGGGAGCGTCAGCAATTGGCGATCGGCCGGGCGCTAATGACGGGACCTCAGACGCTGTTGCTGGATGAGCCGTCGCTCGGCCTTGCTCCCCTGATCGTCACCCAGATCCTCGAGCTCGTGAGTCAGATGGCTCGTGATTCCGGTCTGGCCGTGCTGCTCGTGGAACAAAACGCGGCGACGGCTCTGCGGGTTGCCAAGACCGGGATCGTGTTGAACCTTGGAGAGATCGTCAAGAGCGGACCGGCCCATGAGATCGCCCAAGACGAGGAGTTGCGACATGCATACCTCGGCTACTGATCCGTTGGAAGCGCAAAGGGGGATCGCCCCGTGATCGACTTTATCGACTACTTGCTGGGCGGTGTCTCGTCGGGCGCAATCATCGCTTTGATGGCGCTCGCGCTGGTCCTGGTCTGGCGTTCGACTCGGGTGGTCAACTTCGCGCAGTTGGGTCAGGCGATGTTCACAACATACGTCGCACTGACCGTCCGAGATTTAACAGGTTCGTGGGTACTAGGGCTGCTCGTAGCGATGGGGGCCGGACTCGTCGTCGGAGTAATCGTTCACTTCCTCGTCATTCGCCCCGTCAAACGCCTCGACACCTCGGGCGCCATCATCGCGACCTTTGGAGTCCTCATAGCGTTGGAAGCGCTGGCAGCAATGATCTGGGGCGGGGATCCTGAAGCATTCCCTCCACCTATCGACAACGCTGGCTTTGAACTCTTTGGTCGCATTTGGCCGTTCTCTCCATACGACCTGCTCGTGCTCGTCTCAGTCGTGATCTTGGTGCTGGCCTTGAGCGTTGTCTTCACCCGAACGAATGTCGGGCTGGCCATGCGAGCGTCGGCCTTCAACCCGGAGGTGGCTCGACTCTCGGGCGTTCGCGTGAATCGAATGCTCGTACTCGGGTGGGCTATCGCTGGTCTCGTAGGAGCCGTCGCGGGCGTCTTGGTCGCGCCGTTGTCGACCTTGTCACCGACCAGTTTCGACATTTTCTTGGTCTTCGCGTTCACCGCTGCTGTGATCGGCGGGTTGGACAGCCTGGTCGGGGCTGTGGCTTTCGGTATCGGTACCGGGTTAGTGATCGCACTCGTGTCCGGGTACAGCGATTCGAGCAACGCGCCTTTGGTTGCGCTCGCTTTGTTGATTCTGAACCTGCTTTTCAAGCCCGAGGGCGTCTTCTCGCATCACAAAGCGCGGGCGGTCTAGCACATGGACTCACTGTTGCAGCGATTCTCTGGCGCTCGCTTGGGCGTAAATGCGGCCACAGCTCTGGTGATCTGGGGCCTGTTGACATGGCTCAACCAGGTCATCGATCCGCTGATGAGTTACTACTTGGCGACGACCGCCATGTACGCCACGGCCATGTTCGGCATGACGATCTTGCTCGGATTATCTGGCCAGGTTTCTCTAGGTAACGGCGCCTTGATGGCTATTGGCGGGTACATCTTCGCCCTCACGTCGATGAATTGGCAGACCGTGCCGATTCTGGGTACCCCGTGGAATGCCGTGTGGTCGATGGTCTTCGCCGGCGTGGGTGGGGTTGTTTTTGGGGCGGCGATCGGTGGCATCGCGGCTCGACTTCGTGGGCCTTATCTGGCTGGACTCACGCTGGGCATCGCCGTTGGTGTTCCGGCGATTGCCAACAGGTTCCCAGGCTTGCTCGGCGGCGAAAACGGTCTGATGCTGCAGGTTCCATACCCCGAGGGTGGGTACGCAAGCCAGGACGTCGGAATCGATGAGGAGATCGACGAGGCTGGTGGGGTCGCGGGTGATGACGAACCCGTGTACGAGGAACTACCCGATGAGTTCGCCGATCAGGGAGAGCAAAGCGGCGTCGACGATCTTGTATCCGACGATGACATGCTGTCCGAGGATGATCTTCTCTCTGAAGATGACTTCCTCAGCGATGAAGATTTCTCCACGGAGGAAGGTTTCGACACCGAGCTCGCCGAGGATGATCTTCTCTCTGAAGATGACTTCCTAAGTGAGGACGATTTCACAACCGACGACGGTTTCGAGGCCGACGTCGACGCGACCTTGGGTAGCGACGATGGCGGAGACATCGACGGTGGAAACGAGATCGTGGACACCACAGATCTGGCTGCCGATCTCGACCTAGCCGGTCTTGATTCCGAATTTGTTATCGAGCAGTGGCAAGCGTCGGTGGCGATCGCCGTCGCATGCGTGGTCGGGTTCATTGCGCTGAATCTGGTTCGTGGGCGGCAAGGGCGTGTCTGGAAGGCAGTTCGCGACGACCCGATTGCCGCGGCGGTCTCAGGAATTTCCCCCGCAGGTTCGAAGATCAGTGCTTTTGTCATCAGCAGCCTTTTCGCGGCCTTGGCGGGGGCCGTCTTTGCCCAGATTTTGAGTTACGTCGGCCCGGGAGCTTTCACGCTGGGCCTGTCGTTGTCGTTGCTGGTGGGTGTTGTACTCGGCGGCCGCAATTCATTCATCGGCGCCATCATCGGTGCGGTCATCTTGGTGTGGCTCCCTGAGTTCGTCCTTGAGCTGTCCGCCGATAGGGGATGGCAGGACCAGATAACCAACAACGCGCCCAACTTCATATACGGCCTGCTTGTGGTGCTAGTGGTCCTAGTGGCCCCAGGGGGCATCGTAGGAGGGATTCAGGGCCTTGTGGGGCGCATCAGATCTGGCAATCGGACTGGCCCAGGAACGGGCTAGAGATGTTTGGGGGAACCGATTGCCCTTTGGTGCATATGTGACTAGCCTCACGGCATCGTTTGTCACCTACCGTTCACGCCGCACCGGCGGCGTCAGGGTGACGCGCTCCACTGGGAGGGATTTACGTGGGTAAGGCTTTCGCTACGCGAGCAATCGCCGTCGCCTCAATCACGGCGTTGGGAATTGCAGGCTCAATCAGTCCAGCTTCGGCTGCAGATCCAGGTGTGACCAATTCCAAGATCACCATCGGCATGACAACGCCTCTGACGGGGCCAGCTGCGCCAGGCTACAAAGATATTTATCCGGCCGCCAAGGCTTACTTCGACTACGTAAACGCCAACGGGGGGATCAACGGCCGCAAGGTCGACCTCAAGGTCTACGACGATGCCTACAACCCGGCCAAGACCAAGGTGGGCACCAACCAACTCATCAACCGCGACAAGATCTTCGCGATGTACGGAGCGCTGGGCACCCCCACTCACTCCGCCGTTGTCCGTGACCTCAACCGTCGCGGTATCCCTGACGTTTTCGTCAACACCGGTGGAGCTGCATTTGATAATCCCCGCCAGTACCCGATGACCTTCCCGTACTTCCCGTCCTACATCGTGGAAGCCAAGGCGATGGGGTACTACATCAATGAAACGTCCTCGCTGAAGGGCAAGCGTGCCTGTCTTATGTATCAGGACGGCGAGTTCGGTGACAACGCCAAGACGGGTTTCAAGGCAGCTGGAATCAACTTTGCAGCCGAGACCTCTTACTACTCCGGGCAGCAGCTGGCAGGGTTCGCTTCTCAGGTGACCACTCTCGCCCGCGCGCAGTGCGAACTGGTGGTCTTCTTCGGTGTGACGTCGGCGACCGCGGTGCTGCTCGGTACGGCCGCTAAGGCCGGCTTCAAGCCAACGTGGATGGTCACCTCCGTCGGTTCCGATCCGGACATCATCGGGGCGCTGGCCGGTTCGAAGGCCTTGCTGAACGACGTATACGTCCCCAGCTGGATCGAGCCGATTCAGAACACGAAGAACGCTTACGTCAGGCAAATGAAGGTCATCGCCGACCGCGCGAAGCTGCCGTGGAACTTCTACACCTACTACGGCATCAACACCGCCTACGTTCTCGCTCAAGCCCTGGAGTCTGCGGGACCGAATCTCACGCGCAAGGGTTTTGTGAGTGCGCTTGAGAAGAACGCGAGTTCTTTCCGCTCGGCCGCCGTTGTGCCGATGCGCTTCAGTAAGTCTTCGCACCAGGGTCTGACCGGCTTCTACATGGGCCAGTACGACGCCGCGGGGAACGTTGATCGCCTCACCAACTACATCATGGTTGCGACCAGTTCGAGCTCCGGCAAGGCGAAGAAAGCCTCATACCGCCCTGCCGGCCCGACCAAGAAGCTGCTGCCGTAACCGGCGCGTAGCGAAAGAAAGGATTGCAATGAGAATCTCTTTGTCGCGCCGCGCCACTGCGGTGGTCGCTGCTCTCGGGCTAGCACTTGTAGCTGTCCCGGCGACGGCACCCGCGGCTAACGCCGACGACCACGCTTGCGGTCTCGGTGAAGTCTGCTCGGGTGCTCTCACCGGTTCGTTGGGAGACAGCCCGTATCAGATCGTCATGCCACCCAAATTCAATGGAACCGTGCTGCTGTACTCGCACGGATACCGGATCGCACAGCCGGTTCCCGCAGCCATCGGTACGGCGCTGGGCATGGACAAGGCCCCCTACTACTCCTCGACAACGGTGCCAGGAGTGGGGGCAGCATTCGTCGGCAACGACATTGCTCAAGTCGCGCCGAGTGCTGAGGTCGCGGCTGGCCTCCTCGGTCAGGGCTACGCCCTGGCGGGCGCGGGGTACGCGAATCAGGGCTGGGCTGTAGCCGAAGGTGTCGAAGCCGGCGAGAACCTCATCAGGTACATCAACGGTGGGGGCATCAAGGGCGCCAAGCAGATCCTCGCTTGGGGCGATTCGATGGGTTCGGTGGTGACGCAGGCTCTCGTCCAGCGCAACCCCGGCAAGATCGCCGGCACGAATCCCCGATGCGGTGCATTGGCGGGTCCGGAAGCGGCTTTCGACACTGCTCAAACGGTCCTCTACACGTGGAAGACCCTGATCGATCCAACTCTCAAGGGATCGAACTACTCGGCAGGAGCGGCCGGCTACGCGGAAGCTGTCGGAGATCTGGCAAAGATTTTCGGCACCATCAATGCTGTCGCAACGGGACAAGCGACTGTCTCATCAGCCGGCTACCCGATCGCGTTGGCGAACCTGCTCTCGGGCCTACTGGCTGGGCTTCCGACCGTCTCCTCGACCTATGACGGCGTCACCGTGAACCCCGCGGTGGCAACTCTCGGAACCGCGGGGGCACTTGCGGGTGGCTACTCGCCGCTGTCATCGGGGCAAAGCGCGGCGGCAGCAATGCTGCAAAACGTCGCGGGAGCGGCGGCGCTTGGAATCATGGGTCAATACGAGCTCGAGCAACGAGTTCGCCTTATCGGTGGCCTTGCGCCGACGGACAGCGCCAACTTCACGAGCAACGTGGGCGTGAACTACAGCGAGCTCCTCTCGCCCGAACAGCGTGGTGAGTTCGCTGACACCTTCGCCACCGCTGGGCCTGGTGTTCTGGATGCGATGCTGGCTGCCTTGGCTGCCGGAGAGCGCACGCCGGCAAACCCGGTGGCCGTTCAGATTGTCCAGGCGCTACCGAGTGCGGAGGCTGTCTACGGCAAGCCCATGGTTCTGCTCACCGACACCTACGATCCGGTGACACCGGCGGGGAATGCTGGTGGGTTCATCGATGGCGTGAGGGACTCCAAGAAGGGCAAGCAGGCCGCTAAGCGAGGCAACCTGAAGGCCGTTTCCTACTACGCGGTTCCGCCGGCCGATGGTTGGACGAGGTTCGAGGAAGGGGCCAAGTCCCCCAGCGGCGCACTGTCTGCCGCTGCTCTCGGCGGCTCGGGTGTCGGCCACTGTGCCTTCACCACGGAACAGTCCGTTGGCTCGATAGCGGCGCTCGAGGCACTTCTCAAGGCGAATAACGCTAAGAAGATCGCTGCCGCAAAGCGAGTCGGCTACAAGGTCGGGGGAATAAACAAGGATCGGCTCTACGAGCCGCCCGCCTTGAAGAACCCGGCTGCCACCGTTAGGTAAACGGCACCGCATAACGAACGAAGGGTCGGCCCCGTTTGGGCCGGCCCTTCGTCTTTCCCGGCTTCCCGCATACCCCGATGTAGAA
The DNA here is from genome assembly GCA_030836325.1 of Candidatus Nanopelagicales bacterium. Next base: position 15,680 of record JAURQC010000008.1, read on the forward strand.
GCGGATGGTCAGTTGCCGTACTGTTCAGCCCGCCGAAGACCGCAGGTCACTCGATCAACCGATCGAGTCGAAGGCCCCGCAGCAGCGGGTGGCCCGCGCAGGTGAGTGTGTCAGTTCGCTGCCGCCCACATCTGCGCGCGTGCTCCCCTTGTGAAGGATCCCTCGTTCGGTCCGTACAAGGAGGGAGACCCGATGGCCCGGCAAGACAAAGTCGAGACTGTCGCCGAGATCACCGATCGGTTCAGGTCCTCTGCTGTCGCCGTTCTCACTGACTACCGGGGACTTTCTGTAGCCCAACTCAAGGAACTTCGTCGTTCCTTGGGATCGGCTGTGACGTTCTCCGTCGTCAAGAACACGCTGACCAAGCGCGCGGCCGCCGAGGCAGGAATCGAAGGCATTGACGATCTTCTCGTCGGCCCGAGCGCGATTGCGTTCGTCCAGGGTGACCCGGTGGAGGCTGCCAAGGGCATCCGCAACTTCGCAAAGGACAACCCGGCACTAGTCGTCAAGGGCGGCTACATGGACGGTGGGATCCTCACCCCCGAGGATTTTGCCAAGTTCGCCGATCTGGAATCTCGCGAGGTGCTGCTGTCCAAGCTCGCCGGCGCGATGAAGGCAAAGCAGTCTCAGGCTGCCGCGCTCTTCGCCGCACCACTCGCCCAGGCTGCACGCGCGTTCGGCGCGTTGCAGACCAAGGTCGAGGCAGATCCGTCCGCAGCAGCCGCTGCGGCCACCGAAGCTCCGGCTGCCACCGAGGCACCCGAAGCCGCCGATGAGGCACCTGCTGAGGAAACCGTTGACGCAACGGCCACCGAGGCACCCGCATCCCTGGAAGCGGAGACCGTAGAGACCCCCGAGGCCGCAGAGGCCGAGGAGACAACCGAGGGCTGATGCCCACCCGGCCCTCGGCCGGAATTACCCGAAAGGACGCCACCATGGCGAAGATGAGCACCGATGAATTGTTGGACGCGTTCAAGGAGATGTCCCTCCTTGAACTAAGCGAGTTCGTGAAGGCCTTCGAGGAGACCTTTGACGTCACCGCTGCCGCCCCCGTTGCCGTCGCGGCTGCTGCCCCGGCTGCTGGTGGAGGCGACGCCGGTGGCGCCGCCGAGGAGCAGGACGAGTTCGACGTCGTCCTCGAGGCCGACGGCGGCAACAAGATCGCCGTCATCAAGGAGGTCCGCGGACTGACCAGCCTGGGCCTGAAGGAGGCCAAGGAACTCGTCGAGAGTGCACCAAAGGCCATCTTGGAGAAGGTGAACAAGGAAAAGGCTGAAGAGGCCAAGGCCGCCCTCGAGGGCGCTGGCGCCACCGTCACCCTCAAGTAGTTCTCAGGAGCGACTGCTCCAAGCGAAGGGGGCTGATCCACGGGTCGGCCCCCTTTCGCATGCCCAGATTTGTGTTACGACCCGGACACGAATCGTCGAATTTCGCCTGTGTCCGCTTGACCTTTCGGCAATCGGGGGTCACGATTTACGCACGCACACACCCGGTGCGGATCCGTCAGGACGAGGATCGAGCCAGGTGAGGCAGGGGATCGGTTCGCTGTCACCCCCCGCCGCCCGGCCCGTTCGAGGGACTGTCGAGAGCACCCCCGGGTTAGACAGCGGCGTGCCCCCCGGGTATGCTGCCGCTTTGCGCTGCCCTCATCACTCACTCACTCGATCCGAGCAGTCGTCTGTGCCTTCGGGTCAGATTTGACAGCTCGGAGCAAATGAGTGTGCGCGGGCCTCGCGAAGAAGACGCAGATGCGCCCTGGAAGGAACCGTCTTGGTAGCAAAGACTTCGGTCAGCACCCCCTTGTCCCCGGGCTTGGCCCGCCACTCGTTTGCGAAGATCCGTGAACCCCTCGCGGTTCCGGACCTCCTCGCCCTCCAGAAGGCCAGCTTCGACTGGTTGCTCGGGCGTGAGGATTGGCAGGCGAAGGTCGCCGCAGAGATTTCCGCTGGCAACACCGAGATCCCGCAGGTCTCCGGGCTCAGCGAAATCTTCGAAGAGATCAGCCCGATCGAGGACCTCGCCGGGATGATGTCTCTGTCCTTCCGCGATCACCGTTTTGAGCCACCGAAGTACACCGAGGAGCAGTGCAAGGACAAGGACTTCACCTACTCCGCACCGCTTTTCGTGACCGCCGAGTTCATGAACAACGAGACCGGTGAGATCAAGTCTCAGACCGTCTTCATGGGCGACTTCCCGCTGATGACCACCAAGGGCACCTTCATCATCAACGGCACCGAGCGCGTGGTCGTATCCCAACTCGTCCGTTCACCAGGCGCTTACTTCGAGCGCTCGATCGATAAGGCGACAGACAAGGATGTCTTTACGGCCAAAATAATCCCCAGCCGCGGTGCGTGGCTGGAGTTCGAGATCGACAAGAAGGATCTCGTTGCCGTCCGTGTCGACCGAAAGCGCAAGCAGCCCGTCTCGGTGCTGCTCAAGGCGCTGGGCATGTCCACCGAGGAAATCCGTGAGCGCTTTGGCCAATATGAGATCTTCATGGCTACTCTCGAGAAGGACACCATCGAGAGCCAAGACGACGCCTTGCTCGACATCTACCGCAAGTTGCGTCCGGGTGAGCCGCCCACGCTGGAGAACGCTCGCAATCTCATCGATAATTTCTACTTCAACCCCAAGCGCTACGACCTCGCGAAGGTCGGTCGCTACAAGGTCAATCGCAAGCTCGGCACGGATCTGCCGCTGGACCAGAGCGTTCTGACCCTCGAGGACGTCCTCGCGACGATCGAGTACCTCGTTCGCCTGCACTCAGACATGCCCACGATGGAAGGTCCGCGCGGAGAGGTCGTCGTTGAGACGGACGACATCGATCACTTCGGTAACCGCCGTTTGCGTACCGTCGGTGAGTTGATTCAAAACCAGATCCGCACAGGTTTGTCGCGCATGGAGCGCGTCGTTCGCGAGCGCATGACCACGCAAGACGTTGAGGCCATCACCCCGCAGACCCTGATCAACATTCGTCCGGTCGTGGCGGCGATCAAGGAGTTCTTCGGAACTAGCCAGCTCTCGCAGTTCATGGATCAGACCAACCCGCTTGCGGGTCTAACCCACAAGCGTCGTCTCTCGGCCCTTGGGCCCGGCGGATTGTCCCGCGAGCGCGCGGGCTTCGAGGTTCGTGACGTGCACCCCTCGCACTACGGCCGCATGTGCCCCATCGAGACGCCGGAAGGCCCGAACATCGGTCTGATCGGTTCGCTCGCGACCTACGGCCGGATCAACGCCTTCGGTTTTGTCGAGACGCCGTACCGCAAGGTCACCGGCGGCAAGGTCACCGATCAGGTTGACTACCTCACGGCCGATGAAGAGGATCGCTTCACGATCGCCCAGGCCAACACCCCACTGAAGGACAACGGGGGCATGGCCGAGGATCGCGTGCTGGTTCGCCGCAAGGGTGGCGAGGTCGAGTTTGTGACCCCGAACGAGGTCGACTACATGGACGTCTCACCGCGTCAGTTGTGGTCAGTCGCCACTGCGATGATTCCGTTCCTCGAGCACGACGACGCCAACCGCGCACTCATGGGTTCGAATATGCAGCGCCAGGCCGTGCCGTTGCTGCGCGCCGAAGCTCCGCTGGTCGGAACCGGCATGGAGTTCCGTGCCGCTTACGACGCCGGCGACATGGTCCTCGCGACCAAGGCTGGTGTGGTCACCGAGGTGTCCTCGGATCTGATCACCATCGCTGAGGATGATGGTGATTACACGACGTATGCGCTGGATAAGTTCACTCGCTCGAACCAGGGCACGTCGATCAACCAGCGCCCGATCGTGACCGAGGGTCAGCGCATCGAGGTCGGCCAGGTGCTGGCCGACGGCCCGTCCACCGATCAAGGTGAACTTGCTCTGGGCAAGAACCTGTTGGTCGCCTTCATGTCCTGGGAAGGACACAACTACGAGGACGCCATCATCTTGTCCCAGCGTTTGGTGCAAGACGACGTTCTGTCGAGCATCCACATCGAAGAGCACGAGATCGACGCTCGCGATACCAAGTTGGGTCCGGAGGAGATCACTCGGGACATCCCGAACGTGTCCGAGGAGGTGCTTGCCGACCTCGACGAGCGCGGGATCATTCGTATCGGTGCCGACGTCGTTCCGGGCGACATCCTGGTTGGCAAGGTCACGCCCAAGGGCGAGACCGAGCTCACCCCGGAAGAGCGTTTGCTGCGAGCCATCTTCGGCGAGAAGGCACGCGAGGTTCGTGACACGTCGCTGAAGGTCCCGCACGGTGAATCCGGCAAGATCATCGGCGTTCGCGTGTTCGACATCGACGAGGGCGACGAACTGCCCCCGGGTGTCAACCGGTTGGTGCGCGTTTACATCGCGCAAAAGCGCAAGATCACCGAGGGCGACAAACTCGCCGGCCGTCATGGCAACAAGGGCGTCATCGCCAAGATCCTGCCGGTCGAGGACATGCCGTTCCTCACGGACGGAACTCCAGTCGACATCGTGCTCAACCCGCTCGGTGTTCCTGGTCGCATGAACGTCGGCCAGGTACTCGAAACGCACCTGGGCTGGGCGGCTGCTGCCGGCTGGGAAGTCGACTCCTCCGATCCACGCGTGGCCAACCTGCCCGAGGAAGTGCAGTCGGTTCAGCCGCGTTCGCGGGTGGCGACTCCGGTCTTCGACGGTGCTCGCGAAGAGGAGCTGTCCACGATCTTGGAATCCACCCGACCCACGGCTGACGGTCTGCACTTGGTCAACGCCAACGGCAAGGCCAGTTTGTTCGACGGTCGTAGCGGTGAGCCGATTCCGGGAGAGATCTCGGTCGGCTACATCTACATCTTGAAGCTGCTGCACCTGGTCGACGACAAGATCCACGCGCGTTCGACCGGCCCGTACTCGATGATCACCCAGCAGCCGCTGGGCGGAAAGGCGCAGTTCGGTGGCCAGCGCTTCGGTGAGATGGAGGTTTGGGCTCTGGAGGCGTATGGCGCCGCCTATGCACTTCAGGAGCTCTTGACCATCAAGTCCGACGACGTCCTCGGACGCGTGAAGGTCTACGAGGCCATCGTGAAGGGTGAGAACATCCCCGAGCCCGGTATCCCCGAGTCGTTCAAGGTTCTGGTCAAGGAAATGCAGTCCTTGTGCTTGAACGTCGAGGTCCTCTCCAGCGACGGTGTCGCTATTGAGATGAAGGACAGCGACGACGACGTCTTCCGCGCCGCGGAAGAGCTCGGCATCGACTTGTCTCGCCGCGAGCCCAGCAGCGTCGAAGAACTGTAGACGCGACATCCACGAATTGAAGACCGGAACTAACGAAGGAAAACCACGTGCTTGACGTCAACTTCTTCGATGATCTGCGCATCGGCCTGGCCACTGCGGACGACATCCGTACCTGGTCCTACGGCGAGGTCAAGAAGCCGGAGACCATCAACTACCGGACGCTGAAGCCGGAGAAGGACGGTCTGTTCTGCGAGAAGATTTTTGGTCCCACCCGGGACTGGGAATGCTATTGCGGCAAGTACAAGCGGGTGCGCTTCAAGGGCATCATCTGCGAGCGCTGTGGCGTCGAGGTCACTCGGGCCAAGGTGCGTCGTGAGCGCATGGGACACATTGAGCTCGCTGCTCCTGTGACCCACATCTGGTACTTCAAGGGTGTTCCCAGTCGTCTGGGCTACTTGCTCGACCTCGCACCGAAGGACCTCGAGAAGGTCATCTACTTCGCTGCCTACATGATCACGTGGGTGGATGAAGAAGGCCGCCATGAGGCGCTTCCCAACCTGGAGAAGCAACTCGGAGTAGAGAAGAAGCAGATCGCGTCTCGTCGTGATTCCGACATCGAGACCCGTCAGCAAAAGCTCGAGGCCGATCTCGCAGAACTCGAGGCTGAGGGCGCCAAGTCCGATGTCCGTCGCAAGGTTCGTGAGTCCGGTGAGCGCGAGATGGCAGCTATTCGTCGTCGCGCCGACCAAGAGATCGACCGTCTTGACCGAATCTTCGATCGGTTCCGCACGCTCAAGGTCCAAGACCTCGAGGGCGACGAGATGCTCTACCGCGAGATGCGCGACCGATATGGCCGCTGGTTCGACGGTGGCATGGGCGCCGCCGCGATCCAGAAGCGTCTGGAGCCCTTC
>JAURQC010000102.1 GCA_030836325.1 Candidatus Nanopelagicales bacterium
CGATCGACCGCACCAACCGCCTCACGGATGTCGTAGATGATGTCCGGGTCGCGGTAGTCGTAGACGAAGTCCGCGCCAGCCTCGCGCGCAACCTGTTGGCGAGCCTCCGTAGAAGCGGTCGCGATCACCGTGGCACCGGCCCACTTGGCCACTTGCACTGCGCAGCGACCCACTCCACCGGCGCCCCCGTGCACGAGCACAACCTTGCCTTCGACCGGGCCATCACCGAGCACGCAGTAGGCAGCGGTCACCGCTGGCACACCCAACGTGGCACCGAGTTCCAGGGAAGCATCGGCCGGCAAGTGCCGAACACGAGCGACATCGACGATGCAGTAGTCGGCAGCCGTGCCGTAGACGTTGTCGAACGCGGCCATCATCACCCAGACACGTTCACCGATGTGCGAAGGATCGACGTTCGCACCCACGATGTCGATCACTCCTGATCCATCTAGATGCGGGATCTGGAACTCGGCGATATCTCGCGGTGTCAACCCCGCGCGAGTCTTCACATCGGTGGGATTGATTCCCGAGAACGCCAGCTTCACTCGAACCTGATTGGGTCCCGGCTTCGGGATGGGAATCTGATCGACACTGAGGACTGAGGCTGCCGGCCCTAGCTGGGAATATCGTGCGGCGCGCATAGTGCTCATAAGTAATTATTCTGGCGGAGTCCGTCAGTGGAACCGCTACCGGGAACCATTGACCGCCTTCGTCCACCTCTCGCGGAAACGTTGGGGTGTGAAGGATGCTTCCCAGTGACCACCGACCTGCACAAACCCACTGGACTCAAGTAGGAACAGCGCCGCGCCCTGGTCCCACAGGTAGGACTTCGAGGCAGGGGGCAACTGGGTCGGATCCCACGTGCTGCGATCACTGAGAAGGGCTCGCCTGGTGGTACCCGGCAAGCCCGTCGTCTTCAACGAGGTGACCATGTCCAAGGAGGGCGAGTACGGGATAGGACCCCCCTTGGGTACGTCGACCCAATAGGCATCGTGGCGCTTGAGTATCGGGAAGGCTCGTGTGCACGACTTCTTGTCATACCAACAGTTAAACGACAGATCGGCCGAATCGGTCGTCGGATCACCGCGCAACGGCTTGCCTTGCATGACCACCGTGGAGATCCGGTCGGCAATCTGCGATTCGTAAGCGACGAAGGACGTAAACGGTCCGATGATCATCAACTCGATGCTGGTGCAACCCTTGGTTAACTCCCGGACGGCCGAGCGCACCCTGGCTGCCTTCGCCGAGCTGGGCATCACCTGAATCGGCTCGGACAGCAACCCGTTGACCGTGAGTTGACTGGCTCGCAAGTCTTGGAGCCACCCAAGATTGGCGGCAGAGGAATTCGACGACATGCCCACGACTACCGGCAGACTTGCTTCGGGATACGGACGAGCCAGCATGGTGGCTGCGGCACCGGCACCACCATGAGGCTCGCTCACACCCTCGGTAACGACGATCGCCGCCACGTTGCGCTGGGCAACGACCGCTGGGATCGCCATCAGATCATCGATGTCCCAGTCGGTGTCGATCACCACACAGGACTCCGGCGCGACCGTGCTCTGCAATGACCAAGCAGCAGGCGAGGAAGTCACGGCCAGCGCACTGGCCACCAGCGCGATAGTTACCGGCCGACTCAACCGCCGATGCACCACGACGCCTACTCGATGAATCGGAAGGTGTGCTTGTAGGTTCCGTTTGCGCGCTTCTTCGTCGTGACTGTTCCACGGGCACCGACATAGTCGCCCGTTCCGCCGACAACCACTGCGGTGACAGCAGCATTGTTGTTTGCGAAATCGGGAGCAGACGCAGCGACGTACTGGCTCGCACCCAAAACGACGATCTGGCCTTTCGCCATGTTGAAGACCAATTCACGGAACCGGTCCTCTTCCTCCACCCCATCGAGCGTGACATCGAAGGTGGTGACCTGGCCGATCAACTCGCCGATCTTTTTTGATTTCGAATTGCGTAAGTCACCGGCGAAGAAGAACACATGACCGGTCTTGTTGGCTTCGAAGTCCGGATCCGGGTGATCCACGATTACCGGTGCATCTTGAAAGACCACGAATTTTTCGGTCTCTGCTGCATTCGCAGCAGGAGCAACGAAGCCAACAGCTGCCACGAGGGCAGCACTGATAACGAGTTTGAATTTCATTCGGTTTCCCTTCGGTGTGAGAGTTCACCGCTCAAGCGCTAGGCGTTCACACAGAAGCGGCGTCGAAAGGTACCGCGGGGACCGTCAGTCCGTTGCAAGAAGTGCCACAACGCGCTCGCGTGCCCACGCATCGGCCGCCAGCACGTCTTCGAGCGTGACTGCCTCACCGGAGACCCATCCGGATTCCAGATGCTCCTCGACAACTTGAGAAACGGTGGAGACGATCCCAGTGAAGGGCATGGAACCGGATAAGAACGCATCCACACATACCTCGTTCGCACCGTTCATCACCGCTGGCGCGGTGCCACCTGCTGATCCAGCCCGCCGAGCAAGGCCGACGGCGGGAAATGCCTTTTCATCAAGCGGATAGAAGTCCCATGAGGTCGGTGAATCCCAACGGTTCGCTGGAGCCGCATCGACTATCCGATGCGGCCAGTCCAGGCCCAACGCAATCGGTAATCGCATATCTGGTGGCGAGACCTGCGCGATGGTCGATCCGTCTACGTACTCGACCATCGAGTGCACGATCGACTGCGGGTGCACAACCACCGAGATGTCGTCGAAGGAAAAATCGAAGAGTAGGTGCGCCTCGATCACTTCTAGACCTTTGTTCATCAGGGTTGCGGAGTTGATCGTCACCAGCGGTCCCATATCCCACGTGGGGTGGGCCAGTGCCTGCGAAGGAGTCACACCCTCCAACTCCGAAGCGCTCCATCCGCGAAATGGTCCACCCGAAGCTGTGAGGATTAACCGTCGAACCTCAGCCCGGGCTCCCGATCGCAAACACTGCGCCAGCGCAGAGTGCTCAGAATCCACCGGCACGATCTGATCCGGACCGGCGATCCCACGAACCAGGTCTCCGCCAATGATCAGCGATTCCTTATTCGCCAAGGCGACAACCGAACCAGCTCGTAGCGCAGCCAAAGTGGGCTCGAGCCCAGCAGCACCGGCTAACCCGTTAACCACCACATCGCACTCGACCCCAGCGATGTCGACCAAAGCAGAGGGTCCGGCGATGATGCCCGGCAGTTCGGCCTCGCCGGCCGGATAGCCGTTGTCTCTCCCCCAGGCATACAGCCTCAGTTGCAGGTCCGATGCGGCCGACGACGAAGACACCGCCACCACCTGCGGCATGAATTCGGTGGCCTGCTCCACTAGCAGGTCCAACCGCGCGCCAGAAGCGGCAAGACCAACAACTTGGAATCGATCAGGATTACGCCGGATCACATCCAGCGCCTGGGTACCGATGGACCCCGTACTGCCGAGGATGATTACGCGACGCATTCTCTAACCCTAGGTCCACCGATAGCCTCACTATCGTGATCGACCTAGACCACGTTTCCTTCGGCACATTCGACGCTCTGGCCACAGCGAGGCGCCTGCGCCGTGACTACGGAGCAACGGCCGTGTTCGGCGAGACACTGCCGGAGTTTCGATACCTAGCCCTCTACCTAGGGACCACCGAGCACGGCGGATTTGTCGAACTACTGGACGCTAACGGTCCGGGCTTCATGACCAGGTTCCTCGATCGATTCGGTGAGGCACCGCATCATCTGACCTTCACCGTCCCTGATATCGAGGCGTCGGTTCAGCAAGCGAAAGATCTCGGCTTCACGATCACTGGCGAGAACTATTCACATGAACCGTGGCAAGAAGCCTTCATCAATCCCCATCCAGCGACCGGTTGTGTTATCCAGTTAGCGCAGACCCCGCACACCTACCAAAGCCCCGCGGAACTTCTGAGCACCAACGAGCGAGACCTCGCCTCGTTTGCCTCCAGCCAGGGAGCAGTAGACAACACCTGGTGGCTCCCGATCTGGGAACAAACCCCAGGACCATCCATTCGCTGGGACACCATCGCCACGCGCAGCAGCGACATTCCCACCCTGCTCAACATCTATCGGGACATCCTCGGGGCGTCAGTCACAACCGACGGCGCTTCAACTATCTGCACCTGGCCCTCAGGCACGATCACCATCGAGGAAGCCAAACGTTCGGGCATCGATGGCGTACGCGTTTTCCTCGGATCGAATCAAACCGCCGAGTTACTACCCGTTGTTGGCTAACGCGGGCTAGATCTGCGGGTTGTTCCGCACAGGTGCCAGATCAAAGAACTGCTGACCCAAACGCACGATCTGCGCATCGGTCAAGTCATCGACATCTACCCGCAGGTCGCCCAGCAGAGCAGGCGCCAACTCGCGTTCATTCTTCTCCACGTACGCGATGAACTGGTGCGAGGCGTTCGCCTTGCCATTTCCATGGCCCAGCAACAGCACAGCGGTCGCGCCACGAAGCTGCTGAGCCAGCGACCGCCAAACCTCCACGTCGTCTGGGTCGTACCACCCGCGAACGGTTCCGGCCTTGGTGTGCAGGTGCGCGTGGTAGCCGCGAGGATCCAGCGGCACGATCTTTTCGGGGCGGGAAACTCCCCCACCGTCGAGCTGGTAGATGCGTGACTCGTGGAAGTCGATCGCCACGACCACGTAGTGGCCGGCAACGTCAATCAGATCTGTCACGCGCTCCGGGTTACCCGGCTCCACTGGCTGTGGTGCGTTCATGCCGATACCTCCAGTCCGCCCGCGGTCAGCATTCGCCGCAGATCCATGACCTGCTCGACAGTCAGGTCCTTGCCGTGGTTGGGATCGAACACCTCGACCTGTCCGGCAATGGTGATCCGCCAGGAGCCGTTGTGCTTCTCCTCAACCTCCCCCACAGCATCCAACAGGGTGCGAACGTCATGCCACGAAAGATTGTGGGCAACTGGATGGGCATAGACCTTCTCCAGGACGTTCATCTGTTTGTGGTTGAGGTGGAAGCCACCTACTTCATGGTTATCGGCATTGGACATGCCAGAACCCTAGGGGACGAGGAGGAACTCCCTCACAATCGACCGTATTCGATGTCCTCCTTGATGGAAGAGCGGGACGAAAAGTCACCGCATGTGCGTCTACCGAATTTCCGCCCGCCACATCCCGCGCCAGATCACGTTGCCTGGGTACCGATCCCGGCCCAAATGCCAAACAGCAACTCCGGAGTCGATGGCGTCGGCGAGATGATTCGCACGTTGTCGGGCTAAGACGGCACTAAGCCAGGTGCTA
>JAURQC010000103.1 GCA_030836325.1 Candidatus Nanopelagicales bacterium
GGACTATCCGCAGGCCGAGTACGAGCTCGCAGTTGCGTTCGCACGCCTGTGCTTGCCGCAGATCTTTTTCTACGGCGCGTACACGATGCTCAGTCAAGTTCTGAACTCACGCGGGAAATTCGGTGCACCGATGTTCGCGCCGATCGCCAACAACATCGTCGCGATCGTCACGTTCGTGCTCTTTATTGCTGTTGCGGGAACATCCGCAGCGGCCGACGGTGTGCTGACCACCGATCAAGTTCTATTGCTGGGCATCGGCACCACGCTCGGCGTACTTGTGCAAGCCGCGATCTTGGTTCCAGTACTCAGCCGCGCCGGCTACCGCTGGCGGCCGCGCTTTGACTGGCGCGGACAAGGCCTCGGCAAGGCAGCCAAGCTCGCTGGTTGGACAGTCGGGCTCGTTTTGGTCAACCAGATCACGTACATCGTCATTACGCGACTAGCCGCACAAGCCAACGTTGACGCTGCAGCTACCGGTGCAACCGCGGCCGGCATCACCACATATCAAAAAGCACACCTGGTGTTCATGCTTCCGCACAGTGTCATCACCATCTCGATCGTGACCGCACTGCTTCCCGCACTGAGCCGACTCGCACATGAGGGCAAACTCAGGGAGGTCGGTGAAGACGTTGCCGGAGCCATGCGGCTCGTTGGCGCATTGATCGTCCCCGTTGCCGCACTCTTGTTCGTCCTCGGTTCAGACATCTCAGTGCTGTTGTTCGGCTACGGTGCTGCAACAACCGCTCAAGCGGCCGTGATGGGCGACATCGTTTCCATCTTCATGCTCGGCCTGCTGCCGTTCACACTGTTCTACGTATTGCTGCGCGGCTTCTACTCACTCGAGGACACACGCACGCCTTTCTTCGTGACCGTCGCATTCTCCGCGGTCATGCTCGTTCTGGTGATCTGGCTTTTCTCGATACTTAGTGGACTCGGCGTGACATCCGCCGGTGGTCCACAGGTCGCCGCCATTGCACTCGGTTACGTGCTGGCCTACTGGTTTGGATTTGTCCTGCTGTGGTGGTGGCTTTCCCATCGCCTCGGTGGACGAGGCGCACTGGAGACCGGCAAGACCGCCTGGGTGCTGATCCGACTGACCTTCGCCGGGATCATCGCGGTGGTCGTCACCACTGTGGCGCGCGTAGCCACCATCGGGTTACTGCCGGTACAAGGGCTCAACGCTCAATTCGAATCGATCATCTTGATCGTTGTCTCGGTATTGGTCGCAGTCCCGACATTCGTGTTAGTCGCTTGGATTGTGCGCGTCCGCGAAGTGTCCTCGGCCTTCGCCATAGTGAAATCACGTGTGGTGCGCCGATGACCGAAAACAACAGTGATCCCCAGGTACCGCCGCCGTCAACCGGTGGCCAGGGAGTGACCAGCACCGGCCAACGCCTTGATCGTTACACGCTGCTCGAACTCATCAGCGTGCATTCGCCACAAGAGCAGTTCGAGGGTTACCGGCAATTCCCAACGGAACTGTGGCGCGGTCACGATGAGGTCCTCGATCGATCGGTGTCTATCCGGTTGATTCGTAAGGACGACGCGCGACTGAATCGGGTACTCGGTGCGGCGCGAGCTGCGGCCTTGGTCGACGATCGACGCCTGCTGCGCATCTTGGATGTCATGGACGTCGCAGGAGAAAACGGCGCCCCCGCACGCACCGCGATAGTCAGTGAATGGGCCGATGGCCACCACCTGGCCGATCGGCTATCCAACGACGGCTTGTTCGATCCGACCGTGGCGGTGGAAACCATCGCCGAAATCGCTCGCACCTTGGCGAACTGTGTGCGGCACGATGTCGGTCACGGTCGCCTTCGCCCCACCGCAGTGCTCTGGACCGAAGCAGGTGAAGTGCGGATCCGTGGTCTGGCTGTGGACGCCGCCTTATTCGGTCCAATCGATGCAGCCGCTCCAGATGCGGATATCGACGGCCTCGGCTCACTGCTCTACGCCATGACAACGGGCCGCTGGCCCGCGCTCACTATCGACGCTAATTCCGTTCACATTCCTTTGGCCCCTGCCGCGGGCCGGACCGTGCCGATGCCCTCGAGGGTTCGCGCCGGTGTGCCCTCAGACGTTGACGATCTCGTCACCCGTTCGGTGCGCCAAGTCGCCCGACCACGCGGCTTGATGCCGATCACTTCCGTTGAGGGTTTTGCAACAGCTGCGGGATCGGCCGAGGACTACTTGTCACCGGTCACCGGTGTGCAGTCGACATCCGTTGGGGATCGACTCCGCACCGCGGCTACTGCTGCAACAACGGCAATGTCAGCATCGCCAGCACCCGCCGACAGCGCAGAGCGAACTGACCTTCCGCGAAGACGCATCGGGATCGGCGCGATCATCGGGCGCTTCCTGGCCGTGGTCTTCGCACTCGTGCTCACCGCGGGCATTAGCTACGTCGGTTGGCAGCAACTCACCGGTGAGCCAGCGATCGACGAACAGACCACCGTTGCTGATCAATCGATCTTGGAGATCGAGGCGGTGCCGTTCGAGGAGAACTTCGATTCCGGACTCACCGCGGTGCTACCCATTGAGGGCGTTCGCTCCTATGACCCACTCAGTGACGACAACGACGACGGTCAACCCGATGGGCTCGATGGCAAAGAGCGCAACAAGCGTGCACCCCTTGCTTCCGATGCTGATGGCACCACCGCATGGCTCACGCGCAAGTACAACTCCCCGAACGTCGGCGACAAGGGCGGCGTCGGCTTGATTGTCGACCTCGGAAGCCCAAAACTGCTCTCCACCGTCGAACTCGACCTGGTCGGCTTCGGCACGGACTTAGACATCCGGGTGGCTGATCAGATCTTGGACGATCCAGATCTGTGGACTGAGTTTGCGTCGGTAAACGACGCAGGGCCGGAGATCACACTGCGCTCACCGCGCTCAGTTATCGGGCAGTACGTATTGATCTGGCTCACCGGGCTACCGGTCGTCCCCGAGACCACGACCGGCGACGAGCCTCGCTATCAAGGTGGTATCCGCCAGGTGTCCATCACCGGTTCTGATCCCCAGGAGATCGCACCCGATCAGTAGGCTCGCGGCCGTGTCGATCGAGTCGCAGCCATCCCCCGATGCCGCGACCGACCGTGACCTCCTGCAGGCGCATGTCGACGGGGATGCAGAGGCTTTCGGCACGTTAGTTGCCCGGCACCGCGACCGCTTGTGGGCCGTGGCCCTGCGCACCACCGGAGACCCAGACGAGGCCGCCGACGCCCTCCAGGACGCGATGATCTCCGCTTTTCGTCGGGCTGGTCAGTTCCGGGGGGACTCCGCCGTAACCACGTGGCTGCACCGGATCGTGGTGAACGCGAGCCTGGATCGCCTACGACGACGCAATGTCCGAAGCAGCGTGCCGCTACCTGAGGACGATGCACTGGGCCGCGCAGCCGCGACAGCTACCCCGGTCGGTCGAGGCGGTATCCCGCAAGATCCGATCGCCGCGCGAGAAACCCAGCTGGTCATCGCCCGGGCCCTGGCCGATCTACCGGAGTCCCAGCGCGAAGCCATCGTGCTGGTAGACGTCGAGGGTTATTCCGTCGAGGAGGCCGCCGCCATGCTCGAATGCCCACCTGGCACGGTGAAGAGTCGATGCTCGCGTGGACGCGCCCGGCTAGCTGAATCCTTGGGATTCCTGCGGAACCACCACCCTCCGCCGTCCGTCGGACGGGGTGAGACGTCTGGACAGACGCCCCACACAGACGGGCCCAGTCGGCCCGAAGCAGGAGCCAGGGATTCGAAGGGAGGTGACCAGACCGGTGAGTAGCGAGGAAGATGACGGCATTCGTCCCGCGGGAGACGATCCCGCCTTCGATCCACTGATCCAAGATTCCGTCCGCGACGCACTAGGTAATTGGGGCGCCTCACTTGACCGTGAGCCCTTGGATGAGGTCCCGCCCCACGTCTGGGATCGTATTGTGGCTGCCATCGAGGCCGAGCGTGACGCACACGATCGTGTGGGCTTTGAGGTCGTGGGGGCTACGTCAAACGGCAAACGTCGTCTGCGAGCACTTCCGGGCAGCAAGTGGACTACTCCCTTGATTGCAGCCAGCGTGGCGCTGCTTGCGGTAGCTGTCGGTGCCAGCGTGTTGGGCCCCTTCGGTGGGGACGGATCCGGAACCGATGGTCCCGCCGTCGTTGCGAGCGACGCCGTCGAGCCGGGGACTTTCTCCAGTGAGGGAGTTGCGGTCGCAACCGACGCCGCACCACGGGTGGTCCAGGCGGGCTTCGTGCCGCCGGCCAAGAAAGTTATGGATCTTCGCGCGGACTTGAAGTCGACGGATCTGGCAACCGCGGTGGACGAGATCCTCCAGGACGCCGGAATCGAGGAGCCAGCAGACGTCTTGGAGATGCCCGAGGAGCAGTGGCAACCCTCCAGCGACGGCATGATGTCCGACCCGATGGTGTTGCGCGATTGCGTCACCAAGGTCACCAAGGTGGCAACCTCACAGGCCCTACTCGCGTTGCGGGCCAAGGTAAACGGCATCGACGCGGGCTTGCTTGTGGTCCCGGAATTCATGGTGGACATGACGCAGATGGACGGGATGGACGCTGAGAAGATGCGTCGGATGGGCCGGCAGATGGGGGTTACCACCATCTACGTGGTCGAGCCGACATGCGGCATGCGAGGTCCCGAGCACGATCCCACGGTTTTCCGGGTCGCGTTCACCCTCGCGCCCTAGGCCCAGCCAGATCCGAGCGACCCCGGTATCGCCCTCGTAACAGAGGTACCGGGGTGATACCCCCCACGGTATGTGGAGCGCGGTATCGTTGGTCGGCTATCGCGTAATCGAGTACCCGAATCTTGGAGTGGAACGCCGTGAGCGACGTCAGGAACGTAATCATCATCGGCTCCGGCCCGGCTGGCTACACCGCCGCGGTTTACGCCGCGCGAGCCCAACTCAACCCGCTGGTGTTCGAGGGTTCCGTCACCGCAGGTGGCGCACTGATGAACACCACCGAGGTCGAGAACTACCCCGGTTTCGCCGAGGGGATCATGGGCCCGCAGTTGATGGAGGAGATGCGTAAGCAGGCCGAGCGCTTCGGCGCCGAGCTCATCACCGACGACGTCACCTCCGTGCAACTCGATGGCGAAATCAAGACGGTGGTCGATGGCTCGGGTAACACGCACTCCGCGCACGCAGTGATCCTGGCGATGGGGTCGGGCTATCGCGAACTCGGCTTGGAGAACGAGAAGCGCCTGTCCGGCCACGGTGTCTCGTGGTGCGCGACCTGCGATGGCTTCTTCTTCCGTCAGCAGGAGATCGCAGTCGTTGGTGGTGGCGACACCGCTGCTGAGGAGGCGACATTCCTCACCCGATTCGCTGACAAGGTCTACTTGATTCACCGACGCGACGAGCTTCGCGCCAGCAAGGTGATGGCCGAACGAGTGCTGTCGAACGAGAAGATCGAGCCGGTCTGGAACTCCCAGGTGGTGGACGTTCTTGGTGAGGACAAGGTCAACGGCATCGTCATTGAGGACACCGTCACCGGCGAGAAGCGAGAGATTCCAGTGACCGGCTTGTTCATCGCGATTGGCCACGATCCCCGTTCGGAACTCATCACCGGACAAATCGACCTCGACGATGAGGGTTACGTCCTGGTCGACGCCCCGAGCACCCGCACCAACCTGACCGGAGTGTTCGCGTGCGGTGACCTCGTGGACCACACCTATCGGCAGGCCATCACGGCCGCGGGGACTGGGTGTTCGGCGGCACTGGACGCAGAGCGGTACCTGGCGGACAAAGAGGGCTAGACGCAGAGCGGTTCTTGGCGGACAAAGAGGGCTAGGGTTTCCTGATTCACCGACACGAGTACTAGGAGTAACGATGGGTGCACCAAAGATTGTTTCCGACGCGTCATTCGCCGACGACGTCCTGATGAGCGATAAGCCCGTTGTTGTCGACTTCTGGGCCGAGTGGTGCGGTCCGTGCAAGATGATCGCTCCCATCCTCGAGGAGATCGCCTCGGAGAACGACGGCCTTGTGATCGCCAAGCTCAACGTCGATGAGAACCCGCAGACCGCGGCGTCTTACGGCATCACATCGATCCCGACGATGAACGTCTTCTCTGGCGGTCAGGTCGTCAAGACGATCATTGGTGCCAAGCCCAAGGCCGCGCTGCTCGCGGACCTCGCCGAGTACTTGTAGGCACGTGCTCCGCCTTGGATCTTCCGGGGCGGCCGTCGCGGAGGTGCGCGCACGGCTCGCGCATCTCGGACTGTGTAACGACCTGCCTACGGGCAGCGCCCTGGACGACATTGTCTTTGACGACGAGATCGATCGTGCGGTTCGTACCTTTCAACAAGAGCGCGGCATCACGGTCGATGGCATCGTCGGCCCAGATACGTTCCGCCGACTCGACGAGGCGCGATGGCAACTCGGTGATCGGGTGTTGTCCTACGTTCCCGGTCACATGGTGGTCGGTGACGACGTCACCCAGCTCCAGCGTCGACTCGTGGAACTCGGCTTCAACACCGGGCGGCCCGACGGCATCTTCGGTCCGGACACCGATTCGGCATTGCGTGAATTCCAAGCCGGTGTGGGTGTCTCACCCGATGGCACATGCGGGCCAGAAACCTTCCGTGCGTTTGACCGTTTGATTCGCACCGTCGTCGGCGGCGATGCCGCGGAGTTACGCGAGCACATGCACCTCACGCGCCTGCAGACCGGAGTCGCGGACAAGGTAATCGTCCTCGATCCGGGCAGCATCGTGGATCCGGATATGTGCCATGCGATCGCCGTGCGTGTCGAGGGTCGTCTCGCAGCACTGGGCACACAAGTCCTGCTGACCCGGCCAGCTCACTCGACCGGTGAGCCCCCAACCGAAGCCGAGCGCGCCGAGTTCGCAAATTCCGTGGACGCTGATCTCACGGTTTCCATCCACGTTGATCGCTCGAGCAGTGAACTCCCCAACGGCATAGCAACGTTCTATTACGGACACCCGCGCGGGAGTCTGCACTCGCACGCCGGTCGGGTACTGGCTGAGTATGTGCAGGCCGAACTCACCTCCCGCACGGATCGACTCGATTGCCGCATCCATCCGCGCACGTGGGACCTGTTGCGACTAACCCGGATGCCCGCAGTTCGGGTCGAGGTCGGCTACGTGTCCAACCCCTCGGATGCCAAGCATCTAGGAAGCGAGGCGTTCCACGATGCCGTGGCCGAAGGAATCGCAGCAGCAGTGACCGACGTCTGCGCGCCGATGGTCATCCGCTGACCCATTACCCGATCGAGTAGTCACTTACCCCCGGAGCCAAGCGCTCGCCCCGGCAGGAGCAGCCGCACGACAAAACCGGCCACCACGCCGATCACCACTAGGGCCGCGATCATCACGATCTTTCCCATCGGTGCCCCCTCAGGCTCGTTCCGGCAATCTCATAAGCGGCTGGTGCCCGACTCGCCAGCGAGATGTGCCCCCGCGGGGCATGTGTCCTATCGTAGGTCGCTACGCCGGCGAGAGAAATGCCTTCCCTGACCGACTTCCCGGCAGTTGACCGACAGGAGCCTCATGAACATCGAGAGCTCAACCACCGGTTCCCGTCTCGACCCTTGGGTGGATTCCTACGCCCAGCGGGCCAAGAACATCTCCGGCTCGGCTATTCGCGCCTTGTTTGCTGTGGCGAGCCGTCCCGAGGTCGTCTCCTTGGCAGGTGGGATGCCCTACGTCCAGGCCCTGTCGATGGATCAGATGGCCGACATCGCCGCCCGGGTGGTGCGCGACAAGGGTCCGCAGGCATTGCAGTACGGATCCGGTCAAGGTGACGTCCGACTGCGTGAGCAGATCCTCGACATCACCGCTGAGGTCGGCGTTCATGCGCACCCCGACGACATCATCGTCACCACGGGTTCGCAGATGGCCCTTGATTTAGTCACTCGCACGTTCTGTGACCCCGGCGATGTGGTCCTCGTTGAATCTCCGTCCTACGTAGGTGCGCTGGGGGTCTTCCGGTCATACGAGTGCGACATCGTGCATGTCGCAATGGACGACGAAGGACTCGTGCCGAGCGCGCTCAGTGAAGCGATTGCGTCCGTGCGTGCGCAGGGTAAGCGCGTGAAGTTGATCTACACGATCCCTTCGTTTCATAACCCTGCCGGCGTTACCCAAGGTCCCGAGCGCCGCAAGGAAATCCTGCAGATCGCGCAGTCCGCAGGCATTGCAGTTCTCGAGGACGATCCGTACGGCTTGCTCGGATTCGAAGGCGAGCCACCGCGGGCACTACGCGCCGACGATGCCGAGGGTGTCATCTATCTCGGCTCCTTCTCCAAGACCATCGCTTCAGGATTGCGTGTGGGTTGGGCGATCGCACCCCACGGCGTGCGCGAGAAGTTGGTTCTAGCTGCCGAAGCCGCGACGTTGTGCCCGTCGAACTACGCGCAGTTGACCGTCTCGGAGTATCTCGCCACCCAGCCTTGGCAAGAGCAGATCAAGTCCTTCCGTGAGGTCTACCGCGAGCGCCGCGATGCATTACTGGAATCCATGCAGGCGATGATGCCCGAGGGAACGCGCTGGACTATTCCCGCTGGTGGCTTTTACTCGTGGGTGACGCTCCCCGAAGGCCTCGACGCAACCGCCATGTTGCCGCGCGCTATTTCCGAGCTCGTTGCTTACGTTCCCGGTACGGGGTTCTTTGTCGACGGTCAGGGTTCATCGAGCATGCGGCTGTCCTACTGCTATCCCGACCCCGACCGAATTCGTGAGGGTGTGCGCCGCTTGTCCTCGGTGGTCGAGGCCGAGCTTGAGATCGCTCGCACGTTCGGCACGGCATCGGCGAGAACGTCCTACAGCGATGGTGAGTCGTCCACCCCGGGACCGGATCTGGCATGAGTTCGCGCCACGTTCTGGTTCTTTCCGGTGGGCTGTCCCCTGAGCGCGATGTGTCGCTTCGCTCCGGTCGTCGTGTGGCCGAGGCATTGCGTGGCGCGCGCCCCGATTGGGAGGTCACCGAGGCCGATGTCGATGCAGGACTCCTGCCGCATCTGACCCAGCACCGACCCGACTGCGTCGTTCCCCTTCTGCATGGAGCGGCTGGTGAGGACGGTGCCCTGCGCGATGTGTTAGAGACATTGGACATCGATTACATCGGTTCCGACGCCGCCGGTAGTCGGCTTGCCTTCGACAAGCCTGTCGCCTCAACGCTGGTGTCTGGAACCGGTGTTGCGGTCCCTGAATTCGTCGTCCTTCCACAATCGACGTTCCGTGAGCTGGGTGCACCCGCAGTGATGGAAGCTGTCGGTGAGCGCATCGGGTTCCCCTTGGTGGTCAAGCCCACCCGTGGTGGAAGCGCCTTGGGAGTCTCGATCGTTCGCAGTACGCAGGATCTGCCCCCGGCGATGGTGTCAGCCTTCGCCTACGGCGAGACGGCGATGATCCAGCGATTTATCGAAGGCACCGAGATCGCCGTCAGCGTCATTGAGACCCAGGACGGTCCTACCGTTCTTCCAGCAGTGGAAATCGTGCCCGAATCGGGGATGTACGACTACCACGCGCGCTACACAGCCGGCACTACCGAGTTTTTCTGCCCTGCCAGATTGAACGACGACGTCACCCAAAGGGTGGGTGAAGTAGCGCTCACCGTCCATTCGGCACTCGGGCTGAGCGACCTGTCGCGGATCGATGTGATCGTTGATGCTGAAGGCACCGTGTGGTTCCTCGAAGTGAACGTCGCACCAGGAATGACCGAGACGTCGTTGATGCCTCAATCCATTGCGGCAGCAGGGCTGCTCGTAGGAGACGTTCTCGCAGCGCTCATCGAACGGTAGCTGCGGCGATCACCTGACTATTCGAGGAAAATTAGTCGATAACGTCGACTATTCGTCGTAGATCCTCGGCGTCTGCGAACTCAATCACGAGGGAACCTTTGGAGTTCTTGCGGCCCAGACCCGAAACCGAAACGCGAGTGTCGAGCTGATCAGCAACCCGTGACGTGAGTTCGGTGACAAGATGTTCGAGTTCGTCGCTTCGCGTTTTGCGCTCACGCTGTTTGCGTTCTTTACCTGAATCCTCTGCCACACCGAGAGCAACCATCTCTTCGGTCGATCGCACACTAAGACCCTCCGCGATGATCCGCTTGGCCATGGCTTCCATCTGATCTGGCGTATCCAGGGACAGAAGTGCTCGAGCGTGGCCCGCACTAAGTACACCCGCAGCAACCTTGGTCTGTACCGACGTCGGCAGCTTGAGCAGTCGCAAAGTGTTGGTGACCTGGGGACGCGATCGACCGATACGGGAAGCCAATTCTTCTTGCGTGCAGTCGAAGTCGGCGAGCATCTGCGAGTAAGCCGCGGCTTCTTCGAGTGGATTGAGGTCGGCGCGGTGCAAGTTCTCCAGGAGTGCATCGCGGAGCATGTCTGCGTCATCGGTGGTGCGGATAATGGCCGGAATGGCGGTGAGCCCGGCTTCTTTGCTTGCACGCAGTCGACGTTCGCCGGCAATGAGCTCATAGCCGTCGTCATGGGGGCGAACAACGATCGGTTGCAGGAGGCCGATTTCCTTGATGGAGAAGGTTAATTCGGCCAGTGCATCCTCATCGAAGACCGCACGCGGTTGACGTGGATTCGGCTGCACCGTTGTGATGTCGAGCTCTGCGTACAGCGCAAGGTCGTCGCTGATCGATGCGGGTTGAGGCTGTTCTGGATGTGTTGTGGTGGCTGCGTCGTCGTTCGTTGGACTCGTCGGAGCCTGCTGGGTAGTCGACTTTTTCGCAGGCGAACTGTCCGTGGGAATCAGTGCGCCGAGGCCTTTGCCGAGTCCGCGCTTAGCCATGTGTGGTCCTTACAGTGAAGTGTTGTTGTTTTAGGAGACAGAGTTGGAAGAATCCGGGAGTTCGTCGAAGATCGCGTCGAGTTGCTCGGCAACTTCGCGGTAGGCGATGGATCCGGAGCTGTTGGCGTCATAGGTCAAGACGGTTTGTCCGTAGGACGGTGCCTCAGATACGCGGACGGAGCGTGGGACGACGGTGTCCAGCACGCGAGCACCAAAGTGGGTTCGGACTTCGTGCGCAACTTGTGATGCCAGACGGGTGCGACCGTCATACATAGTCAGAACTATCGCGCTGACATGCAGGTCCGGGTTGAGGTGTGAAGTGACCATCTCGACGGTCCGGAGTAACTGCGACAACCCTTCGAGTGCGTAGTACTCGCATTGAATCGGTAGCAAAACCTCGCGGGCTGCAACCAATCCGTTCAACGTCAGTAGCCCGAGACTGGGCGGACAGTCGATGAGGATGTAATCAATGTGGACACCTGCGGTTTGTCGGCCCGCCAGGTATTCCTCGATGGCGGTGCGTAATCGGTACTCGCGCCCCTCGCTGGCTACCAATTCGATCTCGGCACCGGCGAGGTCGATTGTGGCGGGTACTCCATACAAACCGGATATATCAGGACATTCTTGGACAATATCTACCAGTTGGGTGTCGCCGGTGAGTACGTCGTAAACGTCTGGGGTTCCCTCACCGTGCTCGACACCGAGGGCCGTGGATGCGTTGCCTTGGGGGTCTAGGTCGATGACTAGCACCTGCTTGCCCACGCTAGCCAGGGCTGCTGCGACGTTAACGGTCGTCGTCGTCTTGCCCACGCCACCCTTCTGGTTGGCAACAGTAATGATTCGAGTCACCAGGACTCCACACTGGAAACTCTCGGCCAACCAAGGCCACTGGGATGGCCGGGCTGGTGGTCGTCCGGCGATGTTTCCCGTGAAACATCAGCGGGCCAGCCAAGCCCGGAAGGTTGAATCGAGGTGGGGGAGGTGGTTGTCACGGCATCATTCTGCCGTAGACCTAGTGGCGGTTACGACCGTGGTCGCTGGGTCCACCACACCCTGACCAAGCTGGCGAACCGAGATGTTGGTCAGCCCCAGTTGGTCGAGGACTTGCTGATCGCGGGTCACTTCTTCGGCCGCCGACTCCCCCTTTACTGCCACCAAGGTTCCTCCAGTGCGTAATAGCGGCACGCCCCACTGAGCAAGTTTGGCTAGCGGTGCCACCGCACGGGCAGTGACCACATCGAATGATCCCGGGCGTTCAGCGGCTTCCTCAGCCCGCGCTCGGACTACCTGCACTCGATCACTGAGGCCCAAGTCATTCACACACTCGATTAAGAAGGTCGCCCGACGCAGTAAGGATTCGATGAGAACAACCTGCAGGTCGGCACGGACGATGGCCCAGACCAGCCCGGGTAATCCCGCACCGGATCCGATATCCGCCACCCGAGAGTTCGTCGGGACTACTCCTGATTCAGGGTCCACCACCACAGCGCAGTTCACGATGTGACGGTCCCAGATGCGCTCAGCCTCACGGGGTCCAAGTAGTCCGCGCTCGATCCCGGGGCCGACGAGGATCTCGGCGTACCGGGTCAGTCCACCTCGGGTGGATTCCAACCAAGTGGGCAGCTTCGGGGCGTCCGGCAAGTCGGGTGCCGCCCCCGATGTTTCACGGGAAACCATCTATGAAACGCGGATGACGACCCTGCGGTCGGGGTCTTCCCCTTCAGACTCACTCACTAAACCGGCGGCCGCAACCACGTCGTGCACAACCTTGCGCTCGAAGGCATTCATAGGAGCCATCGATACTGGAGCAGCGGTGCGCTGAGCTTCAGCGATAGCCGTCTCGGCCGCCTTCTCCAACGCCGCCTTCTGCTTTGCACGGTATCCGGCGATGTCCACCATCAGCCGCGAACGTTCGCCGGTCTCGCGAGCAGCAGCCAATCGGGTCAGCTCCTGAAGGGCCGCAAGCACCTCACCGTCATCACCCACCAGGTGCGCAAGATCACCCTCGTTGACCTCGATCACCGAAACGAGAGTGCGCTCGCCCTCCATATCGATGTCGATGTCTCCATCAGCATCGATGATGTCGAGTAGGCCCTCGAGGTAATCCGCGGCGGCTTCACCCTCGGCTTCGGGGGTTACCTCGGCGTCTGCATCGGCATATGCATCAGAGGCTTCGTCGACAACGACTTCGACGATCTCTTCCTCGACGACCACCTCGTCGATCTGGTCTTCATTACTCACGGACAGCTCCTTGGTGTTCAGGTTGGGCCGGGTTCGGGCTGGGCCATGTTTTGACTCGTCCCGGATCCACCGAGCGACGCAGGTCGCCGCTACTTCTTCTTCTTGCGCTTGCTGCGCGAAGTCTTTTTAGGTTGCGCTCTTACCGACGGTGCGTCGGAAACCTCTTCGGCCTCACCTGCCTCCGACACTGCAACCCCGCCCTTGCGAGCGGCCTTCCTTGCAGCTTTCTCCTTCTTTCGGGCCTCAAGGGCTTCAAAAGCCGGTGTTCCGGGCTGCGGGTTGTTGCGAATTACGTAGAACTGCTGTCCCATAGACCACAGGTTGGTGGTGAACCAATAAATGAGGACACCGATCGGGAAGTTCACACCACCCACGGCAAAGACCAGCGGAAAGACGTACAACAAAATCTTCTGCTGGCGGACCATCGGGTTGTCAGGAGCGGTGTTCTTCACAATCAGTTGACGCTGTGTGAGGAAGGTCGTCGTACTCATAGCAACGATCAAAATTGCCGCGAGGATCCGTACGGTCAGTGCGCTCGTGCCAGTCTCCGTTTGAACTTCATTGGCGAGCCAGAACGTCGCCCAAAGAGGAACGTCGAAAATCGTGGCGTCGTGCGCAATGCTCACCAGGTCCTGGTACTGCGACCAAGCAAAAACGCCAATCGGTTGCTCCTGCGCGATTCCGTACTGCAACACCCGGAACAAACCGAAGAAAATGGGTGCCTGCAACAAAATCGGTAGACATGATGCCAGGGGATTGGTACCGGTTTCCCGATACAGCTTCATCATTTCCTGTGATTGCCGCTCGCGATCCCCTGCGTACTTCTTTTGGATCTCTTTCATTTGCGGCTGGATGATCTGCAAGCCCCGCTGTGCCTTGATTTGCTTAACGAAAAGCGGAATCAAGATGATGCGCATCAAGATGACAAGGCCAACAATCGATGCCGCCCACGTCCACCCGCTATACGGGTCCATGAACAAACTGAAGAACGAGTAGAACTGAACGAGAACCCAACTGACGGGGACGTCAAGAATCTCCAGGATCGCCATCGGCTACGTCGTTCTCCGTTCGGGCAGCATCTGCTGCGTAGTGTTGGTGACGTCTCGCTCGCGAAGCGCACCGTCTGCATGGACGTCTGGAATCCACCGCCCGCGACCGGGTACAGGATCCACACCGCCCTTATTCCACGGGTTGCACCGTAGTAGACGCCAGATCGTCAAGGCTAAGCCCTTGGCAGATCCATGCACCTTGATCGCTTGGAATCCGTAGGCCGAACAACTGGGGTGGAACCGGCAACTCGGCGGCAAGAGCGGTGAGACGGCCCGCTGGTAAGCAACAATAACTACCAACAAAACCGCCCGAAGAAGCCAGCCGACCGTGTGGTCCCACGCCCACAACATTCCGCGCCCTAGGGACGTCGCGAACCCATTCATCGAACTTTCCCCAGCAAACGGGTCATCCCCACATGCACGTCCCTTGCGGCGCCGCCACTTGCAGCCTGGGGCAGGGCCCTAACGACCCATCTCGACCCAGGTGGAACGGACCGCCTTTCGCTCCTCAACACATCCGTAATCGCATGTCTGATCTGCCGAGCGACCCGATGACGGATCACCGAGCCGCCTACAGCCTTGCTCACAGTTATGCCGAAACGGGAAGGATCAGGTGAATTGCTCAATGCACAGTGGATGACGACCGTGGGAGTGACCGTCTTTGAACCCGACCGAATTGTGCGTCGAAAGTCCTCGGCCGACGTGAGCCGGTGCTGTGGGGCAAGCATGGGGCTCGGACACCTTCTTTCAAGCCACACCAGCGTCTAGTTCCGACGCTGCCAGATCGCGATGGAGTCCAGGCTGCCTGGAAGCCAGGATGCCCTGCCTCTGGACTCAGGCAGAAAGGCGGGTGCGGCCCTTGGAACGACGGTTCGCCAGGATCGCGCGGCCCGCACGGGTGCGCATCCGAGCCCGGAAACCGTGCTTGCGTGCCCGACGCCGGTTATTGGGCTGGAAAGTGCGCTTCATGGTGCCTGCTCCTGGGGAAAGGTCGGCCGCCTTCGAACCCCGTCCGCCGGCCGACAAGCGGACAGGAGCGCCCCAGGCTACGGCGTACTCCTCGAAGCGGTCAAACCGGGGCCCTTTCGTGCGGAATCCCCACCCAACGCCACATCCGGGACGGCTCACCACTTACGCCAGCTAAGCCACCAGCAACGCCCCGGCTTGGATTCACACACCAGCCGAACGGCGCGATTTGTTTCCCGTTGTTTCCCGAACGTCTTGTGTAGATCTCCAGCCCAGGCTACTGTTTCCGCTCAACTTCCACACCTGTGGATAACCGTGTGGACAACCTGCAGATAATTCGGGAGGATACGCAGCGTGGCTGAGGAAAACGACCTCACTCCCTACTGGGAGGCAGCCTTGGCGAGCCTCACCGAGGAAGAGCTACCCGCACAACAACGGGCGTTCGTGACCCTCACCCAACCGCTCGGCCTCGTCGGTGACACCGCCTTAGTCGCCGCGCCCAACGAGTTCACAAAGGATGTCCTCGAGACCCGACTGCGGCCTATCGTCGTTCGTGCCCTCGCCGCAACCATTGGCCATGATGTCCGTCTAGCGGTCACGGTCGACCCGACAATTACGCCACCAGTGGACGAAGAGGCCACCGATGAGATGGCTGACGCTATCTACGCAGACGATGCTCCAGGAATCAGCCCGTTAGAGGACGCTCACACTGAAGCTCCTGTTCGAGACGAAGCTGCAGTCCGCCCGGGTACAGGATCTCCCGACACACGCTCAGGGGACGGCCGGCTCAACGACAAGTACGTCTTCGACACCTTTGTAATCGGCTCCAGTAATCGCTTCGCCCATGCCGCCGCGGTTGCAGTTGCCGAGCAGCCAGCCCGCGCTTACAACCCACTGTTTATCTACGGCGGATCAGGGCTGGGTAAGACCCACCTACTTCACGCCATCGGCCACTACACACGCACGCTGTACAAGGGCACCCACGTCCGATACGTCAGTTCAGAAGAATTCACCAACGAGTTCATCAACTCGATTCGTGACGACAAGTCATCAACTTTCCAGCGTCGCTACCGTGAAACCGACGTTCTCCTCGTCGACGACATTCAGTTCCTCAGCGGAAAAGTCCAAACGCAAGAAGAGTTTTTCCATACCTTCAACACTTTGCATAATGCCAACAAGCAAATCGTTATCACCAGCGACCTGCCACCCAAGCAGCTGCAAGAATTCGAAGATCGGATGCGTTCGCGATTCGAGTGGGGCCTGATAACCGACATCCAGCCACCCGACCTCGAGACACGCATTGCGATCCTCCGGAAGAAGACCAAGCAAGAACGTCTGGTAGCTCCGCCAGAGGTTCTGGAATACATCGCATCCAAGATCAGTACGAATATTCGCGAGCTCGAAGGTGCCTTGATCCGTGTGACCGCCTTCGCATCACTGAACCGTCAACCCGTCGATTTGACTATCACCGAGATCGTCCTGAAGGACCTCCTTCCATCAGAA
>JAURQC010000104.1 GCA_030836325.1 Candidatus Nanopelagicales bacterium
AGGGTCGGGGCAAGGTCGACACGTACTTCACTCGTGTCTACAACCCGGTCTGGACCAACCCGGACGGCTTCTCCTGGATCGAAGCGCTGCAGGACGAGGACCTTGTCGGCTGCCATGTAGCTATGACTCCGACGTGGAACGAGACCGCAGTGTGGGCGGACTACGTCCTGCCCTTCGGTCACAGCACTGAGCGGCACGACACCCAGTCCTACGAGCAGTACGCCGGTAAGTGGTTGGGCTTCCGCCAGCCGGTCCGCCGCGTCGCCCTGGAGAAGATGGGCGAGAAGATCGGTGATACCCGCGACGCCAACCCCGGCGAGGTCTGGGAAGAGACAGAGTTCTGGATCGAACTGTCCTGGCGAATCGACCCGACCGGGGAACTCGGGATCCGCAAGTACTACGAGGCACCGGGTCGTCCCGGCGAGAAAGTTACGGTCGACGACTACTACGGCTGGATCTTCGACAACCAGGTTCCCGGGCTTCCGGAGAAGGCCGAGAAGTTGGGCCTGACACCCCTGGAGTACATGCGCAAATACGGCGCAGTCGAGATCGCCAATGGTCTCTATCGCCAAGACGAGCGCCCGCTCACCGAAGCCGAACTCGAGGGAGCGGAGCCCGATGCCGAGGGCGTCCTTCGCAAGCCGTACACACCTGAGACCCAAAAGCCTCTAGTAGGCGAGCCCGGGGCGGTTGGCGTTGAGTTGGAGGACGGCTCGAAGGTC
Source organism: Candidatus Nanopelagicales bacterium (assembly GCA_030836325.1). The sequence continues at coordinate 723 of JAURQC010000104.1, forward strand.
GCGGGATGGCTAACGCCATCACGAAAGTTGGAACTGTTCTCACCGTCGATGGACTCCTTTGGCTGGCGTGAGTACGCAACACCTTGCTACATCACCTCGCACGTGTCTCACCACGAGTTGGACGATGCGAACGGTGAAATGGTTCTGGTTCCCACCTTCCGGCTGCCGACGCTGATTCACACCCGTTCGGGTAACGCCAAGTACCTGAACGAGATCAGCAACAAGCATCCGATGTGGATTAATCCAGTCGACGCCCAGCGAATGGGCATCGACACCGGAGACATGGTGCGTGTCAACACCGAGATCGGCTACTTCGTCGCGCGCATCTGGGCGACAGATGGAATCCGTCCCGGGGTCAGTGCCCTGTCGCACCATATGGGCCGCTGGCGCACCACCGATGATGCTGGTAGCCGGTGGGTCACCGGCAAGGTGAATGTCGGCAAGATGGACGACGGCCGCTGGCGTCTTCGTTACGTCGAGGGAATCAAGCCCTTCGTTAGCGAGGATTCCGATTCCGCACGCATCAACTGGGAGGACCCGGGCGTGCATCAGAACCTTGCGTTCGGTGTTCACCCCGACACTTGGTCCGGCATGCATTGCTGGCATCAAAAGGTTCGGATCGAACGAGCGCATGACGAGGACAAGTACGGCGACGTCGTCGTTGATACAGCAAAGTCTCGCGATGTCTACCAAGCGTGGATGGCCAAGACCCGACCCGGCCCGAACGCCGAGGGTTTGCGTCGACCGCTGTTCATGATGCGCAACGTGATGCCTCAGGTTCGCGCCTATTACACCGACAACGAGGCTTAACCTCGCGCAACCTTCACTTGGCACGGGGCCGGGTGGAGTGTGAGGTTCTAATCCTCTGCTGAGTATCTGGCAGGCTGCGCGCATGTCTGCTGACGTGCTGTGGTCCCCTCCCGACAGTGCTGGCGCAGCGATGCGTCGTTGGTTCGAGGTCTCTGGTTCGTCTGACTATCGGCAGGCGCATGCGGCGAGCGTCGGTGACCTAGATGCGTTCTGGTCCTGGGCGTGGGATGAGTGCGGCGTTGTAGGGGAACGGGGCACTCAGGCCTTCGTCGATGGCGGGAGCTTTCTCGACTCTTCCTTTTTTCCTGACGCCTGGCTCAACGTCGTTGACACCCTGCTTGCGGGTTCTGCGGACGATGAGGTTCTCGTCGGGGTGGACGAAGCCGGTGACCGTCGCTCGTGGACGCGTGGAGAAGTCCGCTCGCAGGTGGCATCTGTTGCCACGCGCATGAGCATTGCCGGTATTCAGCCAGGGGATCGAGTGGCGGCGTGGGCGCCCAACGTGCCAGAAGTTGCGATCTGGGCATTGGCCGCGCTTTCGATCGGGGCGGTCGTCAGCACTGCCTCTCCGGATTTCGCACCGGCAGGAGTGCTTGATCGCTTCGGTCAGGTCGACCCACGATTGCTCCTAGTTGGCTCGACGTACACCTACGGCGGTCGGCAGTTCGACATGCGGGCCTCCATTCCCGAGGCCCTTGCGGGGCTTTCTTCCGTCGAGACGGTCGTTGTTATCGGTGGTGGGGACGACGACGCCTACGAGCCCTGGAGCGCATGGGTCGGTGACGAGGTTGCGCTGGAGACCACGCCGCTGCCGTTCGATCACCCAGGGTTCATTCTGTTCTCCAGCGGAACGACGGGAGCGCCGAAGTGCATCGTGCATAGCGCGGCTGGCGTGATGCTGAAGGACCTTGTGGAGCAGCGCGTCCATCTCGACATCCGCCCCGGTGATCGCGTGAGTTATTACACGACCGCCGGCTGGATGATGTGGAAC
>JAURQC010000105.1 GCA_030836325.1 Candidatus Nanopelagicales bacterium
AATAGCCACATACTTGTGTATCCGATTCCAAGTCCGAGTGGCTCTATCGCGCCGGGAGAGCGGCTTATCAACACCGCTTGGTACCGAAACTACGCCGTTGGTGGTGACTTCGCCGATCTCATGACCGATGCGACTGGTCGGCGCCACGATCCGACACTGCCTCCGGGTGCGGCGCGAGAGGAGCACGTTGCCGAGATGCGTGCCCACGCTCTTGCCCGGCTTCCGTCCGTCGTCTCCGAGGCGGTCGTTGCTGCAAAGGAACCATTCGTGCAGGCGGTCTACGACCTTGAAGTGGATCGGATGGCGTTCGGCCGAGCATGCCTGATCGGCGATGCCGGCTTTGTGATGCGCCCACATGCTGCGGCTGGAACCGCCAAAGCTGCGGCCAATGCGTGGGGGTTGGCACAGGCGATGGAGACCGCCGACTCCATTCTTGACGCGTTGAAGGCGTGGGAGCCGGAGCAACTGCAGATCGGCCGTGACTTAGTCAGACGGACGCAGCGGCTTGGGTTCGCCTCCCAGGTCGATGGTTCGTGGACTTCGCCCACCGACGAATCGTTGTTTCGATTGCGAGATGAGGGGCCGTGAGTAGCTCGGATGTTGCCCGACGAATGCGGGAAGCAGCGGCACGTTTCCTAGATTCACTTGACACCGATCAAGGCGCTCGAGCCCAGCGTCCATTCCAGGACACGACAGAACGAGAAACCTGGTTCTACACACCGACCGATCACGGCGGACTCCCACTTTCGGCGATGGCGCCGGCGCAGCAGAAGTACGCACACATGTTGCTCGCCGAGGGACTCTCCGAACCGGGTTATTACACGGCGGCCGCGATTCTCGGGCTAGACAACATGCTCGACCGGCTCGAAGGCTTCATCCGCGATTGGGGACGAGAGCGCGGTCGTGATCCTGGCCTCTACTACTGGCGAGTCTTCGGTGATCCGACAGGTGATGAGCCGTGGTCGTGGAGGGTCGGCGGTCACCACATATCCATCCACCACGCCATCGTGGGAGATGAGGTGGTGGGCAGCACACCGTTGTTCCTCGGCGCCGATCCTGCGCGCGCACCACTGCTCGGCCCCAGCCCCAACCGGCCGCTCGGTGCTTACGAAGATGTCGCCCAGGATTTGATGGCGTCGCTGTCCGACGAGCAGCTGAACATTGCTGTTGTGACTGATGTCGCTCCGACGGACATCGTGGGTGCAAATCGCTCCGCCTTCGGCAACGACGATCTCCCGATACCACTGCCGGATCTGTGGCGTGGTCGACTCCCCGATCCGTGGCACCAACTCACGATTGAAGTCCAAGACGGTGCCGATGAACTCGCTGGTGTGACCCCTGAGAACCTCAACGCGGTTCGACTCACCAGCGAACCTCGCGGGTTGTCTCTGGGTGACCTTGACGCAGGGCAGAAAGATCTAGTGCGTTCCCTATTTGATCTTTACGCGGACAGACTTCCCGGGCCGCTTGCCGAACTGGAACGCAAGAAATACGAAGGAGCTCGACTTCACGAACACAGTTTGTTGTGGGCCGGAAGCCATCAGCCTGGAGATCCGTACTATTACCGGCTGCAGGGGCCGAGTCTCATGGTGGAGTGCGACAACACGCAGCGGGGCGCTAACCACATCCACACGGTGTGGCGAGATCCGTATCGGGACTTCGGACGGGACCCGCTAGCGGAGCACTATCGCCGGCAACACGCCTAATTCGACTATCCGTCGCGCCACAACCAGGCTGCGCCGCGCACACCGCTGGAGTCCCCGTGCAGCGATCGCACAATCGGCGTGACAAAAACCGGAGAGAAGGTCCAGCGTGCTATCGCCGCTGGTAACTGTTCCTCCAACTCCGCAATGTTGCTCATCCCGCCACCGAGGACGAATACGTCAGGGTCGAGTGAATTGACAACGACGGAAAGACCGCGACCCACCCGATCCACGTAGCGCTCCCACGCCGCGACGGCTGCTGGTTCACCTGCGCGCATGCGCTCGGCTATGTCGGTCGGGAGCAGATCACCCTGTCCACCACCACGGACGTAGTCGCGCGCGAACGAGTAACCGGAGACCCAGGTCTCCATGCATCCGCTCTTGCCGCAGTAGCAGTCGTCCCCTGGCTGTTCGTCCGTCGATGCGTAGGGAAGCGGGTTGTGCCCCCAGTCCCCCGCCGAGTTGTTAGGGCCGTGATGCGCCCGACCGTCGATGGCCACTCCTGCACCAGCACCACTCGCCAGGATGACCCCGAACACCACGCGGTAGCCGACGCCCGCACCGTCGATCGCCTCGGATGCTGCGAAGCAATCGGCGTCGTTCACGATGCGCAATGGTCGGTCTAGAACCCTGTGCAGATCTTCGGCCACGGGCTGACCGTTGATCCAGGTGGAACTTCCACCCTTACCGAGCCCCGTTTCGGGATCGAGGGAACCGGGAATGCCGATGCCCACCGGAGCGGCGTTGCCCAGTTGCGCTTCGGCTTCCTCTACGAGCGCGCGAACCGTTGCCAGACACCCGTGGTAGTCACCCCGCGGCGTAGGGCGTCGAACACGAAGTAACTCGTTGCCGCCTTCATCAAGGGCGACGATTTCGATTTTCGTTCCGCCCCAGTCCACTCCGATGAACACGGGCATACCCTAGACAGCCACGTCACTGCTTGGATGACAACGACGACGAAAGTAGCGAGGGAAGGAGCGTGATGGATCAACACACGCGCCTCCTGGTCAAAGTCTCCCGTCTTTATTTCGAGCGGGACATGAAGCAGCAGGAGATCGCGGACACGCTCGCGATCTCACAGGCACGGGTATCGCGCCTGATCAAAGAAGCCAAGGAACGAGGCATCGTTCGCTCCGTCGTTGTTGTACCAACGGGAGTGCACGCTGAACTCGAGGACCAGCTGGAAGCGAAGTTGTCCTTGACACAAGCGGTGGTCGTCGACACCGACGATGCCCGATCGGTGGAACAAGCCCTCGGTACGGCAACCGCTGATTACCTCACGTCGACAGTCACCGGCGATGCGGTGATCGGTGTTTCCACCTGGAGCAGCTCGCTTATCTCCGCACTGCAGTCGATGCGGCCGGCCTCCAAACACATGGCGCGGTTGGTCATTCAGATGTTTGGTGGGGTTGGCAACCCCGACGTGCAGTACGAGGCGACTCGATTGACCAGCGATCTTGCACGAGTTCTCGGCGCCGAACCCCAATTCGTTCCGGCACCCGCGGTCGTGGGTAGTGAATCGACAGCCCGCGCACTCGAAGAGGATCCGGACGTTCGCGCCGTTATTGAACAGTGGTCGCAGATCTCGGTTTCGCTTGTCGGAATCGGAGCGCTTGAACCGTCGCCACTTCTTGCGCGCAGCGGTAACGCGGTGACTGACAAGGAAATGCGGGAGCTCAGAAGTCATGGTGCCGTGGGTGATGTCTGTCTTCGTTTCTTCGATGAGTCCGGCGAGCCGATCGAGAGCTCGTTTGATCGTCGGGTAGTTGGAATGTCACCCGCCGCCATCCGCGCGGTCCCAAGGCGCATCGGCGTTGCCGGAGGGGCATCCAAGGTGGATGCGATCCGAGCCGCCGGCCTCGGGGGGTGGATCTCGGTACTCATTACCGACGTGGAAACCGCCCGAGCATTGACGCAGTAGCACCGGCCTGCAAGACTGAAGTGCAAATTATTCGTATGTGAATGGATATTCATGAATTCTCGGGAACGGGCTCGACTCACTCGAACCCACGTTCTGCGCACCATCTCCGGTGCCGGTCTAGGGCACGTCGGCGGGGACTTCTCGGTTACCGACATCCTCGCGGTGCTCTACTCCGATGTGCTGCGCTTCGATTCTGAGAATCCGGATTGGCCCGAGCGCGATCGATTCGTGCTGAGCAAGGGCCACGCAGCCGTGTCGTTCTATACGACGCTCGCGATGAGCGGCTACTTCGGGCTTGACGAGCTGACGTCATTCGCGGCTGAGGGATCGATGCTCAACGGTCACCCCGCTCGCGCAAAGGTTCCCGGAGTAGAAACCAGTACCGGACCACTGGGACACGGTCTGCCCGTCGCCGTTGGAATGGCCATCGGAGCGCAGATTCGCGGTGAGCAATGGCGAACGTTCGTGGTGACGGGAGACGGTGAACTTCAAGAGGGCTCCAACTGGGAAGCCGCGATGCTCGCCGGCCACCGGTCCCTTGGAAACCTCACGCTGATCGTCGACCGCAACCGGCTGCAGCAAGGAGCCCGCACCGAGGAGACGAATGCACTCGATCCGCTCGACGCCAAATTCGAAGCATTCGGTTGGCAGGCCGTCGAGATCGACGGTCACGATCATGAACTCTTGCGACGCGAACTGTCTCGATCACACTACAAACCGCTGGTGATCATCGCCAACACCATCAAAGGCCGCGGTGTGTCATTTATGGAGGATCTCGCCGTTTGGCATCACAAGGTTCCCAGCCCCGAGCAGGTCGACGCTGCGCTGGCCGAGATTGGACCGAGTTCATGAACGCTGTGACGATGACCGACTGCCGGAAGCCCTTCGCGGAGACCCTGATCGAACTTGCGCACGCGGATCCACGCATAGTTGCCGTCTGCAATGACTCCGTTGGATCTAGCAACCTTGGTGAGTTCCAAAACCTATTTCCCGATCGACTCGTCAACGTGGGAATCGCGGAACAAAACATGGTCGGTGTCGGCGCCGGACTAGCAAACGCTGGACTCATCCCCTTCGTGTGCGGGGCATCCCCATTCATTACAGGCCGTGCCCTCGAGCAGGTCAAGGTTGACGTCGCCTATAACAATTCCCACGTTGTCTTGTGCGGAATGAGTCCCGGCTTCGCCTACGGGGAACTCGGCGCCACCCACCATTCGATCGAGGACCTCGCATGGTTGCGAGCCATCGACGGCCTCGATGTTGTGGTCCCAGCGGATGCACGTCAAACTGCTGCCGCTGTTCGGTGGGCAGCAGCTAACTCCGGTCCTGCCTTCCTGCGGATTTCCCGAACACCGGTGCCCGAACTTCAGGAACGCGAGGACAAGGAATTCAAGCCGGGAGCATCGGAAACGCTCCTGATCGGTCTGGATGCGACCATCATTGCCACCGGAACGATGGTCTGGCGTGCGGTGGAGGCTGCACGACAACTTGGCGATGAAGGTATTTCGGTAGGAGTTATCAACATGGCGAGCATCGCGCCGATGGATGAAGTTGCGCTCGTCCGTGCCGCACGCGCGACCCCACTATTGGTCACGGTCGAGGAGTCAGTCCCCCGGGGCGGTTTGGGTGGTGCCGTCGCAGAGATCGTTGCGCACCACGCTCCGGTCGAGATGCGGATGCTCGGTACCGACACTTTCGCCCCGACGGGAAGCGTCGAGGAACTCACCCGTCACTTCGGTCTTGATGCAGAGTCAATTGCTGCGACCATTCGAGCGGCTCGTGTCCGGTGAGGCACTGATCGTCGCGATCGACTGCGGCACCAGTTCGACCAAGGCAGTGGCTGTCGATGGAGACGGCCGAATTCGAGCGAGGGCATCAGCACCGCTCGCGCTGCAGACTCCGCACTCTGGCTGGGTCGAGCACACGGTCGACGAATTGCTCGCCAGCGTCGACCAAGCAGTGGCATCGCTGCTGGACGTTGTGTCCGTTCATGACGTTCTAGCCGTGGGCTTGAGCAATCAGCGTGAATCACTGGCCCTGTGGGAGAAGGAATCGGGCAACGCGATCTCGCCCGTTGTCAGTTGGCAGGACCGACGAGCTACACCCATCGTCCAGTCGCTCACTAATGCCGGTTATGCCGAGACCGTTCGGCGCATCAGTGGCCTGCCGCTCGATCCGATGTTCTCTGCAGTGAAAGCCACGTGGTTATTGGACACCTACGACCCTGACCGCAAGCTGGCCACGGCGGATGAACTCACCCTCGGCACAGTGGACACCTTGATCGCTCGTCATCTGACCGAGACCGATATCACCGAGCCAGGTAATGCATCGCGGACAAGTTTGCTCGATATCGCCACGGCGCAATGGAGCCCCGAACTCCTCGACATTTTCGGCGTACCGCGAGCGTGCCTGCCCGAGATTGGCACGTCGGCTCGAGCCGATCTGACCATCACCGGCGGTCCGCTTTCGGGACTCCCGCTGAGCGGGATCGCTGGGGACTCCCACGCAGCTCTGTTCGCCCATCAAGGATGGGTGCCCGGCATCGCCAAGGCCACACTTGGCACCGGATCCTCGGTCATGACCATCGTCGATGCCGATGTGGACCACCCCGGTCTGTGCAAGACCATCGGTTGGCAACTTCCCGGCGATCCGCCCGCTGTGGCTTTGGAAGCGAACATCCTGGCTGCTGGCGCCACGCTCGCGTGGCTCGCATCTATCTTCGGTATGTCGGCTGATGAACTCGCCGAGCTGGCAACTGAGTCGACGGACACAGCTATCGTTCCTGCCTTCAATGGCCTTGGAGCACCGTGGTGGGATGCGCAAGCGCGCGCAGTAATCGACGAACTGTCCCTGTCCACCTCCCGTGGTGACTTCGCCCGCGCTGCGCTGGACAGCGTTGCGTGGCAGATCGCGGACGTGGTCGACGCGATGACCCAAAGC
>JAURQC010000106.1 GCA_030836325.1 Candidatus Nanopelagicales bacterium
GAGGCGAACCCAAGCCGCTGCGTCCGTCTGACTAAGTCACGGCCGATCTGCAGTTGCTCCGGCTCCCACGCCTTCAACGCGTCAAGAATGGAGTCGGCGGTCTCCATCGCCTGTGCCAATCCCCACGCATTGGCCGCAGCTTTGGCGGTTCCAGCCGCAGCATGTGGGCGCATCACGAAGCCGGCATCGCCGATCAGGCATGCCCTGCCGAACGCCATCCGATCCACTTCTAGGTCGTATACCGCCTGCACGAATGGTTCTTTCGCAGCAACGACCGCCTCGGAGACGACGGAAGGAAGGCGGGCAAGAGCGTGGGCGCGCATCTCGGCGACGTGCTCCTCTCGCGCCGCACCCGGAGGCAGTGTCGGATCGTGGCGCCGACCAGTCGCATCGGTCATGAGATCGGCGAAGTCACAACCAACTGCGTAGTTTCGGTACCAAACGGTGTTGATAAGCCGCTCTCCCGGCGCGACAGAGCCGCTCGGACTTGGAATCGGATACACAAGTATGTGGCTATTGGCATAGAAGGCGTAGGTGATCGCATCGCTGAGCGCTTGTTGAGTACGAGGAGAAAGCTCCGACTCGGGCACCATGCCACGCCACGCCACATACCCTGAGTACGCCCGTTGGGCGTCGGGCAGAAGCGCCTTGCGGAACATTGAGTTCACGCCGTCCGCGCACACAACAAGGTCGGCCTCAACTGTGCTGCCGTCCGCGAAATCGACGGCCCCGTGCTCCTCATCGAGGCGCAAAGACACCGCTTCCTTGCCGGTCAAGTATCGAGTGGAGTCGAATTCGTTGAGCAACCTGCCGTACACCGTGAACCAGGAGGTGTAGTGATACGTAACAGCACGTTCATGATCAACAGAGCCGTCGCGATTTAAATAACGGATGGTGTTTGTTCGCGTGCTGATCTCATCGATGTTCACACCACACCGTTCGATCAGATATCGGGAGGCGTCCGGGAGGAAGCCGAGCCCTGCTCCACGCTGCTCAAGCTTGTGTCCCGATCGTTCATAGATCGTGACGTCATGCCCAAGGTCACGCAGAAGCAGGGCTGCGGTTAAACCTCCAAGGGAGCCCCCGACAACCGCGATGGTCGCGCTGGGGACCACCGGTGTCTACGGACGACCGAAGGTGGCGATGCGATCGATGCCGCACACGAAGAGCACACGACGCTCGTCGATAGATGGATCGCGGAGGCCGTAGGGCGGTTCGTTTCCGGTGTACTTCGTCCAGATCTTGTCGAGCTGGGCCGTGACCAAGTGGCCCTCTTCCGGATCGTCCTCGAGGATCTCACGCTCGACGTGGCACTTGATGCTGATCCAGTGGTACATGTTCTCGGGGTTGACGATCAAGATCGACAGATCCGGGTACTTACGGATCCACTCGACCTTCTTGCGATGGGTCGCCGCGTTGACCAAAACTTTGTCACCCTCGTAGTCGAACCACATCGGCGTCTGGTTGATCTTGCCGTCATTGCCCATGACCGCGAAGTTTGCGTGAAATGGTCCGTCAATGAGTTGCTTGTAAATCGGGTCGATGTCATCGAGCGAGTTGACCGGCTTGCGGTCACCGACCGTGAATTGATTGGCCTGCAATCCATCGGCCACATGCAAGAAATTGGAAACCTGGATTCCCATGACACTCCTCTCCGCTGAAACGGTGCGTTACCACCGCCTGTCGAACCCCCATCGAGACTCTAATGTTGCTTCCACGAACACACCAGAGTTTTGGAGAACCAGATGGCAGCAGATCGACGGGAGATCGCCGACGAACTGGTCGGCACCGCAGCAGCCCGCGGTACACGGTTCGCCTTCGGTGTTCCCGGTGGTGGCTCGAACCTCGACGTTGCCGGGGCCTGCGAGCGGCATGGTGTCCAGTTCGTCCTCACCCACCTAGAGACGTCAGCCGCACTCATGGCTGGGGTAATCGGCGAACTCACAGGTGCTCCCGGCATCGCGGTCGGCACGCGTGGCCCCGGCGCTACTGCCGCCGCAAATGGCGTTGCTAACGCGCTGCTCGAGCGATCGCCGATGATCATGGTCAATGACTGCGTACTCGAGAGTGAATCCCCACGGATTTCACACCAGCGGATCAATCAAACGGCCCTCTTCGAGCCGATCGCTCTCGCCTCCGGCCGTCTCAACGGACAAGATCCACATGCCTGCACCAAGTTGGTCCAAGCAACCACCGTGCAACCTCCCGGACCGGTACAGGTCGATATAGATCCCACAGCCAGTGGTTCATACCGAGTCGAAAGGGCCACCGACGATCAGGCAGACCCAAACGCGATCGCCCCACTTCTCGCATCCGCCCGTCGCCCCGTCATCATCGCTGGGCAAGGAATTCTCACGATTCCGGTCGAGTCACGTGAACGAGTCATCACAGGATTGCGTGGACTTGCCGCACGCACCCACATCCCCGTACTGACCACCTACAAAGCAAGGGGTGTGGTGGCAGATGCATCGGAATTTGCCGCTGGAATAGTCACGGGCGGCACCGTGGAGTCCCACGCATTGAACGATGCCGACCTCATCCTCGGAATCGGACTTGATCCTGTGGAGTTGCTACCCACGGCATGGAACTACGCCGCCCCGACTGTGATCGCGAACCCATGGCTGATTGACGACGCTACGTACTTCGGAGACAGTCTTGCCGGTTGTTACGCAATGGACATGGAACTGCTCATCCACTGGCTGGGGAACCAACTCGCCAGCGACTGGGAGCTAGAAGACGGGTGTCGGTACCGAGACATCTTGCGAACGGCAGCCTTGACTCAGTCCGATCAGAAGGTCAATGCACTTTCCCCGGCGGAGATCGTCTCGATTGCATCCCGAATCTGCCCGCGCCCAGCTACTGCAACAGTTGATGCCGGTGCTCACATGCTGGTCGCCATGCCTTTGTGGGAGGTATCGGAACCTCAACGACTACTCATCTCGAGTTCTCACGCCACCATGGGCTACTCGCTCCCAGCAGCCATCGCGGCATCGCTGGTTCGTCCCGACGAACCGGTTATCTGTTTCACCGGTGATGGTGGACTTGGAATGGTCCTGGCCGAACTGGAGACGTTGGCGAGGCTGCAGCTGCCCGTTGTGGTGGTCGTTTTCAACGATTCGCTACTTAGCCTCATCGCCGTGAAGCAAAGTCCCGTTGATCAAGGTGGCAAGGAAGTTGTGGCCTACCAATCCACAGATTTTGCAGCCGTAGCGCGGGCCTGCGGTGTCGAAGCTTGGGCCGTGCGCGACGCAGGCGAATACGAGGCCGCCTTGCAGTCAGCGCTATCGAGTGGTCGTCCTGCACTGATCGATGTGGCAACCGATCCGTCGTCGTACGGCCCTGTCTTCTCCGCTCTCCGTGAATGAGGTCCCAAGCGAGCAGGGCCGCCCCGAAGGGCGGCCCTGCGTTCGAATGTTTGTGAGTAGTGACTAGCTAGCGACCGCGCGCTCGGCCGTCTTGACCTTGATGTAGGCCGAAGAAGCCGAGTTCCACAGCAGCCACAAGATCACGAGTTCAATGACGATGGCCACGATTCCAGCGAGCCACTGGCCGCCGAGAACCGAACCCACTCCACCAATCAAGTAGAGAACCGCAATAACGGAAATCAAGATCCGCGCCCAACCATGACCACGAGCCAAAGACACGGCCACGATCGCCCGAATGACCGCGATCGCGAGCAGCATGAGGCCTCCGACAAACAGACCACCTGCGATGGCCACGGCAGAGCCATTGATTCCTTCATCCGAGAGTGCCTGCTCAACACCTTGACGAACATTCGTGTTTAGCATCGCAAGAGCACTGCCGAGCACCGCGACCGCACTGAAAATGCCGATGATGGCAGCGATCCACTGCAAGATGACAGCGATGGTCAATGTCATTGGTCTACTCATGGCACGCACGCTAGCGATGGCGGAGCCCGGTTGTCTCGAACTCGCCCAGAAAGAACCGCTACTGAGGTAGGCGTCGGAAGATCGGCCGCGGAACGGTCTTGACCGCCCCCATCAAGAATCGCAGCGGGCCTGGCGCGTAGACAGTGTGCTTGCCCTTGCGCAGCGCTTGCACAATCACCTTGCCCACGACTTCGGGATCGGTGGTCATCGGTGCTTCCGGCAGGCCTTCGCTCATCCGTGTGCGGACCATGCCCGGTCGGACCACCAGCACCGAAGCTCCGGATCCGACCAGCGCATCGCCGAGACCCTGCGCGAACGCATCCAGACCCGCCTTGGTCGATCCGTAGACGTAGTTCGAGCGGCGAGCGCGATCTCCGGCGACGCTGGAAAGCACGACGAGGTGTCCGTGGCCCTGCCCACGGAGCCTGCGCGCCACATGTAGTCCAACACTCACAGCACCGGTGTAGTTGACCGTGGCCATCTGGACGGCCTTAGACGGATCGGCTTCGACATCCATCTGATCGCCGAGAACGCCGAAGGCCAACAGGACGATGTCGATGTCCCCGTTGTCGAAGACTTCGTCGACGAACGCCTGGTGAGTGTCGGTGTCCGCTGCGTCGAAAGAAGCGACCTCAACAGTGGAAATTCCACTGTTGCCGAGTTGCGAAGCGGCGTCATCAAGTTCGGGTGATGGACGACCAGCAAGGACTACTCGACGCAGACGCGTGCGAGGCAGCGCCTGGATCGTCGCTCGCGCGATCTCGCTCGAGCCGCCGAGAACGAGCACCGATTGCGGCTCACCCAAAGCATCGATCACAGTGACAACCTTCTTCCCAAGTCGGAGGTGAACACACCCCGCGGATCCATGACGTCTCGGACAGCCTGCCACTCAGCTAGCCGTGGGTAAGTGCGCGCAACCATCGACGGTGACTGACGCGAGTCCTTCGCGAAGTAGAGGCGGCCACCTTCGCTCGCAACGAGTTCGTCAAGTTCGTCCAGGACGGGACCCAGTGCGTCGATACCTGCCGGGACGTCAGCCGCCAACGTCCAGCCGGCCTGCGGGAAGGACAGTGGGGCTGGATTGGCCGGGCCGAATCGCTTCAACACTGTGAGAAAGCTCGGTGCACCAACATCACGGAGTCGGCGAAGCGTCCTTTCCACGATCCAACCGGCGGAATCGGGGACCACAAATTGGTATTGCAGAAAGCCTTGCGGGCCGTAGACCCGATTCCAGTCCCGAACACCGTCCAGTGGATGGAAGAACGCCGGTATCGACTGAACCTCACCTACTCGATTCTTCGGGTGCTTACGGAACCACGCCTCGTTGAACGCGCGCACAGATGCGGAATTCAAAAGACCGTTGGGGACGAACGCCGGAGCAGAGGGAAGCGATGGAGTGACGTAGGCCAGCGGATCACCGGCTTGCTTGCCGGATAACTGATCGCGACGTGCGTGGTCCCCACGAGTGAGCACTCCACGCCCGGAAGCGGCGACAGTGTCGATCCACGCCACGGAATACCGGTAATCGTCATCACCTTCGACCATGCGGGTCATGACGTCGTCAAGATCTGAGCATCGAACAGTGTCGACACTCATCCCGGATGTCTCGATTGGTAGGAGACTGAATGTGGCCTCGACTATGACACCCGTCAGACCCATGCCGCCCACGGTTGCCCAGAACATCTCCTGCGTTACCGGATCATCCGGCGACAGCGTGCGCACCTCACCGGATCCATCGATCACGGTCATGGCGGTGACATGACTACCGAAGCTGCCTTCCACGTGATGGTTCTTTCCATGAATATCCGCAGCGATCGCGCCACCAACGGTGACAAATCTCGTTCCCGCGGTCACCGGAACAAAGAATCCTGCGGGAACGATCGCGCGAAGAATCTCGTCGATGCTCGCTCCGGCATCGGCGGTGAGGGTTCCGGACTCAATATCGAGATCGAAGCGGCGAAGTCCGGTCATGTCGAAGACCGTCGCGCCTCCACTTTGCGCGGCATCTCCGTAGCTCCGCCCGAGTCCACGGGCTAGAACGCCGCGAGGTCCGGCATTGATGATCGCAGCGGAGACGTCGTCATAGTTCTGCGGTGTCGCAACCGTTGCACGAGAAGGAGCCGTTCGGCCCCAACCCATAAGCAGGCGGTCGCGCTCGTCTACGGAAAGCGGCGACGTGGAAGTCACTTTCACACCCCCAACGCGCCGAGGCCGAATAGGACCAGCCACGCCAGACCGAGGAGAAGAAGTACTCGATCGCCGAGCGCGGTGTCCTCGGGCGCTTCCGCGCTTCCGCGCTCGACGCTGATTCCGTATCGAAGAATCGCGAGCACGAACGGCAGAACGCTCCACGCCGCCCACGGGAAACTCGAGGGAGTCTGCGCAACGTCGAACGCCCACAGGCAGTAAGACGTAATGGTCACAGCCGCCGCGACGCCCCATACGAAGCGCAGGTAGCCGAGCGTGTAGCCGTCGAGCGATTTGCGGGCCGTGCCGTTGTCTCCCGTGCCACCGCCGTCGCGAACAAAGCGATCGAGTTCGCTGTAGCGCTTCCCAGCGGCCATGAACAAGGAGCCGAAGCCGGCGACGATCAAGAACCACTCGGAGATCGGCAGTCCGGATGCTGCACCACCGGCGATTGCGCGGAGCAGGAAACCCATGGCCAGAAGCGCTAGCTCGATCACCGGTTCTTGCTTCAGGAACAGCGAGTACGCCAGCGTGAAGATCGCATAGGCGACAACCACGCCACCGAGGGCGAGTGAGATCGCGAAGGACAACGCCAAAGAGACCACCGCGAGCACGGCGGCAACCACAAGTGCAGTGGTGGTCGACAGGTGCCCAGCCGCGATCGGTCGCGCGCGCTTCTTGGGATGATCACGATCGGATTCCACGTCGCGGACGTCGTTGACCAAGTACGTCGCACTTGAGATCAGACAGAAAGCAACGAAGGCCCCGATACTGGGGAGCAGGATGTCGATGTCGAAGAGTTGGCCTGCGGCCAGCGGCGCGGCGAAGACGAGAACGTTCTTGGCCCACTGCCGCGGCCGCATCGCGATAATGAGCGCGGTGAGTGTCGAACGATCCTCGATGGGCTGAGGCACCGAGCGCTCCGATGTGCTTGTCATGTGTAGATCACTTCGCGTTCTTCATGCCGACCCGGTTCGGAGTCACCGATGATCCGGGCGATCTGGGGAACAACGAGGATCCACGTCACAACGTGCATGACTCCGAGGCAGATCTGGGTGGACAGCAATACGTCCGCCGGCTGCACCACCAAGGGAAGGAACGACGCAATTGCGATGAGTGTGCCGACCCAGAACACGATGCGGCCGCCGCCCTTCCATCCTCGGACCACGAGGGCAGCAATAGCGCCGATCTCCGCGGCCACCAGCGGCAGCAGCAGCGCCACGAACCATGGGACGACGGTCATGCCTGCGGCTGTTTCTACCTCCATCGGCACGCCAAGGAGTCGGGCAATTCCGTAGAGAGCCAGGCAAACCAAACCCGACCAGCCCCCTGTGACCAATGCGGCGTACGCCATGGTGCGAACACCCGGGCGCGCCGAGGAAGGGGGAGGAATCGGGGTGACCGAGTCCGACCAGCCGCTCATGGGGCCCATTGTTGCGGGAAACGTCGTTGGTGGTGCCCGCGCCCCGCAATGGGGGCTGCTTGCTCTTGCAATCACTCCGCATCGGGTGCATCATTAAGTTACTGGCCAGTAACTTAGGTGGCCGTGGCAGCGAGATAAAGGGGAGTGCCATGTCGCACTACAAGAGCAACGTCCGTGATCTCGAGTTCAACCTGTTCGAGGTATTCGGTGCCGGTGAGCGCATGGGCAGCGGCCCGTTCGCGGAGATGGACCCCGACACCGCCAAGGAGATCTTGCACGAGGTGGACCGGCTGGCCGTCGGACCGCTTGCGGAGACATTCGCCGAGGCCGATCGCGTTCCCCCTATCTACGACCCCGCGGCCAAGACGGTCACGATGCCCGAGGGTTTCAAGAAGTCCTTCCAGGCGTTGATGGATTCCGAGTGGTGGCGTCTGGATCTCCCCGAGCACCTCGGTGGCAGCGGTGCACCCCCGTCGCTGCGGTGGGCCGCCAGCGAACTGATGCTCGGCGCGAACCCCGCTGCATTCCTTTTCATGTCCGGTCCCAACTTCGCCGCGGTTATCGACGGCCTGGGCACTGAGGAGCAAAAGGAATTCGCGGCCATAATGATCGACAAGGGCTGGGGCGCCACCATGGTCCTCACTGAGCCCGATGCCGGATCCGATGTGGGAGCTGGCCGCGCCAAGGCATTCGACAATGGCGACGGCACCTGGCGTATCGAGGGGACCAAGCGCTTCATCACCTCCGGCGAGCACGACATGGCCGAGAACATCGTGCACATGGTGCTCGCGCGCCCTGAGGGCGCTGGTCCCGGCACCAAGGGCCTGAGCCTGTTCATCGTTCCCAAGTTCCATGTCGATCCCAAGACGGGTGAGATTGGCGAGCGCAATGGCGTTTACGCCACCAACGTCGAAAAGAAGATGGGATTGAAGGCATCGTCCACTTGTGAAATGACCTTCGGTGAGAAGGAGCCGGCAATCGGTTGGCTTCTGGGTGACGTCCACGACGGAATCGCGCAGATGTTCAAGGTCATCGAGTACGCCCGCATGATGGTCGGCACGAAGGCCATCGCGACCCTCTCGACGGGATACCTCAACGCGCTGGAGTATGCGAAGACTCGCGTGCAGGGCGCCGACCTCACGCAGATGACTGATAAGACTGCACCCCGCGTGACCATCACGAATCACCCGGATGTTCGTCGTTCGCTCATGTTGCAGAAGGCATACGCCGAGGGCCTGCGCGCACTCGTCGCCTACACCGCGTGCTGGCAGGACCTCGTCGCGATGGGTCAAGCCGGCGATACTGATGTCGATCTCGACATGGCTGAGCGGATGAACGATCTTCTGCTGCCGGTTGTCAAGGGTGTCGGCTCCGAGCGCAGCTACGAGATGCTCGCCGTATCTCTGCAAACGTTCGGTGGCTCGGGCTTCTTGCAGGACTACCCGCTTGAGCAGTACATCCGCGACGCCAAGATTGACACCCTCTACGAGGGCACCACGGCAATCCAGGGCCTGGACTTCTTTTTCCGAAAGATGGTGCGCGATCAGTTCAAGTCGATCTTCTACCTCGCCTCCCAAATCACCGAGACGGTCAAGGGCGACGAGGGTAAGGGTGCACTGGCCAAGGAGCGCGAGCTTCTCGGTGTGGCACTCGAAGACGTCCAGTCCGTCGTCGGACGCCTGGGCGAGTGGGCGATGGCTTCCCAGCAGAACCCCGAGGAGATCTACAAGGTCGGCCTCAACACCACCCGTTTGCTGATGATGAGCGGTGACCTGCTGATTGGTTGGCTGTTGCTGCGTCAGGCTGAGGTGGCAATGGCGGCACTCGACGCCGGTGCGAGTGATCGGGACAAGGCGTTCTACGAGGGCAAGATCGAGACGGCCAAGTGGTTTGCCCGCAACCGTCTTCCCTTGCTGACCGCGGAACGCGCAGTTGCCGAAGCAACCGACGACGACATCATGCGGCTGCCAGAAGAGGCTTTCTGATCACTGTGCTCGCTTAAGTGAGCATCCCGAAACATTCACCTGAGAAGATCCAGGGGTGACATTCGGGGCGGTAGAAGCAGCCGTAGGTATTCACGTGCCTGCTGTGGTCGTGCCTGCCGCCGCCTCCAGCCCCGAACTCAGCACGCTCTTCTTGGAATTCGGGCTGCTGATCCTCGGGTTGGGCATCATCGCTCGGCTGGCCCGCCGTTGGGAAATGTCCGCCGTACCCTTCTATTTGATCGCCGGCCTACTCGTTGGCGAAGGTGGCTTCGGGGCCGTTGACGCCAGCGACACCCTCGTTCCGACGCTCGCCGAACTCGGCGTCATATTGCTGCTGCTCCTGCTTGGCCTGGAGTACTCCGGCGACGAATTAGTGCAAACCGCTCAACGTCAGTCGCGTTCAGGACTCATCGATCTGGTCGCGAATTCGCTGCCGGGTGCACTCGTGGGTTTTGCCTTCGGTTGGGGAGTCCCCGGCGCCTTGGCCCTTGCCGGCGTCACCTACATCTCTTCCTCAGGCATCGTCGCGCAAGTGGTGCGCGACCTACGTTGGCGACGCAACCCTGAAACCAAACCCGTGGTGTCCGTCCTGGTTCTTGAGGACCTTGTCATGGCGCCGTACTTGCCAATCCTCACCGTAGTTTTGACTGGCACCGGTCTGGTCACCGGTCTCATCAGCGTCAGCGTCGCCCTAATCGTGGTCGCCGTCGTCATCGTCATCACCCTGAAGGGTGACACCAGTTTCAAGCGGTTCTTCGACGCAAGTGAACCCGTCGGACTCCTGCTTGTCGTGTTCGGTGCCGCCGTGGCCGCCGCGGGACTTGCCGGGCTTGTTCAGTTCTCGCCCGCCGTCGCAGCCTTCCTTGTCGGCCTGCTACTCACCGGGGAGCTCGCCGAGGTTGCTCGCCGTCGTCTCGACCCGCTTCGCGAACTCCTCGCCGCGATCTTTTTCGTCTACTTCGGGCTGTCCACCAACGCAGCGGATCTGCCAGCCGTACTCCTCCCGGCAGCAGGCCTGGCCATCGTCACCATTGTCACCAAGTTCGTCACCGGCTGGTTCGCCGCCGGAACTGTCGAAGGTGGAACTATCTCGAAACTGCGTGCCGGAGCACTCCTTAGCGCCCGCGGTGAGTTCAGCGTGATCATCGCTGGCCTGGTCGCCGTAAGCGGCGTACTACCTCCGACTTTCCAGGCTTTCGTCGCCGCCTACGTCCTCATCACGGCCACCGCCGCCCCCTTCCTCGCGAGGTGGGCCGAACCCCTTGGTTGGTGGTGGGAGCAGCGACCAGGACGCGTACGCTCGTAGGCGTGACAACTCTGCTTCGTCTGCTGATTACTGCTTCCTTGGCTCTCGCAGGAAACCTCATCTTCGTCGCTGGCGCGAACGGGCACGCGAGTTTGTTGTCCAGCACTCCCGAGGACGGCGCGACCTTGGATGTGGCACCCGAAGATGTTCGATTCACATTTAGCGAAGAACTCTTTGCTGAACTGATCGAGGTTTCGGTACTCGATAGTGCAGGGGAACTAGTGATGGCCACCGAAGCCGAACAGACACCCCCGCCGGGAACCGATGTAATCGTGCCGTGGCCGACCGACTTACCCCCCGGCGAGTACTCGGTTGCGTTCCGGGTGGTTTCCGCAGATGGGCACCCGGTCACCGGGCGCATCACTTTCTCCTACGAATCCGCCGCGGTCGTCGAGGAACCCACTCCCGAACTCATCAACGAATCTTCGGCTCCAGCTTCACCGACGCCGGAGGAGGCAACACCGGAGACGGTCACGACACCTGCGCCTGAGAAGTCGCCCGAGACCACAGCAGCAACCTCAACTGCTGCACCCGGCGAGCCGGACTCCTCCCTCATCGGACCCTTGCTCATCGGTGCCGCGATCATCGTGGGCATCGGTGTGGTGTTCTCAATCATCATGC
Organism: Candidatus Nanopelagicales bacterium; assembly: GCA_030836325.1. The sequence continues at coordinate 11,413 of JAURQC010000106.1, forward strand.
TTGCCCGTCAAAGAAACTGACCCCACATGAAGCCGACCGTTCAAACCGCGACCGAAACTGCTCCCCGATCTGTTCTCGGGTTGCCCGTGGCCTCGATCACTTTTGGCCTCGTCGCCGTTGCGGTGTCCGCTGCGGCATTCGGCCTCGTTCTAGCCGGTGAAACCTACGAAACTCTTCCTGGTATCGCCGATCCAGGGGCTCTCGTCACGTGGGGTGCGCCAATCATGCGAGTCCTCACCGACATCGCAGCAATAGCCACAGTCGGGCTTCTACTGTCC
>JAURQC010000107.1 GCA_030836325.1 Candidatus Nanopelagicales bacterium
CCAAAGCCGAAGCGATCTTGGGCATGGACATCAAGGGCCACACGGTTCATCGCGTACTCGTGGCCGAGGCATCGGACATCGCCGAGGAGTACTACGTCTCCTTCCTGCTTGACCGGGCGAATCGCTCGTTCCTTGCTATGGCGAGTGTCGAGGGTGGCGTGGACATCGAGGAAGTGGCGGCGAACAATCCCGACGCCCTTGCCAAGATCCGCGTGGATGCCCTCGAAGGTGTCAGCCCCGCCCTCGCGCGGGACATTGCGGCGGAGGCAAATTTCCCAGAGGCAGTCCGCGCGCAGGTGGCCGACATCCTCGTGACCTTGTGGGAGACGCTTGTTGGAGAGGACGCAACCCTCGTCGAGGTCAACCCGCTCGTTCAGACACCGGATGGACGTGTCTTGGCCCTCGACGGCAAGGTCACCCTGGACGGCAACGCCGCTTTCCGGCACCCGCACCACGAGGACTTCATCGATAAGGAGGGAACCGACCCCATCGAACTGCGGGCCGGTGAACTCGATCTGAACTACGTCAAGCTCGACGGCTCGGTGGGAATCATCGGCAATGGAGCTGGCCTGGTGATGAGCACGCTCGATGTTGTCTCATACGCGGGTGAGGAATTCGGCGGCGTCGAACCGGCCAACTTCCTGGATATCGGCGGCGGGGCGTCGGCTGAAGTCATGGCCAATGGCCTCGACATCGTCCTCAACGATCCAGACGTGCAGGCGGTGTTCGTCAACGTCTTCGGCGGAATCACAGCCTGCGACGCTGTGGCGAACGGCATCGTCCAGGCAATGACGATGCTTGAGGAGCGCGGCGAGCCGGTCACCAAGCCCATCGTCTGTCGCATTGATGGGAACAATGCCGAGGAAGGTCGTCGCATCCTCAACGAAGCCGAGAACGACCTCATTGAACTTGTGGAAACCATGGACGACGCCGCGCGACGAGTCGCCGAACTAGCGGCTGCGCGAGCAGCAGGAAAGTAGGTAACGGACCGATGGCTATCTGGCTGGATTCCAACAGCAAGATCCTGGTGCAGGGCATGACTGGGTCGGAGGGCACCAAGCACACCCGGCGCATGGTGGCGAGTGGCGCGGAAGTAGTTGCCGGCGTGACCCCTGGCAAGGCAGGTCAAGAAGTTGACGGCATTCCGATCTTCAACGACGTTGCTTCTGCGATGGCCGAAAGTGGGGCCAACGTATCCGTCGTGTTTGTTCCTCCCCGTTTTGCCAAAGGAGCGGTCGAGGAGGCGGTGGATGCTTCGATTCCCCTATGCGTGGTGATTACCGAGGGCATCCCGGTTCACGACACCGCGCAGTTCTTCCAGTATTCGCTCAACGCAGGTGGCACTCGGATCATCGGCCCCAACTGCCCGGGCATCATCAGCCCCGGTCAATCGAATGCCGGCATCATCCCCGCGGACATCACCAAGCCCGGCCGTATCGGCCTGGTGTCGAAGTCGGGAACGCTGACCTACCAGATGATGTATGAACTTCGGGACATTGGTTTCTCGACCTGCGTCGGTATTGGTGGTGATCCGATCATCGGGACAACGCACATCGATTGCCTCGCCGCGTTCCAGGATGACCCCGACACCGACGCCATTGTGATGATCGGTGAGATCGGTGGCGATGCTGAGGAACGGGCCGCAGCCTTCATTGCCGAGAACGTCACCAAGCCGGTAGTCGGGTACGTGGCTGGCTTCACGGCACCGGAGGGCAAGACGATGGGCCACGCCGGCGCGATTGTGTCCGGTTCGGCTGGAACCGCGGCTGCCAAGCAAGAGGCCCTTGAGGCCGTCGGCGTGAAGGTCGGCCGCACGCCCAGTGCGACCGCTCGGCTCATGCGTGAGGTCATGGGTGGCTAGAGGCCCCCTGTACCTGGCATGTGAGTAGTCCTTGCCTGAGGTCTGGACCCCGTTACTCATCGGCGTCGTCGGCGTCGCGATCTTGCTCTACGGCTTTTCCAAGACCGCGATGCCGGTCGCGGGCGTGGTCGCCGGTCCGATCCTTGCAGCGTCACTCGGTCCGACCATTGCGGCGGGATTTGCCATCCCGCTGCTCTTGTTGGGTGACCTCATGGGACTGCTGTACTTCCGGCAACACGCAAACTGGCGAGTGATCGCCAAGATCGTTCCCGGAGTACTTGTTGGTTTTGCGATCACGGCCTTGCTCTTTGCTTTTGCCTCCACGACCGTTGTGGCTCGTGTCATCGGGGTCCTACTACTGATTTCCGTCGCCTTAGAGATCTACCGTCGCCGGAGTCTGAAACTCGAAGAGGTGGAGGACTCCGGTGTTCGCCGTCTCGAGGCGGGCTTCTATGGCACCTTGACCGGTGTCACGACCATGGCGGCCAACGCAGGCGGCGCCGCGATGACCTTGTATCTGGTGAAGATGCGTGTTCCGATGCTCGCTTTCATGGGAACGAGTGTGTGGTTCTTCTTCATGTTGAACGTGATCAAACTGCCGTTTGTGATCCCCCTTGGACTGATCACTCCGGAATCGTTGATCGCGAACCTGTGGTTTGCTCCCGTTCTCGTGGTGGGATCGCTGATTGGCATCGCTACTTTTCGCCGGATGAATCAAGTGTGGTTCGAGCGCATCGCACTCGCGCTGAGCGCCGGTGCAAGCACCTGGCTCGTCATCCGCGGCTAATCGGGTGCCGTTCGTGTGCATCGGCCGCAGCGTGGCGTTGCCCGTCCGTTGATCAATTGGCTGGCAACCTTGGCGCGTGAGTGCACCCACCCTTGAGCGGCCATCCTCAGAGGTGGACCAGCGGCGGTTGGCGTGGCACTTGCGAATCCTCGCCACGATCGGCCGACTACTTCTGCGGGTCAGAAGAGTCTTCCGGCGATTCCTCCACGGAACTGGCCGTACGTTTTCGCGGATCGGTCGATCGCCGCTCGTTGCCTCGTTGCTGGCAGCGTCTTCCCTATCACTCGTCGGCCTCAGCACCTTGGCACTTGTTGTCGCGAGTGCGTGGTGGGGCGGCGTTGAGGCGCCTGGAGCGTGGCAGGAAGCGATGTCCATCACCGGAAGCGCGTGGGTCGTCTCGTTCGGTGTTCCTGTACGACTCCTGGGAGTCGACTACTCGCTGCTCCCCTGGGGGCTCGTCCTGATTCCCGGGTGGCTGGGACACCAGGCCGGCCGGTGGATCGTCCGAGTCGTTAGACCGACGCGTCTGCGGACGCTTGTGGCGAGTTGGGTGCTCACGACGATCTTCACAGCGGTGATCGTCGCGACCGTATCTGTTGTCTCGGACATACCCGATGTGCAAACGAGTGCCCGTCGAGCGTTAGTCATGGCTGGACTCATCGCTTTTGTTTCCGTCGGCTCGGGGTTGTGGCGATCCAGCGAACTTGTGCAATCGTTGAACGAGCGAATTCCGGTGGTCGTTCGCGTGGTGGTGCGCGCGTCTGTGGCTGGAGCGACGGCTCTGATCGGCATGGCTGCCATCATCGCGACGATCGCCGCCGCGTCGTCGTTTGGAGAGGTGACCGAGGTCTTCACTGCACTCGACCCCACGGCCTTCGATGCGTTGGTGCTCGTCGTGCTTAGCCTCGGGTACGTCCCGGTTTTGGTGAGTTGGGCGCTGGGTTACCTAGTTGGAGCGGGAGTCTCGCTCGGCCCCGATGTGCTGGTGTCACCGTTTGTTCCCGCGATTCCGCCCACGCCGCTGCCGGCGTTCCCACCATTGGCCGCTTTGCCTGAGGCTTCCGGTCCGGGAAGTTGGGGGCTTCCTGTGCTCGTGGTCATCTCCGGTGCCTTCATCGGTTTGCTCGTGTCGCGGCTGGCAGCCCGTGAAGGTCCGCTCGTGCGGTTGGCCATCGCTTTCCTTGCGGCGGCTGTTGCTGCTGCGTGGGTGTACGCGTTCCTGGTCCTCGGTACCGGATCTCTGGGTGATGGGCGCCTTGCACAGATCGGGCCTGACCCGGGGCTCGGTGCGCTCCTGGCGGCGGTGGGATTGGTGATCGGGGCGCTGCCCACCAGTGTGCTGCGTGCACGGCGACGTCCACGCAGGCTCCAACCCGTTGCGCCGTCGCCGGAATCCATCGAGCAGAAACTCAACTCGTGACCGATGGTGGGGATCCTCGGGTCCTGGTTCGAGAAGCTGCTGGGTGGGCGTTGGGAACTTTCCGACGTAACCTTCTAGCGTTCATTGCATTGGCCGCCGTGGTGACCGCGGTCCAATTCCTTCAGCAGCGGAGCCTTGGCCCGCTCAACGACGTTGTCAATGAATGCTCCGACCCACAGACTCCGGGACAACAGGAAGCCTGCGCCAGTGCTCTCGCAACGGGTGCGCTCACCTCTGGTCTCTTGACATTGGGTTTCGCGATCTTGACGATCATCGTCACGGTCGGGGTTATCCGGGCGGCTCTGCGAGCGACCCGAGGCCAGGAGCCGGGGTTCGACGCCCTCTTGGATGGCCACAATCTCGGCCGGTATCTGCTGTTTCAGCTGCTCTACGCCCTGATGGCTGGTTTCGGCATTTTGCTGTGCATTCTTCCCGGATTACTGGTGATCTTCTTCTTCCAGCTGGGTCCGTACTTCGTCTTGGACCGAGGAATGCGTATTGGCGAAGCCTTCGTCGCAAGTTCTCGACTCATCCGTCAAAACCTCGCAGCAGCCTTCCTCATGACTGTTCTGAATGCGCTGGTCCTGCTCCTCGGTGGACTGTTCTTCGGCCTTCTGACGCTCCTCACCTTGCCGATCGCCACGCTGTTCACCGCCTACCTGTACAGGCGTTTCAACGGTGAACCGGTGATCGGATAGTCGGTCAAGCCGCGCACTAGGCTCAAGGGGTGCCTGAGCCCCGCGTGGTCGTACTCGCATCGGGAACGGGCAGCCTGCTTCAGGCGCTCTTGGATTCGAAGATTCGCGATCACATCACGGCTGTGGGCTCTGACCTCGTCGATGCGCCAGCGCTCCATCGTGCTCGGGAAGTTGGCGTCGCCACTTTCGTCGTTCCGATGATGGATGACCGCGCAGCATGGGATCAGACTCTCGCAGAGCAACTAGGCGAGCATGGAGCTGATCTTGTGGTCACTGCGGGTTTCATGCGGATTCTGGGCCAGGCGGTCACAAGCGCCTATGAGAACAAGATCATCAACTCCCATCCGGCCCTACTCCCGTCGTTTCCCGGTGCGCATGGCGTTCGAGATGCACTCGAATACGGGGTGAAGGTGACCGGTTGCACGGTCCATCTCGTTGACACCGGGGTCGACACCGGACCGATCATCGCTCAGCAACCGATGACCATCGAATCCACCGATACGGTCGAGACGTTGCACGAACGGATCAAGGAAGTCGAGCGGGTCCTTCTCGTCGACGTCATATCGCGCGCTGTGCGTGAAGGAATTTCAGTAAGTGGAAGGTCGGTGACATTCGGATGAGTGATGCACAGGATCGTCGAGCGATTCGACGGGCATTGGTGTCCGTCTATGACAAGGCGGGTCTGGAGGACCTTGCTCGGGGGCTTCATGCTGCTGGAGTCGAAATCGTTTCGACGGGCAGTACTGCGGGTGTCATCGCTCAAGCTGGCGTGCCGGTTACCCCGGTCGGAGACGTCACGGGCTTTCCTGAATGTCTCGACGGACGTGTTAAGACTCTTCACCCCAAGGTCCATGGTGGCTTGCTGGCCGATCTACGCAAAGACGATCACCGGGCGCAACTCGACGAGCTAGAGATCGCGCCATTCGAACTCGTCGTCGTCAACCTTTATCCCTTCACGCAAACGGTCGCGTCGGGGGCGGGTATTGACGATTGTGTCGAGCAGATTGACATAGGTGGCCCTGCAATGGTTCGGGCATCCGCCAAGAACTACGCAAACGTGGGCGTTGTCGTCTCGCCGAGTCGCTACGAGCAGGTTCTTGCTGCCGTGACTGCAGGTGGATTCACCTTCTCCGAGCGCGCCGCCTTGTCGGCAGAAGCATTCGCGCACACGGCGTCGTACGACATAGCGGTGGCAACGTGGATGGCCAGTGAGGTCGTCAACGACGGTGAAGAATTCCCGGAATGGCTGGGAGCGTCCTGGTCTCGCCGTGATGTCTTGAGGTACGGAGAGAATCCGCACCAAAGTGCCGCGGTCTACGAAGCACACGCCCACGAGCCCGGAGTCGCGACGGCGACCCAACTCCAGGGCAAACAAATGAGCTACAACAACTTCGTTGATGCCGACTCTGCTCGTCGCGCGGCGTTCGACTTTGTCGAGCCTGCTGTTGCGATCATTAAGCACGCCAATCCTTGCGGTATCGCGATCGGCATCGATCCTGAGGAGGCATACCGCAAGGCATTCGCTACCGATCCGGTCTCCGCATTCGGAGGCGTGGTAGCCGTCAACCGTGCAGTATCCCGAGAGTTGGCCGAGGCGATGGCGGACGTCTTCACCGAGGTGATCATCGCTCCGGATTACGACGACGACGCACTGGAGGCCCTGCAGGAGAAGAAGAACCTCCGTGTGCTGCGGGTTCCTGGGCCTCATCCGGGTCGCCGCGTGGAAGGCCGGACCATCTCCGGCGGCATGCTCCTGCAGTCGATTGATGACGTAGGCGCGCCCGGGGACGCGTCATCCACCTGGACGCTTTCAGCCGGAGACCCCGTCGATGCATCGACCCTGCGGGACTTGGAGTTCGCATGGACCGCGTGTCGATCGGTGAAATCAAACGCGATCTTGTTGGCAAGTGCAGGCGCCGCCGTTGGTATCGGAATGGGGCAGGTGAACCGCGTCGATTCCGCGAAATTGGCCGTCGAACGAGCGGGTGATCGGGCGATGGGTTCGGTGGCTGCTTCAGATGCGTTCTTCCCGTTCGCGGATGGTTTGCAAGTCTTGATCGATGGGGGAATCCGGGCTGTCGTCCAGCCCGGTGGTTCGGTGCGCGATGAGGAAGTGATTGCGGCCGCGCGTGAGGCCGGAATCACGATGTACCTCACCGGTACCCGGCACTTCTTCCATTAACAACACCCACAACGACGAGAACGGTGGTGCGATGACCGCATCCTCTCGACCCTGGATTCCTTGGCTTGCCGCGATAGGCGTCGGAGGACTATCCGCCGTTCAATCCCGATCGAATGGCTCGTTGGGGTCGATTCTCGAAAGCGGGCTGCATGCATCTGCGGTCTCATTCGCCATCGGTTTCGTGCTGATCACCGTCATTGGGTTGCTGGTCCGGCGAATACGAATCGGGATGATCCGCCTCCTGACTGCGCTGCGAACAGGAGAGATGCCCTGGTGGTGGGCGATGGGAGGTCTCTTTGGGGCGCTATTCATATTCACCCAGAGTTTCACCGTCGGGATCATCGGTGTTGCACTGTTTGCGATCGGTTTGGTCTCTGGTCAGAACGTCGCCTCACTGATCATCGATGCCGTCGGTCTCGGACCTAAAGGCAAGCAAGCAGTGTCAACGGTTCGCGTGCTGTCGGCTGGTCTTGGAATCGTCGCCGTATTGGTTGCAGTTTCTGGGCGTGTAGGCAACGACTCCTTTTCCCTGCCTGCGGTTGCCTTGTGTGTAGTCACCGGTGTGGCTGTTGCGATCCAGCAAGCAATCAATGGTCGCTCGACGACTATCTCCAAGGAGCCGATGGTTGCCGCTTGGACCAATTTTGCGGTCGGTGCGCTCGTCCTCGCGGTGGCTTTGGCTGTGATGGTGGCGCTCGGTGTCCATTCGCTCGAGCCGTTGCCCAGCGGACCTTGGTGGCTGTATCTCGGCGGAATCATCGGCGTCACGTTCCTCGCCACCACTGCCTGGGTGGTGGGCAAGGTCGGGGTGCTGGCGATCAGTTTGCTCATTACCGCCGGGCAGTTGGCCGGCGCCCTACTGCTGGACGTACTGATCCTCGATGTGGTCGATGGACCGTTGATTGCCGGCGTGCTGCTCTCGTTTGCGGCCGTAGCACTCACTGCGTCAGGTGGCTCCGTGCGTGGCGCAGCCCGACGCAGGGTTCGAACCTGACTGATGAGGCCCTAGACCAGGATCTTGGCAGGGTTCTCCAAGAGCGTGGTGATTTCCTTCATCCATTCGGCAGCTGTGGCTCCATCGATCGGGCGGTGATCGACCGACAACGACACCTTCATCACCGAACCGACCTCGATCCCCTCACCCAACACGACGGGCTGCTTCTTGGCAGCTCCGACCGCGAGGATCGAGGAGTGCGGGGGGTTGATGATTGCATCGAAGTCCTCGGTACCAAACATGCCGAGATTGGTGACGGAGGTCGAGCCGCCTTCGAGCTCGTTTTGCTTCAGGCCACCGGACCGGGCGCGCGTTGCGAAATCCTTCGTTGCTTCGGCGATCTGGCGGATTGATAGGTCCTGGACTCCTCGCAGTACAGGAGTGACGAGCCCGGTATCAGTAGCGATCGCGACGGCGATGTCTACTCCTGAGAACTGACGCAAGGCATCGGCTGTCCAAATGACGTTCATAGCCGGTACCCGCGTGTGGGCGGCTGCGACGGCTTTGATCACGAGGTCGTTAACCGAGACGCGTAGTTCCTCACCCTCGTTGATTTCGGCACGAAGGGCCATCAACCGGTCAACACGAGCTGATCCGCGCAGGTAAAAGTGAGGTGCGGTGGTCTTGCTCTCGACGAGACGGGTGGCGATCACCTTGCGAAGACGGCTGTGCGGTGTGTCGACGAATTCGGCTGCTGCACCGGTTGTCGCCGGTGACGGTGCTGTTGCTGCCCGGGCTGTCGGAGCCGCTGGCCCCGAGGCGATAGCAGCCTCGACATCGCGACGCCGGATTCGTCCGTTGGGTCCCGTACCTGAGATTTGCTCAAGGGCCAGGCCGGCTTCCTTGGCCAACCGGCGCGCAATGGGGCTGGCGAAGAGCCGACCGTGGGGTACCGAAGGCCCCTCGGTGACGGAGGCTGCGGGGGAGGGCTCAACCGGGGCCTGTGCGGTGGATTCAGCCGGTTGGCCAGAGGGAGTGTCGCAGGCAGGTGCAGGAGCGGCTTCTCCACCGGTAACCCCGAGGCTCGCGAGTGTGGCGTCGACGTCGTCCACAGTCTCACCGGGGCCCGCAATCAGCGCGATCGGATCTCCAATGGCTACCTCCTGGCCATCGGCCGCGACGATGTGCACGAGAGTTCCGTCGGCTTCGGCCTCAACGTCGACGACGGCCTTGTCCGTTTCGATGATCGCGATGACATCACCGGTGCTGAAAGACGATCCAACGGTGAGCGGCCATTGCGACAGAACCGCACTCGTCGCACCCGCGGCAACTTCCGGCATCCGCAGCAACTCAGCCATGGGAGACCTCCATCGCGCGAAGGGCATCTGCAACCTCGGGGTCTTGGGCGATCGCAGCGCGCTCAAGAACCTTGCTGATGCTTGGCGACGCTTCGCCACCGGTGACGCGCTGAACTGGTTGATCGAGCCAATCGAAGAAGCGACGCTGGATCTCGTCGGACAGCCAACCGCCGTATGACGTGCCCCGCGCGCCCTGTTCGGCTATGAGCACGTTGTTGGTCTTGCGGATGCTCTCTCCGATGGTGTCCCAGTCGATGCTGGCACGATCGAGCCATCGCAGGTCGATGACCTCGGCGTCGACGTTCCCAACTTCCTCAAGAGCCTTGAGCACGTACTGGGTCATCGCCAGGTAACTGATGATGGTGACGTCGTTGCCTGTCCGGCGAACTGCGGCCCTGCCCACGGGGAGGTAGAAGTCGTAATCATCGACAGGCCCGATGCCTGTCGTCGTGTAGAGGTCGACGTGCTCGAGGACCACCACGGGGTCGTCACACGCCAGGGCCGTGTTCATGAGTCCTACGTAGTCGTAAGGCGTGGACGGAGCGACAATCCTCCATCCGGGATTGGTCGAGAGGACACCGGCGGGATCCATCGAGTGCTGTGATCCGTAACCGGTCCCCTGAGCCACCTTGCTGCGAAGAACCACCGGCACCGTGCCATCACCACCGAACATGTGGCGCGCCTTGCCGATCTGGTTGAACAACTGGTCAGCAGCAACCCACATGAAGTCTGCGTACATGAACTCGATGACCGGGCGGTA
>JAURQC010000108.1 GCA_030836325.1 Candidatus Nanopelagicales bacterium
GGCGAAAGTTCGATGTCCTTGACGCGGCGCAAAGTCAGGGTCTTGAGAATCGCGCCTGAACCCAGGAAGTTCTCGACGAACTCATCGGCCGGGTCCGTGAGGATGTGCTCCGGGGTGTCGAGCTGGGCGATCTCGCTTTGATCGCGCAATATCGCAATCCGATCCCCCATTTTGACTGCTTCGTCGATGTCGTGGGTGACGAAGACGATGGTTTTCTTCAACTCGCCTTGCAATCGAAGGAATTCGTTTTGCAGACGATCGCGGGTGATCGGGTCGATGGCGCCGAATGGTTCGTCCATCAACAGCACGTCCGGATCGGCTCCGAGGGCACGTGCCACACCGACACGCTGGGCCTGACCACCGGACAGCTCCGATGGGTACCGGTTGCGGTAGATCTTCGGATCCATCGAGACGACTTCGAGGAGTTCATCCACACGAGCGTTGATCTTGTCCTTCGGCCACTTCAGTAGCTTGGGAACCGTAGCGATGTTCTCGGCGATTGTGCGGTGCGGGAAGAGGCCAATCTGCTGAATCACATAGCCGATCCGACGTCGAAGCTCGTTGGGATCACCCTTGGTGACGTCTTCGCCCTCGTAAATGATCCGGCCGGACGTCGGCTCGATCATGCGGTTGATCAGTCGCAAAGTCGTGGACTTGCCGCAGCCCGAGGGCCCGACCAGGACCAAGATCTCGCCAGGTCGCACCTCGAGGTTGAGCTCCTTGACGGCGGGCACCTCAACACCCGGGTACGCCTTGGTGACGTCCTCGAGCTGAATAAGCGGTTCGACATTCACAGGCGAATCTCCCGTCAGGCTTTCTTGGTTCGTGGCGTGGTGAAGCGGCCGACCCCGCGGAGCAAGGAGTCGATAGCGAAGGCCAAGGCCAGTGACAAGATGACACCGGTCCAGATCGCTTCAAGTGAGTTGGGTAGTGGAAGCCGAGCTAAGCCGCTCTTGATGAAGTCGCCCAGGCCTCCACCGGCGACGAGGGTCGCGATTGCCGAGATGCCAACGGTGAGCAGCGCGGAAACGCGGATACCTGCGAGCATGACAGGCCAGGCAAGTGGCAGCTGCACTTTCGTAAGCACCTGCCAGCGGGTCAAGCCCATACCCTTCGCCGATTCCAGAACGCTCGGGTCGACCGAATCCAAACCAGTTGACGTGTTTCGAAGAATCGGCATGATCGCGTAGAGGTACAGCGCGATGAAGGACGGCGTGAAGCCCAGGCCAACGATCGGGATGAAGATCGTGAAGAGTGCCAGGGACGGAATGGTCAAGAACACTGAGGAGATGGCAAGCGCAAGTTCTTTGGCGAAGGTGTGTCGCAAAGTGAGGACCGCGACAACAACCGCGGTGATACCCGCCGCAAAGGTAACGACAACGACGTAAACAAGGGTTTGGGTCAAACCACTGACGATGAGGTCAGTGCGGCTCGACATGTAGTCGAACCAACTGGTGACACCTTCCACGCGGTCTCCCGTGTCGATGGAACGGGGCTGCTAGGCAAGAGGGCGGGGACCGAAGTCCCCGCCCTCTCCGTCGCTAGCCAGCGATGATGCCCTGCTCGACGAGGTAGTCGCGGGCAACTGCCGCGGGCTCCTCGCCCTCCGCCGACACGCGAGCGTTCAGCTCGGCCATCTTGATGTTGTCCAGCGGCGCGAGGATCGCATCAACGATGCCATCGAATGCCTCCGGAGCCTCCTGGTACGTCTCGTCGCGAACGGTCGCAGAAACGTTGTACAGGATGTTGACGCCTGGGTCTTCAACCAAGCTCAAGCCCAGTGCCGGGATACGGCCGTCAGTTGTGAAGACCTCACCGAAGGTGCAGTTGTTCGCTGCAGTTTCGGTGTAGATCACACCGGTGTCCAGGATGTTCTGCTGCGCGTCTGGCAGCTCGATCCCGGTAGCGGTCTCGGTCAGGATCAGACCATCGGGACGGTCCGGGAACTCCGACTCCATGCAAACCACGGCATCGGGGTTGTCGCGGACGTACTCCATCATCGACTGGAGGTCGAAGGGACCACCGTTCGCCTCGGTTACCTCAGGGCTCGAGGCGAAACCGGTGGTGTTGTTGAACGGCGACTGTCCGACCCACACGATGTTGTTCTGTTCCAGGTCGAGGTCACGCACACCAGTGGTTAGTTCATCGGGATCGAAGCTCGGATCCTCTTGACCCAAGTGGACGGTCCAGCCGGTGCCGTTGTACTCCATGTAGACATCGATCTCGCCGGACAGCAACGCCTCACGGGCGACCGCCGTACCACCGAGGTTGACCTTGTCGTCGACGCTGGCGCCCGCGGCCTCAAGGGCCTGGACCATCATCTGACCGAGGATCAATTGCTCGTCGAAGTCCTTCGACCCGACTGCGACGTCAATGCCGCTCATGTCGTACTGCTCGGCGATGGCATCACTGCCAGCGTCGTCGGAACCACTATCGGCGGAATCGCCGGAGTCGCTCGAACACGCGGCCAACGCGAGCGCCGAGGCGCCCAGGATGACCGCGAACTTCTTACTCATGGAACCCATGTATTCGCTCACTCCTTGAATTGCTCACGTGCAGGGCATCTGACTTGTTCGACAGTAGTCCGCTATTGGGTGGTGCCGCGGGGCGCTTGAGGCAAGGTCACGTCACTGACCGGTGTTGAGACCTTCATGAGACACACAGGACATGGCCGTTACCTTGGCGTGCACTTGTGAAGTCGGTCAATCACCGTTCAGGTTCGGTTAGCACTCCGAGGGGCTTGTGTGCCAGCCCGGATATGTCGCACATTTGCCGCACTCGAGAACCACACAACTGTAAGTTCGTGAGGGAAGAAGGGTGGTGGCGAGTGGCCCACATCGAGGTGTCTCCGTATCACCGCAAGGACAGGACATTGGCCGGTTTCGTGATGTCCGGTCGTTGGCCGGAAAGCACACGTGAATGGACGCAGCTGCTCGCGGTCGCAGTGAGGGTCGCCGCGCAACCGGGCTTCTTGCGCACCACTACCGTCTTCCGGGCAACCGACGATCTCCCCGAGGACCCGCATCCGGGGACGGTTGGACTAGTTGCGTGGGCAGGACCGGTAATCGGTGACGACGCCCCCACCCCAGGATCGCTAGCGACTCCCCTGCCCCCGGCTGTTTTCGTCTTGCATCCACCTTCGGAGACGGTTCCCTCCACTCCCGAGAACGACGGCGTAGCCTCCGGCGCGATCCTGCTCCCCGGAGTCCCACACTTGGGTCTTTCTCATCGCGCCGGTTGGGTGGAAGCAGATATCGACGGCACCGTGACGAAACTGCTGAGTGGAGTGGACATCGATCCCGTTGATGATCCTGACCTCGCGGTCCTGGCTACCTTGTGCGCCGCTTAGTTGCCGACGGTTAGCGGACCGTTTCCTCAGCGACTACTTCGATGGTTCGCGCGGAAGGATCACTGCAGTAGGCCATTCGAGTGGAACGTCCAGCAACGTCGATCGCCTCGACCACCTCCTGTGTGACCAACTCTCCTGGAGCCAAGAGCGGCACCCCGGGCGGATACGGGCAGAACTGCTCGGCGCTTACCTCCCCGACCGCCTCCGCCAAGGGCATTCGCCTGCGATGGGCGAAGTACGCCTCGCGCGGAGTCATCACCACGTCCGGCTGCACGCGCCACGTGGCCGCCGGTGCTGCCGCGCGAGGTGTCGACCGATTGGCGTCGACAACAGCAGCTACGGCTCCGACGACCTCGCGGAGGTCTTCCGGAGTATCGGCAACTGTGGCGGTCATCACGACCGTGTCCGCATCGGCCGCCTCCACACCGATCCCCCTGTCCCACAATTCCGCAGCAATGGCCGAACCGGTGGTGCCGGTTTCGGGGACGAAAATCGTCAACTTCAGCGGGTCGACTGCGCATCCGAGAAGCGCCTCGTTCAAGGCGACAACACCGGAGATACGTGAGAGAGCC
>JAURQC010000109.1 GCA_030836325.1 Candidatus Nanopelagicales bacterium
GATCGATCGTCAAGCGACATCATCGAGCCGAACAGTGCTAGCGCGGACATGCTCGCCGAGCGACAGCGTGTATTGGTTGACTATGTCCAAGCGCTCTAGCTGCAGCGACGAGAAGAGGTAGTGATGGCGATCACGGTGGCAGTCGGTTCCGATCACGCCGGATTCGTGTTGAAATCCGCGATCGTCAACTACCTGAATCAACAGGGGTATTCGGTCATCGATGCCGGAACCGATTCCGATGAGCGGGTGGACTATCCGCATTTCGGCGCGGCGGTCGCGAACCTCGTCGTCAGTGGAAAGGCCGAGCGAGGCGTGCTGGTCTGCGGGAGCGGACAGGGCGTGTGCATCGCTGCCAACAAGGTCCCTGGTGCTCGCGCAGGGGTGGTCCGCGATGTGTACGACGCAGAGATGATCCGGATGCACAACGACGCCAACATTGCGTGCTTTGGTGAGCGGGTGACCGCCGAGGCCGCGGCGGTTGAGGCGTTGGCGGCCTTTCTCACCACTGACTTCGAGGGTGGTCGCCACCAGGCCCGCGTGGACCAGCTCGGTGCCTTAGATAAGGGAGAGAGCGTTTAAGTCATTTATGTGATCTGAATCACATTGAGGACGATTCGGTTTAGCCGGTGCGTCCTAAGGGAATACCAGACTCGTTGAACGTTCGAGCGATTCGAACGCCAAGGAAAGGGATGACATCATGCGCACCATGCGAAATCCGGTGAACAACCCCCTGAAGAAGGGTGCCGCCATCGGTGCCTCCGCGCTGCTCGGCGTGACACTGCTGGCCGGTTGCTCATCGTCATCCGATGAGACGGCAACCGACTCGACCAGCGAGCAAACAAGCGAGGAGTCGACTCAGATGCTGCCGCCAGTGATCGTCGAACCGGGCCAGACCGAGGCCACCGCCAAGGTCGGCGACTTCATTGACGTCGTCGTCGAAGAAGTCATCGGGACCACGATTGCTACCGACAATCCGGATGTCCTCGAGATCTCGCAGGCACGTCAAGAGGGCGATGCGCTCTTCAATCCGGGTGCCAAGGCCCTCGCTCCGGGCAACGCGACCATCACTGTCACGACCCCGGATAGCAGCACCTACGACATCGCAGTCACCGTCACGGAGTGACCGATAACCGATCGCGGGCAGCCGCGCGGGTGGGACTTCTCACCTGCGCGGCTTTGCCGTTGGGTGACGCCGACGACGAGCACCTGACGAAAGCCCTGACCCGCGCCGGAATCGACGCGACGTGGATCGAGTGGAACTCGACGGATCCTCGGGCGCTGGCTGACGAGATAGACCTCCTACTCGTCCGATCCCCCTGGGACTACCCCGACCACCACGGAGAGTTTCTGGCGTGGCTGGATGCGGTTCCCGTTCCCGTCCACAACGGTGCCGACGTCATTCGTTGGAACAGCCACAAGGGCTACCTTCTCGACCTCGCTGCTGCGGCAGTGCCGGTAGTTCCTACACAGCTTGTGACGTCGAAGGACGACGCGTGGTTTGTACCCGAAGGCTTCGAAGAGTTCGTTGTCAAGCCGTCGATCGGTGTCGGTTCGATGGGTGCGCGTCGCTTCACCTGCGCTGACTTGGACCCAGCACGGGGTCATGTCGCCGACCTCATTGCAGCGGGTCGACCCGTGATGGTCCAGCCGTATCTCCCGAGTGTGGACGCAGGATCGGAGACGGCGCTGATTCACTTCGATGGCACCTTCTCCCACTCCATCAGCAAAGGACCGATGCTCACCCACGACGGTCAGCGCCCGCTCGTGGATGGTCTCTATGTTCTCGAGAACATAGACGCACGCCAGGCCCGCGAGGACCAACGCTCGGTAGCTCTGCGTGCACTCGCGGCCGTTCCCGGCGGTCTACCTTTATACGCCCGCGTTGATTTGATCGATGCTCCAGACGGATCGCCCGTCGTGCTCGAGCTCGAACTCATCGAGCCATCATTGTTCTTCGCTTTCGATCCGACCTCCGCCGATCGCCTCGCCGGGGCAGTGGCGTCTCGACTCTGACCCCCGAGATGCGGACTAGATAACGGAACGGTAACGTCGCGCGCTATGCGCAGGAATGTCGCAGGACGTGTCGGAACCGCGGTGGCGGTCGTTGCATTCGTGGTGGGGCTCACCGCTCCGCAGGCTGCCGCGGACCACCCCAGCGAGGGCGGTGGCTTCCTTGGATCCCCCGAAACCCTCGATGGTCGCTGGGCACCGCCGACCCCTGTGGGCAAGAAGGTCTGCCCGACCAAGAACTTCTGGGTTGGAGACGGCTGGGGCGCCGATCGAGGTCGCCGCAAGCACACAGGGATCGACCTGTCCGCCGATCGGGGGACTCCGATCTTCGCGATTGAGGACGGGCGGATCGACCGCACCAAGCTTCAGTCCAACGGTGCCCTCCAGATCGTGATGAAGGGTTCCAGCGGCAGCAAGTACTACTACGGCCATATGGATGAAGTTTTCATTAGTGGCGGCGACAAAGTCGTCGCGGGACAAGTCATCGCGACCATGGGCGATACTGGATCACCTGGCTCTGTTCACCTGCACTTTGAGTATTGGAAAAGTGGCGGCGAGTCAGCCGCAGTCAATCCCAGGAAGCTGATCAAGCGAATCTGCCGATAGCAGTTCACCCACGCACTTGGCTTTTTCCTGACGTTGGTCGAGTGCCTAGTTAGCATCGGTACCTGTTCCTAACACAAGCCGACGAGCACTGGGTGATCCGAAAAGATGGCTGACGAAGCAACTGAGATCGAGACTCCTGAACAAAAGGCACGCGCACGAAACAGTGTGATCTATGGATCCTCGGGAACCATCATC
>JAURQC010000110.1 GCA_030836325.1 Candidatus Nanopelagicales bacterium
GCGGCATCGCGGACGGAATCGGAGAGCCAGCGGATGAAGTCGCCTTCGGTTTCACCGCGAACGCCGATGGCAACGGCGAGGGCGTCTGCTCCGAGTCGGATTGCATCGGCGGGGGTGGCGAGACGATCACGGATGCGGTCGTCGGGGGTCCAGTAGGAGGCCTGCACGATCAACGACGCTTTGCCCACGTGCTTGGGCCAGCAACCCTTCGCGGTACCGGGGGTCATCGTCATGGTGTCCGGGTTCGCGCTGATGCATCGGTCGATGGCGGCCGGAAGATTCGCCAGGCCACCTTCTCGAACGTTCCCGTATCCGACGAAGTGATCGACGGCGATGCCGAAGAGGTTTCCCGAGGGGTGCGAGAACAGTCGCGAGAGACGAACGTCGGTGCCTAGGCCCATGGGATATTGGCCCTTCCTGTTGGAGTGGTCTCCAAGTCTGCTCCATCGGGTCCGGAGTAGTGGAGGACCCAAGTGCAGGGGGTGAGTGCGCGAAAGCGGTGCTCGACTCGACGGATGATCATGACGTCTCCGGCCGAAAGGTTGACCGTGATGATGCCTGCGTTGTCGACGAACTGCACCTGGCCGGTGCCGGAGCGTAAGAAGTGCGCCTCGTCCTGCGCGTTCACGTGCCACGCACCGACGCCCTCGTACTCAGCTCCTGACTTTGGTGGCTCCATGGTCCCGACAGCGCGTTCGTGCTGCTCGCCTTCGGGGAGAACGTCGGCTAGCAGTGCATCAGGGACGTCGTCGTTGGTTGTCGTGTGGAACTCGACGCCGAGGGTGGCTAGTCGATCGTGAGAATCGGAGGGGGAGAGCTCAGTCATGTGCGCAGGATGCCACGCAGGTTGCCTGTGCTCACGGGCTTAGCGACTTTGTCCCGTCACCAGAAACGTTCGGCGAGCACCTGGTCGCGGTCGGAGATGATCTTCGCGCTTCCGGTCAGATAGAACATCGGCTTCTTGCGGTCAAGGTAGGTGACTTTGGACCAACTACGACGGTCACCACCGTTCAGTGTGAAGGTGGCCCCGGGAGCCAAGCAGGTTCCGGAGGGGAACCAGTAGGTCAGGCCTTGGGTTTCCATGCGATAGCCATCGAGGCAAAGTTCAGCGGTGCCGCGGTTGGCGATGCGGATGAACTGCGTTTGCGCCCGTTTCCTTCCGCGGTTCTTCCCGAGGGATAGATCCTCGATCACCAAGGTGCCGGCGCCATCGTCAGCGGCACATCGGTCCGTGCACGGGTACTCGCGCCACGAGCGGAAATTGCCTGCCTTGTCCAGGAGGTAGGCGCCGTCACCGACGAGGTTCGGCTCGCGACCTGGATCGACGTAAAGCTCTTTCTTGCGATCGCGATAGACGTCATGGCCGGTGGGCTTACGGTCCTTGCCCTTTCCGGTGTGAACCGTGCGGTAATCCCCGGGAGTGAGCACGCTTCCGCCGGGGAAGGTGTACCAACCGGCGTTGCCGGCATCGCGGAGCATCCATCCGGTCAGGTCCACTGTCGTGCCACCGGTGTTGCGGACGGTCACCGTTTCATCGGCGACATCTCCGTTTCCTCGGGAGATTCGAAGCGAGAGAGATGCATCGGGCTGTTCGATGCTGCCGCATAGTTCTGGATCCCACATGCCAATCCGCTTCGCCTGCGCACCCTCTATTGCCGCGCGGTAGAGCGAACTCATCGATGCCTCGCTGGGCACGGTGAACCACAGTCCCCAGCCACGCTCAGCCATGCCCCAGGCAACGTCTTGATCGAAGTCTCCGGTCTTGTCGTTGTAGGCGAGCACTACTCGCTGAGGCCTTTGACTCTTTCCGGTGGATGCCCGATCGGAGGACAGCAGGCGAACGCGCGTTCCCTCGGGCAGTAGAGCCGTGAGCCATTCTTGGGCTTGAACCCCGCCGCAGTTGCCCGGCTTCTTCTTGGTCGGCTTCTCCGGTGAGTTGATGCCCAGGAGTCGGACGCGGGATTCTGCACCGGTGACTTCGTCGTTGACGATGACCGTGTCTCCGTCCACCACCCGCTGGACCACCGCGGTCTCCCACGCTTGGACGTTGCGCCAGGGACTGTCCGGCTGGGTAATGGCAGAGGTGGCGTCGTCGGCGTAAGCGATTGGTGCAAGCGATGCGGTGAGAGCAAGTGCGCTCACGGCGCAGGCCAGGCGACGCATGAAGCCCCCGTTCGAGTGGGAAGTGCGGGTCGGGAGCCATGGTAAGCACACCGGGCGCGGTTGGTTGGTACCCGGTGATGCCTGTCGTCGTTTCCCCAGCGGAGAATGCGGCCATGGTTGCGAAGGGGGCCACCGGGTCGCCGGCAAATCGGGGAATTCGAGGATCCTGGACACGCGCCTGGCGCATGGTTCTTCCCGCCGCGCTTTTGATCGTCTTTGCATCGTGGGCCGCCACTAGCCCGGTCGGATCTTCGCCCGACGACGATTACCACCTGTCCTCGATTTGGTGTGCCGGTGGTGAGCGATCCGGAGTTTGCGAGAGCGACTCCGATGATTCTTCGCTTCGACTCATCCCGCAGTCCGTGAGCTTCGCGCACGAATGTTTTGCGTACGACGCATCGATTACTGCGGACTGCACGGATGTTTTGTCGGATGGCTTAGTTGCTACGGAACGAGTGAACAACGTTCAAGGTCTCTACCCGACGCTCTTCTACCGAACCATGCACGTATTCGTTGGAGAGGATCCGCAGAGATCGGTCCTGGTTATGCGGATGTTCAACGCGGTGTTGTTCGTCGCGCTCTTGACTCTTGCGTTGTGGATGCTCACGCCCGCGATCCGCTCGGCTCTAGTGGGCACGGTCCTCGTGGTTTTCATCCCACTGGGGCTCTTCATAATTCCGTCGACCAACCCAAGCTCGTGGACTGTCACCGGCCTGACCATGCTGTGGGCGTTCGGGTTGGCACTCGCCCAGCGACGCTCGTGGCGATCCCCCCGCACCTGGTCGCTCGCTGCCTTTGCAGGACTGAGTGCGCTCCTAGCTATCGGTTCACGGGTGGATGCGTCAGCTTTCGTAGCACTCGTCGTCGTTGTCGTCGTTCTCCTGACTGGAATACGTAGAGCACGCGCATCGTGGATTTCGATCGTCGTTTTGTTGGTCTTCGCAACCGTTGGACTGACGCAATACGCGACATTCGGCACACCGGGCAGTGGCTTTACGGGCGGTATGGGCGGCACCGAACCTGGAACCGGATTGCTGTTGACCAACATGGTCTATCTACCCGTTTACCTTTCCGGTGCGGTCGGGGGAATGGCGCTGGGGTGGAACGACACCGCATTGCCACCTATGGTCTTCGTCTTCGGTCTACTTTCGCTCGGTGCTCTCCTTGCCCGGGGTTTGGAGCACGTTCCGCGTTCGAAGGCGACCGCTCTCGCCGTCTCCCTTGCGGCGCTCGTCGTCGTGCCCCTGGTCTTTTTGCAGCGCGAAGGCTTAGCGGTAGGTGAAGTGGTGCAGGCTCGTTATCTGCTTCCCTTGATCATCGTGTTGGTCTTGACCCTTAGCTTGGCGATCCCCTACGGAAGCAGTCGAGACCAAGGAATAGGGCTGTCTCGGGCTTTGGCGTGGAGCCTGGGCCTTGGACTCGGCGCTTCGGCGGGCGTCGCCCTGTGGGTCAACGCGCATAGATACGCCGCAGGGATCGAGCGTGGGCTCTTCGACATTGATCTGGTTCTGGATTGGACGGGACTGACCGCCCTACCCTTGCCGGTGATGGTCGGGATCGGGGTGCTGGCGTCGATCACCTATGTGACGGCTGCCGTCATCGGAATGCGCAACGACGGACCACAGGGAACTACAGGACAAACGGATTCTCGTACAACTGCATTCCGTCTTGTTCGGTGAACCCAGACAAAGTCGGATGCGTCATCGTGAAGTTCGCTTTGCAGGGCTTGTCGATTAGTAGTCCCCAGCCACGTTCGAGAAAGAAATACTGAAGCTGCCCTTCACTCCAACGGTTGTGGGTGCCAACCGCCATGAGGCGAGTGTGATCCTGGACGGCCCCGGCTGTTTGCTGGAGAAGTTCGAATTCGACACCTTGGACATCGATGTGCAGTAGGTCGATGGGTGCGTCGTCGTTTCCGGTGGAACGAATCGCAGTGAGTAGTTCTCCTATCGAGATCGCGGGGACTTCTACGTGTCGAAGGTGGGCGCCGCGGTAGTCGACGTCGGTGCCGGGGAACGTCCAGACGGCCGTCCCCATGTCTTCCACTGGTGCGTCGGGGAACTCCACTGTTCCGGTCTCGACCCAGCCGGCGGCTTGCACGACGACGAGCAGTTGAGTCTGACCGTCGAACTGCTGGACGACCTGGTTCAGACGCTTGGCGAGTTGGCGGGGCTTTCCCGAGACGCAGACCGCACTGATTGAGTTGTCCTTCGCATGCTGCATTGCCCACTCGCACTTTCGGGTGTCGGCTTCCACTGCAATGGCGATACCCGGTACGTGCGTGCGGCGAGCGTGAACAAGCCCCGCAACAGCCCACGGCGCCCAGCCGGCCCCCACCTCGATGATCCGCAGTGGGTGGTCGCTGACACCACGCACTGCGCGGGCGAGTGCCACGTACTCGAAGTCTTCGGACCGGTAGCCGTCGTCGGGAATAGGCAGGGCGGACGAGACGGTGCCGGCAAGCTCAACCGGTGCCCACGGCAGCATCGAGACCCGTGTTCGCACACCCATGAAATCGGTGAATATGCCTGGCTCGGGAAACGAGGGCTGTGGTGCCCGCATCTCCTCCAGGAGAGCGTGCATATCCGAATCGCGCAGTGGAACAGAGATGCCGTTGCCCAAACTGGGAATTCGAGACATACGGAGCACCCCTCCTTGGCACCCTCAGTCCCCCGCGAGAACGAGGCTAGCGAATCTCGTTTGGCCTCGCACGCATTCTTTTATGGTGGGCGGGTGATCAAGCAGCGCAATATCGGTGATGTGAAAGTGTCCTGCGTTGGCCTGGGCTGTATGCCACTGAGTAACGGACGAATGGTCGACCAGCGCGAGCAGGCGGTGGACACCATCCATGCGGCACTCGATTCCGGCCTCACGTTGCTCGATACCGCCAACATCTACGCGCCGTCGTGGAATGCGGTTGGCCACAACGAGGCCCTCGTAGGCGAGGCCATACGCACCTACACCGGTCGGGCGTCTCTCACCGATGTTCTGATCACCACTAAAGGTGGGATCACCCGAAGCGACGGTGAGGTGTGGGGACGCGACTCCTCGCCCGATGCTCTGGTTCGCGCGTGTGAGGCAAGCCTGACCGAACTCGGTGTGGACATCATCGAGCTCTACCAACATCATCGACACGATCCCGCGATGACGTACCTCGAGCAGATTCGAGCCTTGCAAGCTTTGAAAGACGCGAAACTCATCCGCCGAATCGGATTGTCGAACGTTACCGCCGACGAACTTGCCCTTGCCCTCGCCGAACTCGGAACTGCAGCCGAAGGAGGTGTGGTCTCGGTGCAAAACGAACTCTCACCGCGCTACCGAGCTGATCTCGATGTCCTTGCACTCTGTGAGTCGGAGGACATCGCTTTCTTACCCTGGTCTCCGCTCGGTGGAGCGACCCACGCGAAGGACGTTGGCTCGCGTTTTGCAGCGTTCGCAGAGGTTGCCGATGAGATCGGTGCAACGCCGCAGGAAGTGACGCTTGCGTGGTTGCTGCGTTTGTCGACAGTCATGATCCCAATTCCTGGAGCCACTCGACCAGAGACGATCGCATCGATTGTTCGTGCAACCGAGGTCACGCTCAGCGATGAGCAATTCGATCGACTTCAAGCGACCGAGCCGGAGCACACGTCGATGTATCCGGAGGATCAGCCGCGCAGTCCGCTTCGTTAGGCCATAGACCGGCAGCTATGCCTGAGGTTGTGTCGTCTTTACGTACTGCTCGTAGGGCACGAAGCATTGCGCCGTGCGGTCGCCGTTCTTCCAGCCGGTTCGTGTCGGCCAGATCGACCACCACGGGAAGAACTTCTTTCGCTCGGTGTATCGATTGCCGATCCGCTGGCAGATCTTCTTTGCCTTGCGCTCAACGCTGCGCGTGCCGGGGAAGTTCTTGCCTATTGAGCCGAGATCTCGCTCTGCAACCATGATCCAGTTTCTCTTCGGCTTGCTGCAGGGGTAGGCCGATTTGGTGCGATTGCCCGGAACCGACGGCGTGCAGAAGTTGAACTGCTCGCGGGGACTGCCGGCTACCAACTGTTGGGCGGTGCCCGTGAAACGCGTGAACTTCTTTCCTCCCCGAAGGACCACATCGCATCGCATCCAGCGCTCGCCGGCATTCCACTGTCCGGTGGTTGGAAAGACGGTGACTATCTGGAATCGCGAGGGAATAGCGGTGTTGGTCAGTCCGAGGTAGGAGTTCATGGCGTCCGTCGTGCAGGCTTTGGCGACCTTCAGACGCTTCTTGGCGTTCGCTTTCGCCGGCACTCCGAAGCCGTCAGCCAGTGTGCGGGTGTAGAAGGTCTGGGCGGTGTGCTGGCCCTCGCATGGAACCGGAACGGCCACCGCTACTGCGTCGTCGTTATCGGGTGCGCGGTAGTCGTAGCAGGCATCCTGCACGGGCGGAGCCTTCGGGGACGCAGCGTTGGCGGCAGGGACCGCAATGAGGCTGCTGGCGAGAACTCCGAGGCCAGCTGCTGAGGCCACCGAGCGGCTCAGCCATGAGGCGGGGAAGCATCGCACGCGAGGACCGCCTAGGTGGAATCGACAAAGTCCGCACCATAGTCACGGGGGCTTCAGGCAGCCACCAGGTGGTGGGGCCCCGGGACAGCAGCAAACCGGTTGTGCCCGATCCCCGGTCCCGACAGACTGACGGGCATGGCAGTGGTGAGCGTGTTGAGTCTGAAAGGTGGCGTCGGCAAGACGTCGGTGGTCTTGGGTCTGGCGGGGGCCGCGACGGTGAAAGGTCTAGCCACGCTCGTGGTGGATCTGGATCCGCAGGGGAATGCGACGTCGTTGTTGAAATCCCACAAGCCGCGAACCACGGTGGCCGACGTCCTTGGACACCCGACCCGCGAAACCGTAGAAGGCGCGCTGACGCCGTGTGACTGGGAGGTTGCACCCGGCGAGGTGGATGTGCTGCCCGGCCATGCGAACACGATCCGTTTTGATGCCTGGACCGGTGGGCCTTGGCGGCCCAAGTTGGCCAAGGCGCTGGGGCACCTCGAGGGGTACGACCTCGTGCTCATCGACTGTCCGCCCTCATTGGGAGCGTTGACACGTGAAGCGCTCGCTGCATCCGACCTTGCCCTGGTAGTCACGACTCCGTCGTACTTCGGTGCTCAAGGAGTAGAGCGGGCGATGGCAGAGATCGATGAAGTCCGCAAGAACCACAACCCCGATCTGCAACTCGCGGGCATCGTGGTGAACCGGGTGCGGTCGGTAGCGGAAGAACACCAATACCGAGAGCAGGAGCTCATCGAGATCTACGGACGCTCCACCGTAATGAAGCCCCTGCTCCCTGAGCGCATCGCGGTGCAGCAAGCCGAGGGTTATGGCCAACCCGTGCAATTGGTGAAAACAGCAGGCGGCCGTGAGGTCGCGGAGATATACGAGACCTACCTTGCCAAGCTGATGCGGATGTCTCGCTAGTCCTGCGGGTCGACAGTCGCGCGGAAATCGACCATCTTCTGGTTGACGACCACGGCCACTGCGAAAGCGAGTGCGAGCACACCAACCGACATGACGGCCAACCAGCCGTTGAAGTCCCCGACGCCGGCGATGTTGGGGGGATCGTCCGGGCACATCCCCAAGCCGCATTCGGGGATGACGCTGATGCCGATGATGATCAGGTTCGCGAAAACCCAGAAGATCGCGGTGAGGGCGACCACGCGGAACCAAGACTTGGCGTATCGGATGCCCTGATCCTCTTCCTGGAAGGGCGCGTCCCACAGCAGCATCACCGAACACCCAACGATGGCGATCACGAAGGTCACGAGCGCCCAGGTGTAGAGGTGGAGACCCCAGATCGCGGGTCCGTAGCCTGGATCTCCGGGTTCGATGTGCAGCAGAATCTGTCGGGTGCTGCCTGCGGCACCCACGACCGCTGCCAGGATGCTCAGGGCGTAGTGCGAGGCTCGCATGCCCCACAACAGGTTCATCACGGGCCCCACGGCAAGGCCGATCATGCCCGAGCGTTGTATCAAGCACAGTGGGCACGGCTGCTCACCGACGCCGAACTGCAGATGCAAGGAACCGGCGAGGACGCCCAGCAGCGCGAGGAGCGCGAGAACGTTGATGACACGGGCGATGCGCACTGCGTTAGCGCCGGTAAAAGTGAAATCGAGGGTTGCCTTCGTATCCATGATCGTCAAAATTCCGTCAGAAGTTCAGCGGAATGGGATCGGTCATGTGCAGTCGAAGCAGAAGGAGGGTCCAAACCAAGGTAACCAGGGTCAACGGGATGACCCAACCCTTGCGGAGGAAGACTCCGATGAACACGACAGACCACAAGACGAACATCAAGGCCATCACGCCGCCAGGCTATCCGTTGGGACGCCCTCTTTGGCGCAGACGGATGAGGTGACAGGCGAAATTGGGGATTCCCGCTAGGCTCACGTGGTCGCCCGACACGGGTGCAAGCCCGGTTGGAGCTCTGACTCTCGGAAGTGAGGCCTGCTAGTGAAGATCGTCATCCCTGCTGAGACGCGCCCAGGGGAGAAGCGCGTCGCGATGCTCCCGTCTGTGGTGCGCAAGTTCACCCAGCTCGGCTTCGATGTGGCAGTTCAGTCCGGAGCGGGTCGAGAGGCCTTTGCCAACGACGACGCCTATGTTGAAGCCGGCGCGAGCGTGTTCGACGAAGCCTCATTGACTGACCAGATTGGCAGCGCTGACGTGGTCGCCAGTGTTCGGCCGCTCGACTATGGCCGCGCCTCGCGACTGCGCAAGGGTGGCGTCACGATCTCCTTTTTGTCGCCCGCTCAGGACACCGAGACCATTAAGGCTCTCCGCGATGCCGGGGCGACAGGACTGTCCTTTGATCTGCTTCCTCGTATCTCCCGAGCACAGTCCATGGACGCGCTTACCTCGCAGGCCCTTGTGGCCGGATACCGAGCGGCTCTCGTAGGTGCCGATCGACTTCCCTCGTTCTTTCCGTTGTTCATGACGGCAGCAGGCACGATTCAGCCCGCCAAGGTCCTTGTCCTCGGCGCGGGGGTGGCGGGCCTTCAGGCAATCGCGACCGCCAAGCGCATTGGCGCAAAGGTCTCGGCCTACGACGTCCGCCCCGCCAGCGCCGACGAAGTGAAGTCGATGGGGGCAACGTTCATCACGCTGGACCTCGAGGCACTTGAAGGTTCCGGCGGCTACGCACGCGAGATGAGCGAGGACCGCGCAGCACGGCAACGTGAACTGCTCACGCCTTACATTTCCGATTCCGACGTGGTCATCACCACGGCAGCCGTTCCCGGCCGACAAGCGCCGACGCTGGTCACCCGCGCGATGGTGGAGACGATGAAGCCGGGCTCCGTGGTTGTCGACCTCGCCAGCGAGACCGGCGGGAACGTCGAGGGATCGGTCTCTGGCGAGGAAGTGCAGATTGGTGAAGTCACAGTCTGGGGTGCGAAGGACGTGGCCAGTGAGATGCCGGTCCATGCTTCCCAGCTGTACGCAATGAACATCGCGGCTCTCGCCGGTCTGCTGGTCAAGGATGGCGAATTCGTTGTTGACCTCGACGACGAAATTCTTGACGGCTGCGCCGTGGTGCACGACGGGGAAGTCCGAAGCGAAGCAGCGCAGCAAGCGTTGCAGGGAGGTGCGTGAGCATGGATGGCATCGCACTGCTGACCATCTTCGTCCTGAGCGTCTTTGTGGGATTTGAGGTTGTCTCGAAGGTTTCGACCGTTCTCCACACACCGCTGATGTCCGGCGCGAATGCCATCCACGGTGTGGTTGTGATGGGCGCGGTCATCGTCGCCGGGGAATCCCAGCCAGGGTCCTTGGAGTTGTGGATCTCCCTGGCGGCGGTCCTGTTGGGTGCGATCAACCTGGTAGGCGGCTTCGTGGTCACTGACCGCATGTTGGAGATGTTCAAATCCAAGAAGCCTGCCGCCCCCGCTAAGGAAGGCGGTGCGGCATGACCGAGACGCATGTCGACCCCACGTGGGTCCAACTCGCTTACCTCGTCGCGGCGGTGCTGTTCGTCCTGGCACTGAAGTCGATGTCATCACCGCGAACAGCACGCACAGGTGTGCTGCTCGGTGCTGCAGGTGCCTTGATCGCCACGGTTGTGCTGTTCTTCAGCGGTATCGAACTGATGAACCTGGCATTAATCCTGATTGTGCTGGCCGTCGGTTCGGTGGTTGGTCTGGTGGCCGCGCGTCGCGTCAAGATGACCGCGATGCCGCAGCTGGTCGCGCTCTTCAACGGCGTGGGCGGTGGTGCGGCTGGTCTGATCGCAGTTGTTGAGTATCTGGTCGTCGGGTCCGAGGACCTCCTGTTCTTGATCTTCACCGTTGCGACGGTGATCATCGGATCGGTCGCGTTTTCCGGATCGGTCGTCACGTACCTGAAGTTGCAGGAACTGATGACCACTCGGCCAGTGGTCATCCCGCTGGGCAAGTGGATCACCATCCTTGTTGCACTCGCGACTGTCGTAGCTGCGGTCTGGATGGTCGTCGACCCGCAGCAGTGGCTGTTGTGGGCCCTGCTCGCGCTTGGCCTGCTGTTTGGTGTCCTGTTCGTCCTGCCGGTTGGTGGCGCGGACGTCCCGATCGTCATCTCTTTGTTGAATGCCATGACCGGTCTGGCTGTGGCGGCGTCGGGCTACGTGCTCGGCAACGTCCTGCTGCTCATCGCCGGCACACTGGTGGGTGCTTCGGGCACGCTGCTGACCAACTTGATGGCCAAGGCCATGGGCCGACCCCTCACCTCTACGCTCTTTGGCGCATTCTCCGGCACCACGGCCGGCGGTGGGGGCGGGGGAACTGACCGTCCGGTCCGCTCGGGCTCGGCGAACGATGTCGCGATCATGCTCGGCTTCGCGAACAAGGTGATCCTGGTTCCCGGCTACGGCCTCGCGGTCGCGCAGGCCCAGAGCACGCTTCGCGAACTGGCTGACTTGCTCACCGAGAAGGGCATTGAGGTGGACTACGCCATCCACCCGGTGGCTGGTCGCATGCCTGGGCACATGAACGTACTGCTGGCAGAAGCGAATGTGCCGTATGAGCAACTCAAGGAAATGGACGAGATCAATCCGGAGTTCTCGGCCACAGATGTGGTGCTCGTTGTCGGCGCGAACGACGTCGTGAATCCGGCAGCTCGCACCGATCAGAGTGCACCGATCTACGGCATGCCGATCCTGGACGTGGACGCAGCGCAGCAGATCGTGTTCTTGAAGCGGTCGATGCGACCGGGCTTCGCGGGCATCGAGAATGAGATCCTTTTCGATCCGAAGACCACGCTGCTCTTCGGTGATGCGAAGGACTCCCTCACCAAGGTCGTCGCAGCCCTCAAGAACGTCTAGCAACCCCAGCCGTTTCCCCCGGATTCCGGGGGAAACGGGAGTGGTGATGGTGCGTGGTTAGGCGACGCCGTAGAGGCGGTCGCCGGCGTCGCCGAGGCCCGGGACGATGTAGCCCTTCTCGTTGAGCTTCTCGTCGAGGCCTGCGGTAACCACGGTCACGTCTGCATCGCGGTTTCCGTAGTTCTCTTCCATGTGGGCCAGGCCCTCCGGAGCGGCTAGCAAGCAAATGGCGGTGACGTCCTTGGCTCCGCGCTCGAGCAGGATGTCGATCGCTGCGACCAAAGTGCCGCCAGTGGCCAGCATGGGGTCGAGAACGAACACCTGGCGATCGTGCAGATCTTGCGGGAGACGGTCTGCGTAGATCGACGCCATCAGGGTGTCCTCATCGCGAACCAATCCGAGGAAACCGACCTCGGCGGTCGGCATCAGTTTGACCATGCCATTCAACATGCCAAGGCCAGCGCGGAGAATCGGCACAACCAGCGGCTTGGGCTCACCGAGTTCATACCCAGTGGTCGGTGCGACCGGAGTGGTGATCTGCTCGGGATGGACGGTCAGTGACCGAGTGGCCTCGTACGCCAGGAGAGTTACGAGTTCCTCGGCAAGGAGCCGAAAGGTGGCTGATGATGTCTCTTCACGCCGCAAACGGCTCATCTTGTGGGAAACGAGCGGATGATCGATCACCAGAGTTCGCATGCACCGCAGAGTAGTCGTAAGGGTGACTCGAAGGTGCGGCTCATGACACGATCTACCCATGGGAACTCAGGTAGTGAGCGTCGACGACATCGAATCGTCGATCGTGTTCTGGCGCGAGGAAGGCATCTGGCAGGTATCCAGCATTCCCGCTCGCTCGGCCGTCTCCATGGATGCGCTCATCTCGGCGCTGTCGCGCTTCCCGGGAGAGGGGGGTGTGTTCGGGGCCGTCACCGTGCGTGACGACTTCTTCCTGCTGGTGCGTGAGAGTGGCCAAGGTCGCTGGATCCTTCTCAGCGACGGAGCTGCATCGTGGGATTGGTCGCTCGCAGAAGAAGCCGTGGACATGCTCGGTCTGTCGGATGAAGACGTCGAAGAGTTCGAACCTGCCGGCGATGCGCGCTTGCTGGAAGAGTTCGGTATGAAAGGCGAGGAACTCGAACTGTTGTGTTCTGACGAGGACCTCTACCCCGATGAGCAACTAACGACCATCGCTGAGCGCCTCGGAATCTCCGCCCAGTGGTCACGCGCGACCAGGTGATGATTGACCGTCACAGGCAATACGCCGAATGGATGGGAGTCGCCCTCGAGAGTGCCACCGCTGCCGGTGAGCGCGGAGACATCCCTATCGGAGCTCTTGTCGTCGATTCCGAAGGCCGAGTGCTGTCCGTTGCCTCGAATAGGCGGGAAGTTGACCACGATCCGACGGCCCACGCTGAGGTGCTGGCTCTGCGAGCGGCTGCGCATGAACAAGGCGACTGGCGGCTGGACGGCTGCACACTCGTAGTGACGGTCGAGCCGTGCCCGATGTGTGCGGGAGCAGCGGTGCTTGCTCGCATCGAAACCCTGGTTCTCGGCGCCTGGAATGAGGAGTACGGCGCCGCGGGGTCGCGCTGGGACTTGGTGCGTGATCGCCGAATGAACCATCGCCTCGAAGTGGTCAGCGGTGTGCGCGCCAAGGAGTGCGGCGATGTGTTGTCGAGTTTCCTTGAGTCCAGGCGAGTTTCGGGAAGCGACGGCGATGCCTACAGTGGTGACCGATGAGCACTCTGGGTCCCGTCCGACGTCCCCCCGCGAAGCGGCCAACGTGGTTGATTGCGCTCTTGAGCTCTGTGGGGATGGTCGTGTTGTTCGCTATCGGCTTCGGGGTTTCACTCTTGGTCTCGGGAGAGGATGAGCGTCCGACGATTGTTGCGGGGGAAGCCGATCCAAGTTCGCCTAACGCAATCGAGACGACCGAGCCCGAACCGTGCGAGACCACCTTGATCGCTGCAGCTGAGGTGCTGCCCCGACCGGATGCGGTGGTGGTCAACGTCTACAACTCGACCAAGCGGGCTGGTCTCGCGGGAGCTACGGCACAGGAACTGAGCCAAGCAGGATTTGGGATCAACAAAGTGGAGAACGATCCGCTTGGCGTCTCACTTCGTGGTGTCGGTGAGATCCGTTTCGGACCCAAGGGCATTGATAACGCGCGGCTCTTGCAGTTCTACGTGCCCGATGCAGTGATGGTTGAGGACGATCGCAGCGGGCCTCGGGTTGATCTGTCGATCGGTCGCAGTTTTGAGGGTTTGAAGCCTGAGGGTGAGGTCGTGGCGTCGCTCGCCTCGCCGTCACCGTCCCTGTCTGGTCCTGGCTGCCCGGTCGAGTAGCACGCGCACGGCCTGACCGAACTGCGCAAACGCGGGGTTGGTTGTTTGCCCGGCCACGTAGCGCGCCCAGATCTGCTGCAAGATCACGGCCAGGCGAAACAGACCGTAGGTCTCATAGAAGGTCCACTCGACATTGGCGAAGCCCATGCGCTGCGAGTACTGCTGCATTATGTCCGATCTCGTGGGCATTCCAGGAATGTCACTCGGCTGCCGCCTTAGTGCCGCGAAGGCGGGATCGACACCGGCGTCGGTTGAGTCGATCCAATAGGCCAAGGCGGCTCCGACGTCCATGAGTGGGTCACCGATGGTCGCCATCTCCCAATCTAAGACTCCGCTGATCCTCGGCTCACTGCCAGAAAGAAGTGACGAACTCTCCATGATCATGTTGTCCAGACGCCAATCACCGTGGATGACGCAGGCAGCGATATCAGCGGGTCGGTTCTCATCAAGCCACACCATCACCGCCTCGCCGTCCGGGACGTCGTCGGTGCGAGCCCGTCGATACCGATCGGACCAGCCGGCTATCTGACGATCGACATACCCCGGACCCTTGCCCCAGTTGTCCAAGTCGGCCGCAGAGACATCAATGCTGTGCAGATCGGCCCAACGTTCGACGTACACGTGTCCGAGGCTTTGTGCTTGTTCGGCAGAAAGAGTCTGTGCGGTGTCAGGGCGCAGAACGATCCCCTCGATGTAGTCCATCACGTAGAAGGGCGATCCGATTACCGAAGGGTCGGTGCAGTTGGCCTTCACCTGCGGCACGTAAGGGAACTGATCACGAATATGTGTCAAGACGTGGACCTCACGACCCATGTCATGTGCGGAGGCGGCTTTCGTTCCCGCGGGTGGACGCCGCAGGACTAACTCGCGATCAGGGTAGGCGAGCCGGTAGGTGAGGTTGGAAGCACCGCGGGTGAATTGGGTAACCGTTGGGAGGCCTGGTGCAAGATCCGATAACTCACCACGCAACCACGCATCCATGGCCACGAGGTCGAAAGCGTCCTCACCCCGGACATCGGATTGGTCGCTCATCGGCGACGTAACTCCATGCGGGCGATGTCACGCAAGTGAACTTCGTCTGGACCGTCAGCCAGCCGTAGCGAACGTGCCCCGGCGTACATCGATGCGAGAGGGGTGTCGTCGCTGACGCCGGCGCCACCGTGCACCTGGATCGCACGGTCGATGACATCGCACGCCACCCGCGGCGCTACCACCTTGATCGCTGCGATTTCGGTACGAGCTCCCTTTGCGCCGACGCTATCGATCATGGCTGCGGCTTTCAATGTGAGAAGGCGCGCCTGATCGATCTCGATTCGTGAGAGTGCGATGGCTTCGCGAACGACGCCCTGATCGGAGAGCGGTGCCCCGAAGGCAACACGTCCCTTCGCCCGATCGACCATCAGTTCGAGAGCGCGTTCGGCGAGCCCGATCATGCGCATGCAGTGGTGAATGCGGCCCGGACCAAGCCGCGCCTGTGCAATGGCAAAACCAGAGCCCTCTTGACCGAGGAGATTCGACACCGGGACTCGGACACCTGAGAACTCGATCTCTCCGTGGCCATGTTGATCGTGATAGCCAAAGACTGGCAGGGATCTCTTCACTGTGACACCGGGTGTGTCCATCGGCACGAGCACCATTGACTGTTGGCTATGAGTATCGGCGTCGGGGTCGGTCTTGCCCATCAGAATCAAGATTTCGCAGCGAGGGTCAAGTGCCCCGGTAGTCCACCACTTGCGACCATTGATCACGTAGTGATCGCCATGCCTTTGGATGAGGGTTGCGATGTTCGTGGCATCGGAGGATGCAACGTCGGGTTCTGTCATCGCGAAACCCGAGCGAATGCGGCCGTCGAGAAGTGGCTGGAGCCATCGCTGCTGTTGCTCGGGTGTGCCGAACATGTGCAGGACCTCCATGTTCCCGGTGTCCGGTGCTGAGCAGTTGAGTGCTTCGGGGGCGATCTCGATTGAGCGTCCGGTGATCTCCGCGAGGTAGGCGTAGTCCAAGACGCTGAGTCCGTGGGCCGGGTCGGTGCAGTCGGGCAGGAAGAGATTCCACAGCCCTTTGGATCGTGCGGTGGACTTGAGCTCTTCGATGACCGCGGGTAAATGGTGGAGTTTCCCCTCCCGGGCGAGACTTTGACGCTGCTCGGTATACACCGGCTCTGCCGGATAGACGTACTCGTCCATGAACGTGGTGAGGTGTGAGACGTATTCCTGTGCCCGAGGGCTCGGTCCCAGGTCCATAGTTAAGCCTCGCTTGTCTCAGCGGCGGATTCGCCTAACTCTTCGGGTCCCGCCGTCTGTGCTTCGCTGCCTCCCCGCAACTCCGGTATCAGGGTGTAGCGCTTGCCGTAGATGTCCAATAGAGACAGCAACATTGCGGTTACCGGAATGGCAAGAAAGGCACCAGCCACACCGAACAACGATGCCCCGATGAGCACGGAACCGAATGCCACGGCGGGATTGACGTTCACCGCCTTAGCGCTGATACGCGGCTCGATGGTGAGGTTCTCGACCTGCTGGTAGACGATCGCCCAGGCCAGCGCCAAAAGACCAACGTACGGATTCTCGCTGAGTAGCCCGACGAGGACTGGCAGCGCGATGGATATGTAGGTGCCGATGGTGGGCACGAACTGCGCAACGATTCCGGTCCACAGTGCGAGCGGCAGCCAGTACGGCATATCGATGAGGAGGAAGACGACCGCCGTTGTCGCCGAGTTGATGGAGGCGAGGATCACGCGTGCGCCGATGTAGCCACCGGTTTTTTCTGACGTGAGGCGCCAGACGTTCATCACGAATTCCTGTGCGCGCTCGGGGAAGAGGCTGGCGACCCAGCGCTGGAACTGCGGGAGTTGAGCGGAAAAGTAGAACAAGAAGAGTCCGAAGGTGAAGATGCTGAAGATGCTTCCCACCAAAGACGTGACGAAGCCCAGGATGGTGATTGCTATCTCACCCGCATAGAGAGCAAGGTCGGCTGTTTGGACATCGAACAGCGCAAGGATGTCGTTGAATTCGTAGGCAGTACCAAGACGCTCGTTTGCCCAGGCCAGAGCCTGAGCGATCACGTTTGGCACCTCGAGAGCAAGTTGCACCAGTTGATCGACGAGCAAATTACCGAAGGCGAATAGGAAGAAGGCCGCGAAGAGAAGGAATGCAACCATCACGATGATGGTGGCCAACCCTCGTTTCATGTATTTCGACATCCGCTGAACCAACGGTGCCATGGCAAGGGCGGCAAACCATGCCATCAAGATCACGAAGAGGACGCCTCCGCCGTCTTCGAGCAGGAATTGGATGAAAAACGCCAGACCTAAGAGTGCAAGCACCACGAGGCCGACTCGCCAGACATTGCCTGGACTCAGGCGTACTTCGCGAAGTGACGTGAGAGTAGATCGTTCGTCGGCCATGGAGGAATACAACCGCATTCTGAGTTACCAGGGGAGTGGAAGGGTGGTCTTGGGGGAGAAGCAGTGCACTCAATGCCTCGGATGCATCCAACTGTGCCGGTCGAATGCACTCTCTCCGATGCGGGAGGGAGGTGTGGGACCCGTCGTAGCCGACTGCGTCGACTACTCCTCGCAAATCCCACAGGTTGTATGGCGGTGGCGGTGGGATTTGAACCCACGGTGAGGTTGCCCCCACACGCGCTTTCGAGGCGCGCTCCTTTGGCCGCTCGGACACGCCACCGCGGAGGAGATTACAAGGCCCCGGAATGCGCGAAGGGGGCGGCTCATGCCGCCCCCTTCGATTACGCGGAGGATAGGGGATTCGAACCCCTGAGGGCTATTAACCCAACCCGCTTTCCAAGCGAGCGCCATAGGCCACTAGGCGAATCCTCCGCGGGGGAGATTACCGGCAGGTGGAACTCGCTGTGCGTGGCCCCGTACGCTTGGAAGTGACCCCCCGTGCGGTGTCACCTCGCTCAACCCCCCCAGGGCCGGAAGGCAGCAAGGGTAGGCGGGCTCTGTCAGGTGCGCGGGGGGTCCCTTTTGGCCTACAAGGAGACTGGAGTCCACGGGACGACGTCGTCGAGTATTTGTGGAAAGTTCCGTGCCAAGTCGGAAGCACAATTGTCTAGGTGCGCTCGCATACGTGTCTCGGTGAGTTGTGGATCGCCTTCGGAGAGAGCAGCCAGAACAGCGTCGTGTTCATCGATAATTGACTCGCACCGCCGCTGGGTAAAGCCAACGGATGCGAGCTTGTCGCGTGTGATCTGCACGAGGGCGTCAACAAGGTAACTGAAGACGCCATTGCTCGACCTTGCTGCGATCAATCGGTGAAAATCATCATCTGCAGCCATGAACGCTGACGCACTGTCTACGTGCTCACGCATCCGCCCGACTGTCTCATGAAGAGCCGATAGAAATTCTTCGTCGATGTTTTCGGCGGCGTAAGCACTAAACGGAGGCTCGAGTGTGGTCCGTGTCTGGACTACATCGCCAAAGGGTGAGCCGCTCAATTGCTGGAATAGGACGAGATTGCTAGCCAGGAACGAGGCACTTGGATGCAGCAGCACCGGGCCACCACGCGGGCCGGGTTTGAGTGCAATCACTCCCTGGAACTCGAGGAACCGCAGGGCTTCACGCAAAGTGCCGCGGCCAATTTGGTACGTGTCAAGCATTGCTCGCTCAGAAGGCAAGACGTCGCCTTCTTTCAGTCCGGAGGCGTCAATTTCTTGCACTATCCGTTGCGCCATTAGTAGGGCCGCTTTCGGAACACGCATTGAACGTCCTACTGGCATCCGTCGCGTTTGGGTCATCACCTACCCCCTAGATCTCGGTTGTTCCATCCACAGGAGTCCATTAGGCCAGGCTAACCTCTCGCTGGGAATTCATGACATAGATACGCATGGTTTTCGGTTGAGGACCTGGCGCGAGATCGTTTAGCTGATGGTTTCCCGTGAGCATTAGGGTCACCCCATGTCCTTGGCCCTCTACCGCACGTACCGGCCTGCTCGTCTGGCCGATGTGGTGGGGCAGGAGCACATCACGACCCCGCTGGGTCGTGCTCTAGAGAACGATCGCGTCCATCACGCCTATTTGTTCTCCGGTCCCCGTGGGTGTGGGAAGACTTCTACCGCCCGGATCATGGCCCGATCACTCAACTGCGAGAAGGGTCCTACTCCCGAGCCCTGCGGGGAGTGCCAAAGTTGTGTAGATCTAGCTGCCGGCGGCTCCGGATCGATCGATGTCATTGAACTCGACGCTGCCAGCCACGGAGGGGTGGACGACACTCGAGATCTGCGCGAGCGAGCGATGTTCGCCCCGGCTTCCTCCCGATACAAGATCTACATCATTGACGAGGCCCACATGGTTTCGCCGGCTGGATTCAATGCGCTGTTGAAGTTGGTTGAGGAACCGCCCGAGCACGTGCGATTCATTTTCGCCACAACCGACCCGGACAAAGTGCTTCCGACCATCAGATCGCGTACGCACAACTACGCCTTTCGTCTTGTCGGCAACCGCGACCTTCAGTCTCACCTGGCTTCAATCTGCGAGTCCGAGGGCATCAGCGCCGAACCCGCGGCTCTGGCCCTCGTCGCGCGAGCGGGTGCAGGCAGCGTTCGCGACTCCCTGTCGATCCTCGGCCAAGTGATTGCAGGGTCCGGGTCAGAAGGTGTGACCTACGCCGAAGTCGCTGGCCAATTGGGTGTCACGGACAGTGCACTGCTTGACACTACGGTCGAGGCGATTGCCAATCGAGATGGTGCTGCGCTCTTCGATGTCATCGAACAGGTAGTCGAGACCGGGCATGAGCCGCGGCGCTTCGTATCGGACTTACTCGAGCGTATGCGCGATGTCATCGTGGTGCAAAGTGTCCCCGAGGCGGTGCAACGAGGATTGATCGATGCACCCGAGGACGAAGCCCAACGTATCGCCACGCAGGCAGATCTTCTTGGTCCAGCCGAAGCCAGCAGAGCAGCAGACGTCATTAGCCGCTCGCTCAGTGAGTTGAAGGGTGCGACTGCACCGCGCCTGCGACTAGAAATCATGGCTGCTCGCCTACTTGTTCCTGCTGCCGAGAATTCGGACCTCGGCGCGCTTGCTCGTATCGAGCACTTGGAGAAGGCAGTTGCGTCTGCGACCGTGGTGGCCAACAGGCCCGAAGCGACCGGTGCTGTCCCAGAGTCGGAAGCAGCCCCAGCCTCACCTCCCGTGCCGCCTCGACAGTCCAAGTCAAAGGCTCAAGCCCAGCCCAAGGCAGCAGCCAAATCCGCACCCCCGAAATTGTCCGACGTCGCTCCCTCCAGCGCAGAGAGCTTGGCGACTGAGGCAGCGACTGCTCCGGCGGAATCTGCGAGCGAATCACCCGTCGAGTCAGTGAGCGATGAACCCCGGGTTGATACCAAGCCCGCGGTCTCCACCTCGACGGACGTCGATATGACGTTGGAAGGTTTCCTCACTATGTGGCCGGCGGTTATTGACGCACTCTCGAGCACCAGGGTTGCCTGGATGTTGTTCAGTGGATCCCAGCCCGTGTCGTGGTCCGACGGTGTGCTCGCCGTTGCCGTAGACAGCCCGGGGAAGGTAGCGAATGCTGCGGCCAGTGGTCATGACGAGAAGTTGCGCGCAGCGATTGCAGACACTCTCAAGGTCGACGTAAGCATTGACGTCGTCGTTGGGTCCGGTGGGGCGCCGTCGTCTTCTAGCGCTCGGACCGTCGAGCCGGCTGTGGAAGCTGATCCGGCCGATTCCCCGAGCGTTGATGACGACAACATCGATGACATTTCAGGAGTGGACTTGGTCATCCGTGAGATGGGCGCGACCCAAATCGGCGAGATTGAGCACTGATGTACGAGGGAGCAGTCCAAGAACTCATTGACGAGTTGGGGCGCTTGCCGGGTGTGGGTCCCAAGAGTGCGCAGCGCATCGCCTTTCACCTACTGGCCGCTGAACAGGCCGATGTTCAACGACTCGTCGATGCGCTGGTCCACGTCAAGGAGCGCGTTCAGTTTTGTCATACGTGCGGCAACGTTTCGGAGTCTGAGCAGTGTCGAATCTGCATGGACCCCAAGCGTGATGACAGCATCGTGTGTGTCGTCGAAGAACCCAAGGACGTGGTCGCCATTGAACGCACTCGCGAGTTCCGGGGTCGCTATCACGTGCTTGGCGGATCCATAAATCCAATCGAGGGTGTTGGCCCGGAGGACTTACGGATCCGGGAACTGCTGAGTCGGTTGGCCGATGGATCGATTACCGAGGTCATCCTCGCGACCGATCCGAATCTCGAAGGCGAAGCGACCG
This sequence comes from Candidatus Nanopelagicales bacterium, assembly GCA_030836325.1. Next base: position 21,047 of record JAURQC010000110.1, read on the forward strand.
CCACGTACTTGGCTCGGACAATTTCTCCGCTGGGGGTGGCGGTGTCGCGCTTGGCCAGCGGACTGCCCGTCGGTGGTGATCTCGAATACGCCGATGAAGTCACTCTTGGACGAGCATTCGAAGGACGACGCCGCATCGAGTCGTAGGAGAAAACACATTGCGTCTTGCCGATAGGGCAGTACCGATCAGCCTTTAGGGTTCGTCCGTGGATGAGAGCCTGTTTGAGTTTGCCGCGTCTGGCGTCTTAATTCTTGTGGTAGCGGTCTTCATCCGGCAACGCGGCTGGGGTATCGCTCTGCCGCTGATTTCTCTTGGGGCGATCATCGGCATTGCTCCCATCGGCCCCGATGCGCCGCCCGAGCCAGAAGTCATACTCATCGTTCTCCTCGCTCCGCTTGTGTTCGGTGAAGCTCTGGGTTCGTCCTATATGGATCTTCGGCGGGTGAGTAGGCCGGTCCTAGCTTTGGCGGTTGGCTTGGTGCTCACCGCGACTTTCGTCATCGGTGGGGTGGTGAGCTTCGTCGTCGCGATGCCCATCGCCATCGCGTTGGCCTTAGGAGCGATCCTGGCGCCGACGGACGCGGTAGCAGTCAGCACTATTGCCAAACGCGCGTCCATTCCACGGAGGCTGGTTTCCATCCTGGAAGGCGAGAGCCTGGTTAATGACGGCACGGGATTGACTGCGTTGCGGGTGGCGGTCATGGCCGCTGTTGCGGGCAGTGTGACTGTGATCGGTGCCATGGGAATGTTCGCGGTGGCGGTCAGCGTCGGATTGCTAGTTGGGGCAATTGCCGGTTGGGGAATGTCGGTCGTTCTTCGCCGCAGCCGTGATCTCGTGGCGGCAAACTCCCTGATCCTCGTCGCCCCCTTCCTGATCTATCTCCTCGCGGAGCGATTCGAGGGCTCGGGGATCTTGGCTGTGGTCGTCGCCGCACTGTGGGTCGCGAACGCTCAGCACGCCGACCCAGGATGGTCGGGACGCTTGCAGGGCACCGCTGTGTGGCGGCATCTGACATTCATCCTGCAGACATTCGCCTTCTACCTCATTGGACTCGAACTCCCCGAGGTTCTTGGCCGCTTGAGTAATGAGGATATGCGTCTGGTGTTGATCCTCGTACCACTCGTGCTCGTAACGTTGATCGCAACTCGGTCAATTTTCGTTGCTTTGATGGTGGCGTTCGAACGCACGCGCGATCGACGCAAGGGAGCATCGCAAGAACAGCGGAAACAACTCGGCCGTCAGGCTGCGGTCTTGGCCTGGGCTGGGGCTCGCGGACCCGTCTCCGGTCTTGCTGCTTTCTCCTTGCCGCTCGTCGTAGCCTCGGGTGATCCGTTTCCCTATCGCGACGTTCTGTTGGCGACGACTTTCGTCATTATCGTGCTCAGCCTTCTCGTCTCTCTCACCGTCGCACCACTTGCCCGAGCGATGGGTATAAGTAGTGACGACGACACAGAGCTCGCACGCACGATGGATGCTGCTTTGGCTCGGGCCGCGCTCGCTCGACTTGATGCAGCCGTGACCGAAGCCGATGCCGAAGAGAACTCGATACCGCAAGAGATTGTTGATCGGCTTCGTCGTGATACCCAGCATCGCGTTGATCGGGCACGACCCCAAGAAGACGCATCAACAACACAGGAAATTGCGACTCACACGTTGATTCAACTCGCTCGGACCATGGTGCGCGCGGAACAAGAAGAACTCGTGCGTCTACGCGACGAAGAGGGTTACCCAGACGCGCTGGTGCGACCCAAACTTCACGATCTGGATATCCGTCTGCAGGCCCTCGGAACGGAGCGCTAGCGTCGCGCCATGACGAACGCCCCCTTGGTAGACGCATGGGAAGCCGCGCGCTTTCGTCAGACGCGTTCTATGCAGATTCCCGGGCACAAGATGCGCTACGGGAAGCCGGGTGAGAGCCCCTTCGCTGCGGATGTGTTGTCGCCGTTTATCCGTGATGACATCCCGTTGCAGGGTGGGGTAGATGACAACGTCTTCAGTGGTCGTTTCCTCGAGCAGGCGGAGGCACTCTGGGCGAAGGCGATCGGCGCAGATCACGCGCGGTTTCTCGTTGGTGGTTCGACACAGGGCAACATTGCGGCTCTCACATCGGTTGTTGCTCCAGAAACGATTATCTGCATCGATCGGACATCGCATCGCAGTGCGCATGCGGGGCTGGTGACGTCGGGTGCTCACCCACGCTGGGTGCTGCCGCGCATTCATCCCGAATTCGGTGTGCCGATCGGAGTCCGTGCTGACGACGTCGACATGTCTGATGCCTATGCGCTGTTCGTAACCTCTCCCGCCTACATCGGAACGATCACCGAGATCGAACCCCTGGCGGAGTTGTGTCACGAGAATGATTCGGTGTTTATCGTCGATCAGGCGTGGGGAGCTCACTTGGACTTCTTGACTGGTCGTGGCGCCCACGCCAAGGGCGCTGATGTCGTGACAACCAGTGTCCACAAAGCATTGACCGGTTACTCACAGACCGCGGTGACGAGTTTGAAAGGCAAGCGCGTGCTGCCTTCCACACTGAGCCATGGTGTAGACCTCACGGCAACTACGTCGCCGTCAGCGACTCTTCTCGCATCGATCGATGCGACGCGCCTGGTTCTTCTGCGCGATCAGGGCAAGCAGCTCGTCCGGCTAGCCGAGGCCGTCGCTGATGCGCGCGCACGGCTCTCGCGCATCGAGGGAGTCGTGGCACTTGATGACGAACGACTCGGCTACGCCATTGATCCATTGAAGTTGACGCTGTGGATCCCGCGCACAGGCACTACCGGAACTGCGATCGCTCACGATTTGTGGCAGCAGGGTGTGGGCGTTGAAGCTGCTGACTCGGACACGATCGTCATGACCATTTCGATCGCTGATGATCCGGAGTCCGTATCGGTGTTGGTGGATCTTCTTTCGTTCGTTATCGAGTCACAGCGAGCCGAGCCCCGTCCACCCGCTCCTGCGCACACCTGGCAGGTGCATCCGGAGATGGTTCTGAGCCCACGCGACGCGTACTTCGCTCATCGCCGTCGACTGCCACTGCGCGAAGCCGTTGGAGAAGTCAGTACCGAGCAGTTCTGTCCTTACCCTCCCGGCGTTCCACTCCTTGCTCCCGGTGAACGCGTCACTGAAGAGGTCGTTGAGGCGATCGAGATTGCTGGTCGATCCACCCGGGTTGCGTACTGCAGTGATCCGACCGCGCAGACGATCGAAGTGGTCGCCGAGGTCACCCACAGGTAGATCCTGCGCACGACACGCAACTAGGCGGCGAGTGAAACTGTGACATTCTCAGATGGCGATAGCGGTCTGCGTCATGGCGCATAACCCCTGAACGAGCCTTGACCAACTTCACAAGAGAACTCTTTAGTAACGCCCATGTCGCACGTGTCTCAAAGGCATCACAACACTGGTCAGTGACGTGACCTTAACCAAAGCACCCCCCGCAAGAGCGCTTTTCGCCGATAACCTCAACCAGTCAGATGCCCTGCACACAAGCGAAACAAGGAGTGAACTAATTCATGGGTTCGATGAGTAAGAAATTCGCGGTCATCCTGGGTGCTTCGGCGCTCGCGCTGGCCGCATGTTCGAGTGACTCCGGTGATTCCGCCGATAGTGACTCAGGCGAGAGCGGTGGAGACACCGTCGCTTCGCAGTACGACATGAGCGGCATTGATCTGTCCATCGGTTCGAAGGACTTCGACGAGCAGCTCATCCTCGGCCAGATGATGGTCCAGGCCTACGAGGCTGCTGGTGCGAATGTCGATGACAAGGTCAACCTCGGTGGAACCGCAGTTGCCCGCGAGGCGCTCCTGTCCGGTGAGATCGACATGTACATGGAGTACAACGGCACCGGCTGGACCGTGCACCTCGGTCAAGAAGATCCCAGCTTCGATTCCGACGAGTTGACCTCTGGCGTGCGTGAGATGGACGCGGCTGAGAACAACATCGCGTGGATTGGGCAGTCGCCGTTCAACAACACCTACGGCTTTGCGTCGAGCCCAGCCGCGACCGAAGCCAACGGCGGCCCGTTCAGCCTCCAGACGATGATGGAGTACGTCCGCGATAACCCGGATGCCGTCGTCTGTATGGAGTCTGAGTTCCCCGATCGCCCCGACGGCCTCATCCTCACCGAGACCGCGACCGGAATCGAGCTCCCGGATGCTCAGCAGAACATCCTGGACACCGGTGTGATCTACACGGAGACCGCGAACGACAACTGTGATTTCGGCGAGGTCTTCACCACCGACGGTCGTATTCCGGCTCTCGGCCTCACCTTGGTCGAGGACCCGGGTGTGAACATCCTCTACAACGTCTCGGCGACCATTCGCCAGGAGACCTACGACGAGGATCCGGCCGCGTTCGATGGCATCACTGAGGCCATCCTCGCTCCGCTGGACAACATCAAGATGGCCGAGCTGAACGCTCGCGTGTCGGCGGAAGGTGAGGAGCCCGCAGCAGTTGCTCGCGACTACCTCATCGAGCAGGGCATCATCGCTGGCTAGCGACGGAGAGGGCGGGGGCTTCGGTCCCCGCCCTCTTGTCAGCCACGTAAGTTCGCGACCCAAGCGCCAGGAGAGTGTGTGGAAGGCATAACCAGCTGGTTCGACTACATGTCGAGCCGGACCGACCTCATCGTTGAAGGCCTGACGCAAACACTGACCTATGTCGTAGTCGTCACTCTTGCGGCGGGCATCACTGCGGTAGTTGTCGCCATCCTGACGATGCGGCACACGTTCGCCAAGGAGCTCGCTCTAGCAGTTTCGTCTGTGTTCCTGACGATCCCATCTTTGGCGCTCTTCACGATTTTCATTCCCATCGTGGGCTTGGGCTTCACGCCTTCATTTATCGCCTTGTACCTCTACGCGATCATGCCGATCTTGAGAAACACTTCCACCGGCCTTGATTCGGTCGACTCCAGCGTCCTGGAATCCGCTAAGGGGATGGGCCTGACTCGATGGCAGGTTCTTACCAAGGTTCAGCTACCTCTGGCGTGGCCGGTGATGCTCGCGGGTATCCGAGTTTCAGCTCTGTTGACGGTGGGCATTTCCGCCATTGCAACCCTTGTTGCTGGCGGTGGACTTGGCGACTTCATTAAGAGCGGCCTGGCGCGCCTGCCGCTACCCAATTCCCTGGAAGCGATCTGGACCGGCGTCATCTTGTCGTTGGCCCTGGCTTTCGTCATCGATTCACTACTTCGCGGCGTAGGCCGCTTCACCACACCACGGACCAAGAAAGCCTGACGGGAGATCTAGTGAGCGTCGAACCACTCATCAAGCTCGAGCACGTAACCAAGGCGTATCCGGGTGTCGAGGAGCCTGCCGTCAAGGACCTCAACCTAGCGGTCAATCCTGGGGAGATCCTGGTCCTCGTCGGCCCCTCCGGCTGCGGCAAGAGCACCACGCTTCGTCTTATCAATCGGATGATCGAGCCCACATCGGGGCGGATCATCTATGAGGGTGAGGACGTCACGAAGGGTGATCCCAACGAGTTGCGCCGCCGCATGGGCTACGTCATCCAGCAGATCGGTCTCTTCCCGCATCGGACCATCGCCGAGAACATCGCCACGGTCCCCAAGTTGCTGAAGTGGCCGAAGGACAAGATCAAGGCCCGAGTCGATGAGCTCCTCGAGGTCGTCTCGATGGATCCCAGCATCTACCGTGATCGCTACCCCTCTGAGCTCTCTGGTGGTCAGGCGCAGCGCGTGGGTGTGGCGCGTGCGCTCGGCGCCGACCCGGATGTTCTTCTTATGGATGAGCCCTTCGGCGCCATTGATCCCATTACCCGCGATCGCCTGCAAAACGAGTTCCTACGTTTGCAGGGCGAGTTGAAGAAGACGATCGTCTTCGTCACCCATGACATTGACGAGGCGGTCAAGATGGGTGACCGAATTGCCATCCTTCGCGAGCAGAGCGAAATCGCTCAACTCGATACACCCGAACATATTTTGACCGATCCGGCTGACGAATTCGTGGAGAACTTCCTTGGCTCCGGCGCCATCTTGAAGACGTTAACCCTTCGTAGGGTCAAGGACATCGAACTATCTCCGTTGGTGACACTGAAGGAGCCGTTCCAGCGAGATCAAGCGCTGAACATGATGAACGAGGCCAATACCAACGTTGCGGTTCTGTTAGATCGCAACGATCACCCGACACGTTGGATCGACGAGCGCGCACTCAATCGATCTTCGGCCTTGGATAAGGCGGGTCGCCCCATCTCGGTTCAACTGCAGCCGGAGGACACCCTCCAGGACGCTCTCTCCGCGATGCTCACCACCGCTGCCGGTATGGCCGTCGTGGTTGATGCACGCGGCAACTACCTAGGCGGGTGCACAGTTGAGAGTCTCGCGCAACTCCTCATCCAGACCGGTGCGGAGAACTCTCAGTCGTGAGTACTGCCGTAGCGCTGACCGCTGAGGACGCGGAGGCCAAACCGAGTCGTCGGTGGAGGTCGGACTCGCTGGATCTGGTGGTCACCCCTGCGCTCTTCTTGATCCTTGCGACCTTGCTGTTCGTCGTATGGAACTACACCGAGTTCGACCAGACAACCACCAAGATCCTCGAACCTGCGAAGTTGTGGCGGCAGTTCCAAGAACAGTTGTACGTCGCCTTTTGGTCAACGGTTCTTGTTGTGGTGATCGCCGTACCTATCGGCATCGCCGTCACCCGAGAAGGTGCGCCCAAGATCAAGGACACGCTTGTCAGTGTCCTTGGCCTAGGCCAGGCGCTTCCCGCCTACGGCCTGATCGTGCTCTTCTTCGTGTGGCTAGGTCAGGGCGCCACGACGGTCATCATCGCGCTTGCCACATTCGCCCTGCTGCCGGTTCTCCGCAACACCATCGTCGGTCTAGAACAAGTGGACGAGGCGGTAATCGAGGCCGGCAAGGGCATGGGTATGACGGGCTTCCAGCGACTTTTCAAGATTGAACTCCCGCTGTCGGTTCCCGTCATCATGGCCGGTATCCGAACGGCAACTGTCATCAACGTCGGCATGGCGGCCTTGGCCTTCCTCATCGGTGGTGGTGGCCTCGGCGAGACCATCAACGCCGGGCTGAAGCTCAACCGCCCAACGGCGATCTTCGTCGGTGCTGTTCTCGTAGCCCTCGTGGCGCTGGCCTTTGATTTCATCGGCGGCCTGGCCCAGCGGTATCTGCGTCCAAAGGGCGTCTAACCGTTTTCCGCGAGTAGATTCAATCTGTGACCGACGGTCAGCAAAAGTCCTCAGAAGTCGACTATCGCTTCCTGCTCGCGAACGAACGCACGTTCCTTGCGTGGATGCGCACATCGCTGGCACTCATCGCCGGTGGTGTGGCTCTCGACCAATTCGTCGTCGTCGCCAATGCCCGTCAATTGGTCACGGTCCTCGGCGTTTTCGCCATTAGTTTGGGGGCAACCACCGCTGTCTTGGGAATTGTGCAATGGCGACGAGCGGACCGCGCGATGCGTCGCGGAGCTCCGATGAATTCTTCGGCAACGGTGATGACTCTCGGCGCCGTCCTTGCGGTCTTTGCACTCGCCATAGCCTTACTCCTGGGCCTCGGCTGACGCCCTCAGTCATGAGCCACTCTGTATTCGATGATCCTGCTGGCCGGACTCGATTCGCCTGGACCAGAACCCTGCTGGTTACCTTCGTCGTCTCCTTATTCGTGGAACGACTGGTCTTCGCGGGCTCACCCGGGAGTTTGGTGGTGCTGGCGATTCCCGGGGCGACAGTTGCCATGGCCACCTTGATCCGATCGCGCGAGCTTCGCAATGACGCTGGGGGCTTCGGCTGGGCTGTTCCTGCAGCGGTTATTTGCTCCGTACTCTTCGTGGCTACTGTGGCGCTTGTAGGTGTTGCGTCCTCTTAGGTGGCAGGCCAGGAATCGACGAGATGAAGAAGAAAATTGCGCCGATGAACGTCCCGACGTTGGCAACTTCCGGATAGATGGACTGGTCCGTCAACGGAACGATGTATGCGCCAAGCGCCGAGAGTACGAAGAACATCGATCCGATGATGTTCAACATCGCGAGGAAGCGTGCACTCACGCGGTTCTCTTGACGTTGCTGGATCGGGTAACTGAGCGTAAAGAACATCGAACTCGCGGTGACGAAGCAGGCAGCACCCACTAGGTCCGGAGCCCAGATGATGCGTTCCTGCTGTGTGACGGATAGTGCATTGATGAGCGTTCCCGTCATGGAAGTCTGGAACAAGATCGCTCCGAAAGCCTGGACGGCGGCTGCCCTTGAGTTCTTGTTTGCGAAACGACGAACAGCAGTTGCATCACCACGATCGTTGATCTTCATGCGTCGGCCTTGGACGAACTGAACCGAAGCCCCGATCAAGTACAGACTCGAGCCCACCAGGTAAGTGACATTGATGACTGCAATTGGAAACTCAGGAATCAAAGGCAGAGCTGCTCCGGCAGCGAACAGGATGGATCCCACGATGAACGTCATCGCGATCCACCAGCCGGAATCCTTTGGCGCCCACAAGACGCGCGGTATGAAAAACTGGTGAAGCATCGTTCCGAGCCTAGAGCAGTCGTGCCAGGGTTAGCTCACAAGGAGGAACCGATGAGACTTTCCGATTCCAGCGTGGCCGAGGCAGCCGACATGGTGAAGCGCCCGGGCTACCAGCGCAGTTCGCTGTCGCCCGGAATCGCGCACATAGGCGTGGGCAACTTCCATCGAGCACACCAGGCGCTGGTCATCGATGACCTAGCCGCGGCCGGTCTTGCGTCCGATTGGGGGATTCTGGGCATCGCCATGCTCCCGGGCGATGAAGCCCTAGCGCGAGGAATGCAGGAGCAAGACGGGCTTTACACGCTGGTCGAAAAGCACTCCGACGGAACATGGGACTACCGGGTCATCGGCAGCATCCGCGATGTTGTCTTCGCCCCCGATGATCCTGAGGCAGCGATGCAGGCTCTCTCGGACCCACGGATCCGTATCGTGTCGCTGACCATCACCGAGGGTGGCTACAACTTCGATCGACTGACAGGGGAGTTCATGCTGGACACCCCGACTGTGGCCGCGGATCTGGCATCGGAGGAACCACCGAGTACTGCGTTCGGACTTGTCTGTGCGGCGCTGCAGTCACGGCGCGATAGAGGCATTCCGGCGTTCACGGTGATGTCGTGCGACAACATCCAACACAACGGCGACGTTGCAAAAGAGATGTTCACGGCTTTCGCTCGTGCAAAGGATCCAGAACTAGCCGAGTGGATCCACGACAATGTCGCTTTTCCAAACTCGATGGTGGATCGCATCACGCCTGTCACAACAGACGAGGACCGTCGCGTTGTTTCAGTTGCGATTGGCCTCGATGATGAATGTCCAGTCCTGTGCGAACCCTTCTTCCAATGGGTAGTCGAGGATAATTTTCCTGCGGGTCGCCCGACCTGGGAGAAAGCCCGCGTCCAGGTCACATCAGACGTCTCTCCCTACGAGAAAATGAAACTGCGGCTCTTGAATGCGAGTCACCAGGGCCTTGCTTACTTCGCCCACCTCATGGGATTCCACTACGTGCACGACGCCGCTCAAGAGCCACGGATGGCCGACTTTCTTCGGCGCTACATGGACCTGGAGGCGACCCCCACGTTGGATCCCGTTACGGGGGTGGACCTTGATGCGTACAAGACCGAATTAATCGAGCGCTTCGCGAACCCCGAGGTCAAGGACACGGTGGCCCGACTAGCGGCGGAGTCATCCGATCGAATCCCGAAGTGGCTGCTCCCCGTTGTCCGCGAACGCCTGGATCAAGGCGGGGCTGTCGATCTCTCGGCTGCAATCGTCGCGAGTTGGGCTCGGTACGCCGAGGGAATAGACGAACACGGTTCGCCGATCGATGTTGTTGACCCCCTCAGAGACGAGTTGCTGCCGATCGCCCAGTCACAGCGGGAAAATCCGCTTGCATTCCTGGAGAACCGTTCCTTGTTCGGCGACCTTGTCGACGACGAGCGTTTCACGATCCCCTATTTGGCAGCCCTGGAACATCTTCACAGCGATGGTGCGAAAGCCACCTTGGAGTGGATACTGCATTCATGCAGCGAGTGAGTGTTCTTAATCCAGACCTGAGCCTGTCCCTGACTGAGCGTCCCGTCCCCGAGCCGGGTCCAGGGGAGGTGCTCATCCAGGTCAAGGCCGTCGGCGTATGCGGCAGCGATATCCACTACTTCGAGCACGGACGGATCGCTGACTTTGTAGTCGAGGGTCCCCTGGTCCTCGGTCACGAAGCCTCGGGCGTGGTGGCCGGTCTTGGCGAGGGTGTCGAAGACGTCACGGTGGGAACCACGGTGGCGATGGAACCGGGAGTGCCGTGCGGTCGGTGCCACGAATGCCGTCTTGGTCGCTACAACCTGTGCCCAGATGTCGAATTCTTCGCGACCCCGCCGATCGATGGTGCCTTCTGTGAATACGTGGTGCTTCCACGGGATTTTGTACATCCGGTTCCCGATCACGTCTCATTCGATGCTGCAGCTTTGCTGGAACCGCTCTCCGTGGGTGTATGGGCATGCCAGAAAGCGGAGGTGTCACTCGGCACTCGAGTTCTCATCACCGGCTGCGGACCGATCGGTGCTGTCTGCGCGCTCGTGGCGCGAGCGCGCGGTGCAGAGGTCGTGGCCGTCACGGACATCAATCCCGATCGGCGGGCCCAGCTCGAGCGACTCGGGTTCGTGACGCTGGATCCGACAACTGGTCCGCTACCCGAAGCCGACGTTCTCCTCGAATGTAGTGGTGCCGCGCCGGCTATCGATCAAGGAATACGTTCGCTGGCGCCAGCAGCTACTGCTGTTCTCATCGGCATGGCTCCGACGGACACCGTCGAAATTCCGGTTGGCGCCATCCAGGGCAAAGAAATCTGGCTTACCGGGACATTCCGATACGCCAATACATACCCCAGTGCAGTCGAACTTGTTGCCTCAGGACGGGTAGATCTCGACGCAATCGTCAGCGCGAGTTATTCCCTTGAGGAAGTTGAGCAGGCGCTCACGCACGCAAAACGCCACCCGGCGGATATGAAAGTAATGGTGCATCCGTAGTCGTGCTGGGTAGGGGCTGGCAATAATGATGAGGCAGTTCGTAGTCCTTCTTTCGACGGCACTTTTCATCGTCGTCGGATCCGCGCACACGAGCGCCACAGAGGTTGAAAGCCCCGACTCCACTCCAGGTGCCCTGCACGGCAGGGTGATTCTCTTGGATCCCGGACACCAACTGGGAAATTCGAATCCGCGCTTCGCCAAGCAGATGTCGCGTAAGAAGTTCAATGGGACGTCGGTCAAGGGCTGCAACACGACGGGAACGGCCACGAATTCGGGTTACCCCGAGGCGACATTCAACTGGAAAGTTGCCCGGAAGCTGAAGCGAATGCTCCAAGCGCAGGGAGCGGAGGTCCACTTGACCCGTACGAGCAATTCCCGTGATGCGTGGGGCCCCTGCGTATGGGATCGGGCACTGAAGGCCAACCGCATCGGAGCAGACATCATGATCAACATTCACGCGGACGGCTCAGGTCGCAAGAACCGAGGCTTCTTTGTTCTGGCACCTGGGTTGGTCGAGGGGTGGACGGAAGATGTTGTGAAGCCAGGTAGAAGGCTCGCGAAGGCAATGATTCGCGGCATGACTACGGCCGGAGCGCCTCCGTCGAACTACATCGACAAACAACTCATGGTCTCCGCCAATACGACTGGCCTTAACTTCAGTGACGTTCCAACAGTCACCGTCGAATTGGGCAACATGCGCAACAAAGCCGATGCCCGGCTGATGACTTCCGAAGCGGGTCAACGACAGTATGCCCGGTGGCTTGCTGCGGGTATTACGGCCTACTTCATTGGCCCATAGCGGCATCCACCTGAGGGGCAACGCTGGGTTCAGTACGTGGTGCGCCTTTGGTTGAAGATCGTGGAACAGTTTTGCCCAATTTGTCTCAAAGGGCTTCGCTCGGTTGGTGTAGTGCTCAATGCTTTGTGATGTTCACAATCACGTGAGACGGAAATGGGGTGCCTGTATTTATGGGCGGCAAATACAACACTGAAATTCCAATGGATCTCCTTACCGACGACAACATGTCAATTGACGGGGGAACCGTTGAGTTCGCTGACGGGATGCCTATGCCAGCGACGGTCGCCGCGTCCTATGGAGAGGTTGATTTTCACCGCGCGGTCTCGCTTTTCATCAACATGGTGCCGGTCGCGAGCATGGAAGCCATTCGTCTAGGTGTTTCGCAGCAGTTCTCGGGAGGAAAGCCCGAGCAGAACTGGATGATCTTCGACAAGCTCATGGACTCTAATAGCCTGTATCTCACCGGTAACACCGACACGGTGTACGCGTTCTGCGTTTTGGATCTGGAAATGTCCGGCCCCGTTGTCATTGAGGTACCACCGGGTTGCGGTCCGAGCACGATCAACGATGCCACGTTCAAGTTCGTCATCGACATGGGTGCCCCGGGTCCGGACCGTGGCGAGGGCGGGAAGTACTTGATCCTCGGCCCGAACTACGACGGACCCTTGAAAGAGATCTCCAACGGTGAGGTCGCAGAGGTGGACGGTGAGAACTACTTCATCGCCCACACACCTACCTACACCAACGTGGTGCCGTGTCGCGGCTTGCTGGTTAATGGTGATCCCGAACCAGCGTCCACCAATTTCCGCACCGGCATCCACGCCTATGCGCTAAAGGACAAGGCGAACCCGCCAGCCATGAACTGGGTGAACGGGTCCGGCCTGGTGCACAACACCATCCACTCCAACCACGCGTCGTTCTATGAAGAGATCCACCGAGCCATCAACAAGGAGCCGGCCGAAGCATTCGACCCCGAAGTGCTCGGTATCGCTAGCGCCTTAGGCATTCGAAAGGGTCAGCCCTTCTCGCTTGACGGCCCGAAACGTGAGAAGTTTGAGGAGGCCGCCGCAACGGGCAGTGCCTATGCACGAGCGGTTGCCTTCGCCCCACGAAACCCGGCCGCCTATTTGTACGGTGAAAATCAAAGCAAGTGGTTCACGCTCTTCCCCGAGTGGGACTACCGCTTCCTGGTGGACGAAGGCGCCGGTGGAACCGACATGGACTCCCGCCTCGCCTTCTTTTACGTCGCCACCGTGAATACCCCAGCAATGGTGTGGCGCATCCCCGGTGTCGGCTCGCAGTACGCGATCATCGCGCGAGATTCGAATGGAGAGTGGTTCAATGGGGACCAGACCTACACGCTGAGAATTCCCGCGGGTGTGCCGGCGAAGAACTTCTGGTCCTTTGTCATCTACGACCCACAAACTCGATCCATGCTGCAAACTCTGGACCAGAAGTTCCCAAGCGTCAACAGCATGCGCGAGGGGTTGCAGACCGAGCCTGATGGCAGCGTTCTGCTCACTATCGCGCCGCAGCCACCGTTGGAGCGCGAAGGCAATTGGATTCAATCGCGTGAAGGCAAGGGCTGGTTCGCGATCTTGCGCCTTTACGGACCGGAAGAAGCCTGGTTCGACAAGACATGGCGCCCGGGTGAGATTGAGTTGACGCCTTAGAAAGCACAAGTTCGCTACGTTTGGTCCTGTCTTCGCGTCAAGGAGCAAAGCAACTGTGATGTCGGTCGGCGATCGCGCAATTGAAACTCGCGGCATGCGTGGCGTCACTGCAGCGCTCAGGGTCCGGGCCTATGGCTGAGGAATTCGACGAAGCCAATACGGGTGAGGTTGACCTAGACGAACCTCTGCGGTCGCGCTTTTCACAATTCCGCTTGTGGTCCAGCTCGCAGATATCGAACGTCGCTAGACGACCGACCGACCTGCTGGTCTTGGCGGCCTGCGCCGTCGGCTTGATTCTCGTCTCCTTCTTGCTGCCCGATGATGCGCTCACGGGATTTTCGGTCAACGAGGGACTAGCGAATGTCGTCGACTCCACGCTCTTGATGGGGTCCATCGCGTTGATCGTGTGGAGCCTGGTCATCGTTGGTGCCAGCGCGTTGAGCAAATCCCACCGTGTGCTCGTCTTGCAACTGCCGATCGCCGTCGCCATCGGTTGGGTTTTCTCCATCGTCTTCGCCCGCCAGATCGACATGATCGAGATCTTCCAGATCGGATCACTAGGCGCCTGGACGCCGAGCTGGTCCTACACGCTCGTCATCCCCGTGTGCGCGGCGGTCGTGTCGGCAGCATCACCGTTCCTCAGCCGTCCCGCACGGATTGTTGGCCGAGTGTTGATCGGCGGGGCGCTCCTTGGTTCTGTAGCGCTGGCGGATTTCCTCCCCACGCGTTCCGTGGCGCTCGTCCTCATCGCCATCAGCGCAGGAGCTATCACTCACCTCATCTTCGGAACACCCTCGGGCGGCCCCACACCGGACGAGGTTCGCCAATTCCTCGTGTCCTCAGGGGTGGACGCCCAGGAGATGGAAGAAGACGTCGTCGCACCGGGAATTCACCGCATGCGCGGCCGTCTCGGCGACGGCTCGTCTGTCTCGGTGAACGTGTTTGCCTACGACGCCCTTGACTCACAGCTCTGGGGTGGGGTGACGTCTCACTTCAAGAACCGCGAAACCAAGTCCCGACTAGTTCGCGCGCGCCTGGATCAAGCCGAACACGCGATGCTGATGACGGCCGTGGCCCGCGAACACGACGTGCCGGCCATCCCCGTTCAACGGCTTCTTGAAACCGAGCGATCCGACGTTCTCGTCGTGAGCGACGGTTACGGAGAAACACTTGCTGAGAGGGAAATGACCGTGGACCTCGCCCGCATGATGTGGAGCCGTGTGCTGGGCATGCACTCTGCCGGGCTGGTCCACTCGGAGATCTCGTTGCAGGCCTTTTCCGTTGATCACGACGGCGATATCGCTTTCAACGACCTTCGCTCGGCCTACATCACCGACTCCACCACGGGTCGACTCTTGGACAAGGTCAATGTCCTCGCGCTGACCGCGATGGGGTTGTCGGTCGATGAGTCGGTATCGATCGCGCAGGAAGTCTTGTCCAACGATGAGTTGCGTGAACTGATTCCGTACCTGCAGAAGGCGGCTATCAGTAATTCCTCCAGTGCAGCCAAGAATGTCGACGCCAAAGAGCTCCGGTTGCGGGTAGTTGACGCGACTGGCGGTGAAGACGTGCAGTTGGCTCGAATTCGGTTGGTAGACGTGCGGTCCATCA
>JAURQC010000111.1 GCA_030836325.1 Candidatus Nanopelagicales bacterium
ACAGTCCACGCACTCGTCGGGCTGGATGTAAAGCATCCGATCGCCCTCGTAGATGCAGTCGACGGGACACTCTTCGATACACGACTTGTCCTTGACATCCACACACGGGAATGCGATGACGTAGGTCACCTCGAGCCTCCGGTTCAGAACATTGATGCGTGGAACTCCCACGCAACGGGGAACACGCTACACAAGGGCCCCCGCGATGGGCAGGTGTGGCTCGTGTTGATCCCAGGTCTACGGGTGAGGTTCACGGCTCCCCCTCGCTCGTGTTCCGCAATGCGGCATAGCAAGCGCGATATGTCTTCCACCTAGGGTTGCGGCATGAGGTTGTACGACACCAAGGCCCGCGGCATCCAGGAGATCATTCCTGCCCACGAGCGCCACCTGACGCTGTACGCCTGCGGCCCGACGGTCTACCGAGACGCCCACGTCGGCAATATGCGTACCTTCTTGCTTACCGATCTGATCGCGCGCTTGGCCCGACTCCATGGGTGGCGGACCACGGTCGTGCAGAACATCACAGATGTCGGGCACATGGCTGACGACACCGGACTCGGCGGCATCGACGAAGGTCAAGGTGGCGGCGAGGACCGGGTCCTGCGGCAGGCCAGCGACGAGGGACGAGGTGCGCTAGCCGTGGCTCGCCACTACGAGGACGCCTTCCACCGCGACCTGGCGGCGCTGAATATCCACCCTGCTGACCACTATCCGCGCGCGAGTGAATCCATCGACGACATGGTCGAACTGATCAACTCATTGATGGATGCCGGTCATGCGTACGTCGGCAACGACGGTTCGGTTTTCTTCGATGCACGGTCATTTTCCGACTATGGCGCACTAAGCGGGAATCGCCTGGAGGAACTCCGCCCTGGACACCGCTTCGAGGGTGGGGTCGATCCGGCGAAGAGATTCCATGCGGACTGGGCGCTGTGGAAAAAGGCGCCGGAGACTCGAACACAACTCGTTTGGGACACACCGTGGGGCGTGGGATATCCCGGGTGGCACACCGAATGCAGCGCCATGAGCATCAAGCTGCTAGGCAACTCAATCGATGTCCACACCGGGGGCATCGATCTACGCTTTCCGCACCACGAAGATGAGCGGGCCCAAAGCAACTCGGTCACAGGAACCGACGTGGTACGCCATTGGGTGCATGCCGAGCATCTGCTCTTCGACGGGCGGAAGATGAGCAAGTCCTCAGGCAACGTCGTGCTCGTTCAGGACGTGATCGATCGCGGGATCGATCCTCTGGCGCTGCGCCTGGCGTTCCTGCAGCATCGGTATCGCCAACAGATGAATCTGACGTGGGCCGTGATTGAGGGAGCGCAGACAACGCTCGATCGGTGGCGGTCCAAGGTGGCACAGTGGGCGACAAGCCCATCAGCTCCAATTCCCGAGAACTACCGACAACAGTTCCTCGAGGCTGCCGATGATGACCTCGACACCCCCCGAGCTCTACAGGTGCTGCGGGCCGTAGAACGCGACCTCGAGCCAGCCGACGGTGCACGCTTCGAGTTCTTCGCCTGGGCCGACCGACTCCTAGGCATCGACCTAGCCCGCACTGTGGGCCAACAGGCACAACAGGAACCGGTTCCTGAGGGCATTGCAGACCTCATCGAACAACGGGCTACGGCCCGAAGTGAGAAAGACTTCGCAACCAGTGACCGTATCCGCGACGAACTGGCCGAACGCGGCTTTACCGTGACCGACACACCTGATGGTCAGGTGGTCGAACGAAGTTAGCCGATTGGAGCCTGACCCCTAACCGACGGAAACTTGCTCGGCGGGTACGTTCTCGAACGTCTCGCCCTCGACAGCCGGTTCCGGTTGGCTATTTCCTCGATCGGCGTCACCCGCTGGTGCGTCTTGTTGGGCGTCGTCGTTCTTCTTGTCTTCGTCCTTCTTCGGCTTCTTTCCGCACACAACCTTGGGTGCCGCGCGATAGTACGTCCGGATCGTTTCACGCTTCACTTCTTCTTCGGCTTGGTAGAAGACACGATCGACGTTGATCGAGAAGCCCGGGATACCGCTTTGTGAACTGCAGCCACCCTTCTTCTTGCGATAGATCGTCTCCGGCTTTCGGATACTGGTTCTCTCGCCGAACTCGGCTTCGATCTCGTCGTAGACCCGAGTTCCCCAGAAGTCGACGGTCATCGATGAGTTGGTCATCTTGGTGGTGATCAATACCGGATAGGGGCTGTCGTTGCGGAACTTCATATCGAAGATGCCCCACGCGACGGTTGCCTCTAGACCCGGCTGATAGCGCGAGATGTAGACCGAGTGCGCCCTGGTGTCGACCCGCTCCATCCCAGCGAAGAAAGCCGCAGTCCACACTGCAGTGGTCGCAGCCGACACCCCACCACCCAGTGCGTCCTCGAAGACACCACCGGGTCCGATGATCGTTCCGACGGTGTAGCCGTTTTCCTCGGTCCGCTCCTTGATGGTGTCGTTCATCGAGAAAGTCTCACCCGGCATTAGGACCGTGCCGTCCACGTACTCGGCCGCTTGTCCGATGTTCGTGACGCGGTAGGGCGCATAGTTGAACTTCTGGGTGAAATTCGACAACTTGTCCGTGATGCCCAGAGCCTCGGCGTCCGCAGTGGTGAAGTCAGGTTGTCGTTGGCCCTCGGTCACGATCACTTCGCGCTTGCCGCCTGATGCGCCGTCCTGCCCGAGAACCGTCAGTACTTGCGCCGCAAGTGCATCGTCTTCGATCCCGCCCCCGGCACGGCTCGGCACGATGCGCAAAGTACCGTCCTTCTTCACCTTGAAGCGAGCATCGCGCGGCTGCTCGGCAACGATCAATTCATCCGCAATCGACTCGTACAGGACTGCCCCGTCTAGCGACGGAACGAAGTCACCACCCATCGCCGTGAACGTCAACGCGTCGCCAATGACGTCTGCCGGGATCTCAGCAACGACGTCACCTACGGCAACCCTGACCGGGCCGGAAACTGCCGAAACGGCGAAGGCGTTCGCAGCCTCGGCGTTTGCGACCGTCACGGTCGGCTCCTCGACCACAACCGGGAGTTCGGCTATCAGGCGAGGTTCCAAAACCGACGACAGGATCACTTCACGAGTGACCTCTGGATCAATGACGCGACCTTGTCGACCCGGGGAGTACCGCACGCTTGTCCCATCGACACTCAAGGACGGTTCGATTGGAGTGACAGTGGACAACCGTGTGAGCGTTGCGATCTGCCGGTCCAATAGTTCTTCGTCGACAACAAGCACTGGTTCGACTTCTGTCGATCCTCGTTGAAACAGTTTCGTCAAAGGATTCAGATTCGTTGAGACGAGTGGATCAACAGTCTCCGCAGCGCTCACTCGGACACCTGCTTGGCGAGGTTTCACAACCAGAACTTGGCCGTTGTTATCAAACTCCAGTGGCTCGGCTGCCTTCTTCGACAGTTCTTCTCGGACCAACGCAATCGCCTCGTCACGAGACAATCCGCTGATGTCAACTCCACGGACCGATGTATTGGGCGGGATACCGGGTTGGCTCAACGCAACGATCACAACCACGAGAACCAAGACGCCGGCAATAGACCACGCGACGATGCGAGCAGCCATCCACTGCTTCTCAGACGGGCGCCATCGACGTCGGTGTGACTCGTTCACTAACTCCTCTTCTCCCGCACGTCCGGACTACCGCTGAAACCCCACCACGTGGACCCGTTGTCTACACGTGGTACACGATGGTAAGCACGCACCCGCCTCGGCTCCAAACTCAGGTGTGCCCCGGGCAATTCCCTGACCGATCAGCTTGCTTCCGCATCTTGCCGCGCAGTCGGGCGCAGCGGCCTCCCAGGCAATGTCGCAATGGTCGAACCCATGATCGCGCCGACGAGCAGATAGGCCCACTGTCGTGCACCACTACTGATCGCGATGTCACCACCGGCGGTTTCGCTTGCCAGGAAGACGGTCATTGCGATCCACCCGGCCAACAGCAACCAGCCGGACCACCGAGACCGAGTCCCCACAGTGACACCGCGAATCGCGATGAGAAGCACCACGAGAACGATCAATACGCCCCAAGGGATCACCAGATACCGGTCGCCAAACAAAAGAACCGATCGGTGTGCTTGAACAAAGGCACCCAGGAGGCCGATGAGCAGCCCGGCGGCCAACGACGCAACCGGCGCCAAGGCACGACCGGCCTTTGTCACTCGCTGACCCCGGCAAACAGATCTGTTTCGCGGTCCGATCCTGGCTCAGGGGAATGTGCTCCACGAACGAGTCGGAAGTACTCCGTTCCCATCGCCTGAGATCCGAGGTTGTTCGATAGCGCGAAGAAACCACCATCCACAGTGACCTGGGTGCGATGTGCGGCAAGCGCAGCCATCTTTGTGTCGAGGAATTCGGTGGCTTCCACTGCTGTGGTGATGAGGTCGTCGTCACACGCGAACGGGAGATCATCGGGGTCCATCGATGCGAACTCACTGTCCGAACCCTGCTCGCGAAGCGCCATGATCCCAGCGCGGATGATGCTGCGCGGGAACGCTGTCCAATAGACCTTGGGAACCGACCACGCATCTCCCAGATCAGGCCGAAAAGACGGTGATTCGGCAAGGGCAACCGCATAGTGGGTGACGCGGTGAGCCTGTATGTGGTCCGGATGGCCATATCCACCGAAGTCGTCGTAAGTGACCGCGACCTGCGGTCGCACCTCACGAATGACCGCGACCAGATCAGTAGCCGCCGCTAGGAGATCGGCCCGCCAAAAGCAGTCCTCACGCTCGTTGCTCGGGACGCCCATCATCCCCGAATCGCGATAACGGCCCGGCTCTCCGAGGAAACGATGATCAGCGACACCGAGCATCTCCATGGCCTCCGCGAGTTCCCCAATCCGATGCTCGCCAAGAGTGTCGTGCTGATCGGCAGCCAGATGTTCCAACTCCGGGACAAGGACCTCGCCCTCCTCGCCGAGTGTGCAGGTCACCAGCGTGACCTGCACGCCGTCCGCCGCGTACTTGGCCATCGTGGCTCCCGTACCGATGGTCTCGTCATCGGGATGGGCATGAACAAGGAGCAGGCGGCGATCGGCAATAGTCACGACGTCAGGCTACTTGCGCCTCCTCTGACCGCACGCCGTCGTGGCTTCTCGGGCACCATAGGCCGGTGACCGATCAGAAGCGAAGCAAGCCACAGGAGACCTCAGTCGACGGTGCCACCTTGAGTTTCCCCCGCCAACGGGCGGTCACCCGCGGCTTCCGACTAGGGGCCCCGCGCGCATTTCGCATCGTTCGCCGATCCGATGGCAGCGCCAGAGTGTTCTTCATCCGCAGCAAGGACGGGCGAACAGCTAGCGGCGACCTGTGGTGCGCAGACCAAAACGACCAGTGGATCGAGAAACTCTTGGTTCGGGCCGCAACGGTCGAGGGGAATGGCGAGCTCCCTCCAGCCGAGCGCGCACGTCGAGAACGGCTCCGCGAAGTCACCGCCGGCATCACCACCTATTCACTGGACGCAGATGGGTCACACGCTGCTTTTGTGGTTGACGGCACTCCATACGTCGTCGCCGTCGACACCGGTGAAGTAACTGAACTTGCTAACCCAGGCCCGGTCGTCGATCCGCAAATAAGCCCCGACGGGAAACGTGTTGCTTTCGTCCACGACAACCGGGTCTGGTGCGCTGAGCTTGTCGCCGCGGAAGCCACATGCCTCACTCCTGAGGAGGGTGACGCGATCGGTTGGGGGCTAGCCGACTTCATTGCGTCAGAGGAACTCGAACGCCACCGCGGCATGTGGTGGCTGGCTGATTCGCAGCGGCTGCTTGTGGAACGAGTCGACGAATCAGACGTTGAAACACGATGGATCGCTGACCCGGCACAGCCCGAGCACGAGCCAATCGCGCATCGATATCCGTCCGCGGGAACTCCGAACGCGGCTGTTTCATTACACGTGGTCGGTATTGACGGCACCATCACCGAAACGTCATGGGACAGGCAGGAGTACTGCTACCTAGCGAGCGTCACCACGCCTTCCGATCACAAACCACTGATCTCAGTACTGGATCGCACTCAACAACACCAACAGGTCCTGGAATTGATCGATGACCGCTTGGTTGTGCGAGCCGAGCACACACAAGAACCCTGGATCACGGTCATCGCTGGTTCACCGAACACCGATCCGACCGGTGCGCTAGTGGAGGTACTGGATCGTGATGGCTCTTTTCGAGCGTGCCGTGATGGCGAAGCCTTCTCGCCAGTCGGCTGGAATATCGACGCGATACTCGACGTGGACGCAGACGGCGTAACGGTGCAGGCCGCCCTGGACCCAGAAACCCGCGTCCTCGCGCGGATCGACTTCACAGGCGACGCCACCATCCTCACGGACTCTGGGCGCTGGTCTGCTGGGACTGCAAACGGAGATGTCCGAGTAGTCGCATCGACGAGCATCGACCAAACCCGCTCGACCGTCACGATCATTGACTCTGGGCACACGATCGAGGTGAAGTCGGCTGCCGAACAACCGAACCTCACTCCTCGCCCCCGACTCATGCGCGTCGGTGAGCGCGATCTCAGCGCGGCGGTTCTGCTTCCCACCAACCACGAACCCGGAATGCAGTGGCCGGTTATCTGCAGCCCCTACGGCGGTCCGCATGCACAGCGCGTTATAGCGGCGGGCGGTGCCTACCTCACCGAACAGTGGCTCGCCGATCAGGGATTCGCCGTCGTGGTGATCGACGGTCGCGGAACTCCCGGCCGAGGGCCGCAGTGGGAGTACGCCGTTCACCACGATCTCGCTGGACCAGTTCTAGAGGATCAGGTGGATGCGCTACACGCGGTCGCTGCCCAAGAAGAGGCTCTCGACCTGTCACGCGTTGGCATCCGCGGGTGGTCCTTCGGCGGCTACCTGGCAGCACTTGCGGTACTCGATCGACCGGACGTGTTCCATGCTGCTGTTGCCGGGGCACCGGTCACCGAATGGCAGCTCTACGACACTGCCTACACCGAGCGTTACTTAGGAAATCCGAACGACGACGCAATTCCCTACGAGCGAACCTCGCTGCTGACCCGCGCAGCCCAGCTCACCCGCCCCCTTCTGCTCATCCACGGCCTGGCCGATGACAACGTCCTCGCCGCGCACACGCTGCAGATGTCCAGCGCCCTGCTCGCGGCGGGACGACAACACAATGTGCTTCCACTGAGCGGTGTCACGCACATGACGCCTCAAGAGGTGGTCGCTGAGAACCTGCTGCTAGCTGAGGTGGACTTCTTCCGAGCGAACCTTGGATAAGTGGGCGGGCGCTACTTGCGCTTGCGACTCGCCTTGACTCGCTCGGTGACGTCCAGCAACACCTTGCGCATTCGCACCGCCGAGGGAGTGACTTCCACACACTCGTCTTCGCGACAGAACTCCAGAGCCTGCTCTAGTGAGAGTTCTCGGTGCGGGATGAGAGGTACGAGTACCTCGCCAGTGCTTGACCGCATGTTGGTGAGCTTCTTTTCCTTGGTCGGATTCACATCCATGTCATCGGATCGCGAATTTTCTCCGACGATCATTCCCTCGTACACCTCGGTGCCGGGTCCAACGAACATCGTTCCCCGCTCTTGGAGATTGGCCAGGGCGAAGCCAGTGGTGCTGCCGCTTCGATCAGCAACGAGAGAACCCGTAGGACGCGTGCGCAATTCCCCGTACCAAGGCTCATAGCGGTCGAAGACGTGGTGCAAGAGGCCGGTTCCTCGGGTTTCGGTCAAGAACTCCGTCCGGAAGCCAATCAGGCCGCGAGCCGGAACGAGGTAGTCCATTCGAACCCAGCCGGAACCATGGTTGACCATCTGTTCAAGGCGGCCCTTGCGAAGCGCCATGAGTTGTGTCACCACGCCGAGATAGTCCTCGGGAACATCTACGCTCAAACGCTCGACAGGCTCGTGGATCTTGCCGTCGATTGTGCGCGTGACCACCTGAGGCTTGCCGACAGTGATCTCGAACCCCTCGCGCCGCATAAGTTCCACGAGGATCGCCAGCTGTAGTTCGCCGCGACCTTGGACCTCCCAGGTGTCGGGACGCTCGGTGGGCAATACGCGAATGGAGACGTTTCCGATCGTCTCGGCATCCAGACGCGCCTTAACCATGGGAGCTGTCAATTTGGTGCCCCCGCTACGACCGGCCAACGGTGAGGTGTTGATGCCGATGGTCATCGAGATCGATGGCTCGTCGACAGTGATGACGGGCAGTTGCCTTGGGTCATCGAGGTCGCCGAGGGTCTCGCCGATGGTGATGTCCGGGATACCCGCAACGGCGATGATGTCTCCAGCAGACGCACTCTCGACAGGAACGCGCTCAAGTGCCTCGGTCATGAGAAGTTCGACGACCTTGGCGCGATCGACACCACCGTCACCACGGATCCACGCAACCGGTTGACCCTTGGCGATGGTGCCCTGGTGAACCCGACACAGGGCCAGTCGTCCCAGGTAGGGCGATGCGTCGAGGTTTGTCACGTGCGCCTGGAGCGGTGCGCCTTCGTCAAAGGTGGGTGCGGGAATCGTCGACAGCAACGTCGCGAACAGCGGTTCAAGGTTCTCCGAGTCTGGCTGACCACCATCCGCAGGCATCGTGGTTGACGCTCGTCCGGCGATAGCACTCGTGTAGATGATCGGGAAGTCAATTTGGGAATCGTCCGCGTCGAGATCGAGGAACAACTCGTAGACCTCGTCGACCACTTCCTTGATCCGGGCATCACTGCGGTCGACCTTGTTGATGACGAGGACGACGGGCAGACGCTTGCTCAGCGCTTTGCGGAGCACAAACCGCGTCTGTGGCAAGGGACCTTCGGATGCATCGACGAGGAGCACTACGCCATCGACCATCTCCAAGCCACGCTCGACCTCGCCACCGAAGTCAGCGTGCCCGGGCGTATCGATGATGTTGAAGGTGACGCCCCCTTCGGGAGCTGATGGCCCGACGTACCGAACGGAGGTGTTCTTCGCCAGGATCGTGATGCCTTTCTCACGCTCGAGGTCCATCGAGTCCATGACCCGCTCGGCCACGTCCTGGTTCTCTCGGAAGGCACCGGACTGCCACAACATGGCATCCACGAGCGTGGTCTTGCCATGGTCGACGTGGGCGATGATGGCGATATTGCGAAGATCTTCTCTCGAGGGCACCTGCGAACAGTAGACGCAGCCTCGAGCAGCTACGTCAGCAGCGGGAGGACTTTCATTTCGAACAGCGGCGCGAGATCGTTCCTGCTTCCGTCGTAGGGCATGTCAAGCCACAGGAGTTCGGCGATCTCTGCGCTTGCCCTCGCACCCGCAACTAGTGGGTGTTCGAAGATGTGACCGGTTACCAGTAGGCCGGGCTCGTTAGCCGCCGGCGACGTGAACGTTCCAAGAAGCCGCAAGCGATCAGGATCAAGTTCAATGTCGATTTCCTCGATGCATTCGCGACGGATCGTCACATCCGGTGATTCACCCGGTTCGATCTTCCCGCCTGGCAGCATGAAGCGATCGGTACCTTGCTTTCGCACGAGCAGCACTCTGCCCACGTCATCGCGCAAGACCACTGCAGAAACGATGAGATCTGACACACCCCAAGTTCACCATGAGATGCTCGCTGCATGGCTTCAACGCTGCGAACACTCGGACGCCTAGGACTTGCGGCCGTCCTGCTCATTGCAGGCTTCGGTCATTTCACCAGCGCCGATGCCTTCCTGGCGCAAGTGCCGCAGTGGATGCCGGCCCCAGAGGCCGTGGTTGCCGTATCCGGAGTCGTCGAACTCCTACTGGGCGCAGCCTTGATAGCCACGCCGCGAAAGTGGCGTCCGATGCTCGGGGGGATAGTCGCGGGGTTCTTCGTCGTCATTTTTCCCGGCAACATCTCGCAATTCGTCACTGGAACGTCAGCATTCGGACTTGATAGCGACGCTGCGAGATTTGTTCGATTGCTGTTCCAGCCAGCTCTTGTGGTGTGGGCGCTGTGGTGCACGCAGGCGTGGTCCACGTGGAGGGCCAAGCGGAGGTCGATCATCCAACAGTGAGGAACCGCTCGAGGGAATCGAAGTAGCTCTCCATCCCCTCTTGAGCCTGCGCCGCTTCACCCTCCGGCAAGGCACCGAACTGGCTGAACTTCACCCAACTGCGCATGCCTCGAGAGTCGAACTCAACGCGAATCAAGTGATGCTCCGACGACTCGTCTCGAGCATCGAATTCCTCACGAGACTGCGTGTAGTGCATGGTGTGATCGATTCGAGCATGAGGGACGACCGCTGTGTACGTCCCGTAGAAGTACGCCACGAAGCCGTATTCGGGAACGTCGACCGCGACGCTCCAGGCACCACCATCGACGCTGTCGGATGTCACAGATCCAGGAACGCACGACAGATCGGTCGGGTGGTACCACTGCTCGAGGGCGCTGGCATCGACCCATGCGTCCCACAGCACCTCGACCGGAAGATCAAACTCACGCTCGACGCTGTAGAGGAAATCGTCCATGGTGCTCCTTTTTTCGAATCGTTTAGAGGCCGTTGTCTTTGCGATAGAAAGCGACGACGGCATTCGCGTGACCGTGACCCATGCCTTGTTCCTTTAGGTACCCAACCTGCTCCATGTGCTTGGCGTCGCGGACCGCATCAAGCCGTTCCATCCAATATGAGATTGGAAATCCGTACTTCTTCTCGATCGACGGGAAGTAAGAAGCAGGTCCCTGCACTTTGTCCGTCACAGCACTCCTTACACGCGGCTATCACCAATTACACCTTGAAGCGGAACGCGACCACGTTGCAGCGCAGATCAACGGGACGACTGAGCCGGCTCGATCAGGTCCCACAGGTTGCCATAGCGGTCGCGAAAGACCACAACTCTCCCGTAGGCCTCCTGTCGTGGCTCCTCGGTCATCTCGACGCCCCGGGCCACCAGGCGGGCATACTCGGCAGTAAAGCTGTCCGTGTGAAGGAACAGGCCCACGCGACCTCCCGCGTGCCGGCCGATCGCGTCCCGCTGCAGGGGTGTCGTGGCAACCGCCAGCAGCATGCTCGTCCCCTCAGGGTCCGGAGCCACACGCACCCAGCGCTTTCCGCCTCCCAGATCAGTGTCCTCCAGGAGCGCGAATCCGAGGTCCCCGACGTAGTGGGCAATGGCGATGTCGTAGTCGTCTACGAGCAGGGTGACGGCGTGCAACCGCAAGGTACCTCCTAGACGTTGAAGCGGAACTCGACTACGTCGCCATCTGCCATTACGTAGTCCTTGCCCTCCATGCGGACCTTGCCGCGAGACTTCGCCTCGGCCATCGATCCAGCGTCCATCAACTCGTCGAAGGACACGACCTCGGCCTTGATGAAGCCCTTTTGGAAATCGGTGTGGATGACTCCAGCAGCTTCCGGCGCCGTCGCGTTCTTGGGGATCGTCCACGCACGCGCTTCTTTCGGGCCGGCAGTCAGATACGTCTGGAGCCCGAGCGTCTGGAAGCCGACGCGTGCCAGCGCATCGAGGCCCGATTCGTCCTGGCCAACAGATTGCAGCAACTCCAGGGCTTCGTCGTCCGGTAGTTCGACGAGTTCGGCTTCGACCTTCGCATCGAGGAAGACCGCATCCGCTGGTGCGACGAGTTCGCGCATGCGGTTCTTGAAGTCCTCGTCGGTCAACTGGTCTTCGTCGCAGTTGACGACGTAGAGGTACGGCTTGGCCGTAAGCAAGGACAGTTCCCGGATGGGCTCAGCGTCGAATCCGGCAGCGAAGAGAGTCGTGCCGGCGTTCAAGATCTCCGCAGCCTGCTCCGCGGCGGCGAGCACCGGCGCCTTGGATTTGTCGTTGCGCGCTTCCTTGGTCAGACGGGGAATGGAGTTCTCGAGCGTCTGCAAGTCGGCGAGGATCAGTTCAGTGTTGATCGTCTCCATGTCCTCGGCTGGGGAGACCCGACCCTCGACGTGAACAACGTCGTCGTCATGGAAGGCACGTAGGACCTGGCAGATCGCATTGGACTCGCGAATGTTGGCGAGGAACTTATTGCCGAGCCCGGCACCTTCGGATGCACCCTTCACGATGCCGGCAATGTCGACGAACGTCACCGTCGCGGGAATGATCTCCGCTGAACCGAAGACCTCGGCGAGCTTTGCGAGGCGAGCGTCGGGCACCCCCACCACACCTGTGTTCGGCTCGATCGTGGCGAACGGGTAGTTGGCCGCCAAGACGTCGTTCTTGGTCAACGCGTTGAACAGGGTCGACTTGCCGACGTTGGGAAGACCGACGATTCCAATGGTGAGAGCCACAGGCGGGGAGTCTATGAGTGGCCGTTCAGGTGTGACCGGGTGGCCGCTCTCGTATGACGCATCCGCGGTTCGGGCATTGCCGACGAGCCATTCGGCTAACGTGGGTTGTTGTGAACGACGAGACAGGCGCGCGCGAGGACGACGACGTCACTCCCGACGAGTTCGCCCACCTGTTCCGCCCCGACGATGATCCGCCCCCTGCCGCGTCGCCCGAGGGCCTTGTCGCCCGCGAGTCGGCACCGCCGGCCTCCGCGTCTGCGGCCGAGGAATCCTGGGAACCACTGGTGCCGCTGCCTCATGCTGACGATCCGGCGTTGCCTCCCCACCTGGAGGATCCGCCTCTGCCTCCGCCCGCTGAGGATGACGCCCCCGAGTTCGTCGATGCACAGAACGCAGAAATCGTCGAAGTTGTCGAGGAGGTCGCTTCTCCGGCTCCAGCCCCGGATGGAAGTCGGCTGTTTCGTAGCCGTGGTGCACCCGAACGTAACGACGCCATCACGGCCATCGGTTCGCTGCAAGCCCGACGACTCAAGACGATGGGGCGCTCCGATGAGCCCGGTCAGGTGCCGATCCCTGTCGGCACCGAAGGCTCGGACGACAGTGGTTTCCTGCCCCCCAGCTGGAACGACAACGCTGCCGATTCCGCAGCATCTGCTGAGCCGTGGCTGCCCGCAGCGTCCAGCGGTGAGCCCGCTCCCGCGCTGCAAGTAATGGCGCGGCCAGCTGCGCCCGCAACCAAGGCTGCTCCGGCGCCTCGACGTTCGGTGCGAGCAGATGCAGCCGAGCGTTCCAACATTCGATCCAGTGGTTCCCTCACCGCGCTAGGTGTCTATGCGGTGACCATCGGCGTGACGGTGATCCTCGCGTTCGGCGAGACGATGTTTTTCGGCGGAGAACCGGGACTGATCACCGGCATCGGGCTAGTGGTGGTTTCCATCGTGGCGGCATTCGTCGTTCGCACTAGAGACGGTTTGCACGCAATCTTCGCGCCGCCAATCGCCTTCTTTGTTGCCGCGATGACCGCAGGTCAGGTGGACATCGCCGCGACCGACGCGTCCAACAGGGCGGTAGTCGTCTTCTTCTTGCTTGGCAACAACTGGCCGTGGATTATCGGTGCAACCGCGGCCGCACTCGTGATCGTCGCGTTACGACGACGCGTTGGCTGACGCCGCCTTCATATCCCGTCGAAGCTCCGGCGGAAGGGCGAACACCAAGGTTTCTTCAGCCGTTTTGACTTCCTCGACAGTCCCAAAGCCCAAGGCCTCCAAAGCCTCCAGCACTTCCTCCACCAGGATGTCCGGAACAGAGGCGCCACTGGTGACGCCCACCGTCGTCGCCCCGTCAAACCACGATTCTTGGAGTTCACTGGCTGAGTCCACCCGGTAGGAACTACCCGCTCCCGCCTCGAGTGCGACTTCCACGAGTCGAACTGAGTTCGAGGAGTTACCCGAACCGACCACGATGACAACGTCACTGTCCTTGGCGATCTGCTTGACGGCAATCTGACGGTTTTGCGTGGCGTAGCAGATGTCGTCGCTAGGTGGACTCATGAGATTCGGGAATCGCCCCTGCAACGTGTCGACGGTCTGCATGGTCTCGTCCACCGAGAGCGTGGTCTGAGACAGCCACACCAACTTGTCTGGATTCTCGACCTCGAGGGAGTCCGCCGCCGCCGGATCCTCGACCAACGTGATGGAGTCCGGCGCCTCTCCCATGGTTCCCACAACTTCCTCGTGGCCCTGGTGGCCGATCAGGATGATGTCGTAGCCCTCGGCCGCGAAACGCTTGGCTTCGGAGTGCACCTTGGTCACCAGTGGGCACGTGGCGTCGATCGTCTTCAATCCACGATCGGCGGCCTGCGTGTGGACCTCGGGGGCAACGCCGTGGGCAGAGAAGACCACGGTGGATCCCTCGGGGACTTCCTCGACTTCGTCGACGAAGATGGCGCCGCGCTTTTCAAGGGTCTCCACAACATGCTTGTTGTGGACGATCTGCTTGCGGACGTAAACCGGGGAGCCGTACAAATCGAGAGCCTTCTCGACCGTCACCACCGCCCGATCAACCCCGGCGCAGTAGCCCCGGGGTGCCGCCAGAAGGACCTTGCGTTCAGACGCTTTCTCCATACCCCCATGGTAGGCGCGCTCCCCAATCGCACAAGGTGACCCCGATTCGCTCCCCCGGTTGCCTGCTTGACCTCCTACCCTCGTGCCATGGCATTGGAGACCGGCCCGGATTCCCCCGTCCCTGTACGGACGGTCTCGCAGATGCTCGCGGACTGGATAGGCAAACTCGGGGCCATATGGGTGGAAGGCGAGGTAGCCGACTTCCGTCCGCGTGCCCAGGCCCGAATGCAATTCCTGACCCTGCGCGATATCGAAGCCAACGCCTCACTGACCGTCGTCGCCGACTCCGAACTCGTCGGTCGGATGGATCCACCGCTGGAGCCCGGCCAGCGGATCATCGTGTGGGCCAGGCCGGAGTTCTGGGCAGGCCGAGGCAGCCTGCAACTTCGCGCGCGCACCATCCGAGCCGTCGGCATCGGGGAACTTCTGGCACGACTGGCGCAACTCCAGGCGACGCTCGCAGCCGAGGGGCTGTTCGCCCCTGAGCGCAAGAAGCCACTGCCCTTCCTGCCGCGTCGAGTCGGCTTGATCTGTGGGCGCAACAGCGACGCCGAACACGATGTCGTCGTTAACGCCCGCGAGCGCTGGCCCGCCACCGACTTCGAGATTCGCGAGGTGGCGGTTCAGGGCACGAACGCGGTTCGGGAAGTCACCGAGGCTTTGCTCGAACTCGACGCCCGCGACGACATCGACGTCATCGTCATCACCCGCGGTGGCGGTAGTGCCGAAGACCTACTGCCCTTCAGTAACGAGGCTTTGGTGCGCGCCGTTGCCGCAGCCAACAAACCGATCGTCAGCGCCATCGGCCACGAACAGGATGCGCCGATCCTCGATCACGTAGCCGACTACCGTGCCTCGACCCCAACGGATGCCGGAAAGCGAATCGTGCCCTCGTTCGCAGAACAAAACGCGATCGTTCTGCAACTGCTGCAGCGAGGCCGCTCGATCGTGCTGCGCCGACTAGACCAGGAGGCTCAAGTAGTCGACGACGCACGCCGACGCACTCGTCAGACCCTGAACCAAAGAATTGAAGCGTGGACCAACGATGTTGCCCACCTGCGAGCGCGGGCCAGGAGTCTGTCACCCGCGGCGACCCTTGATCGTGGCTACGCCGTAGTGCAGACATCCGATGGGGCCGTCCTCCGTGATCCAGCACAGACATCCGCAGGAGACGCCGTGACCATCACTGTTCAACATGGAAACGTGCAAGCCACCGTGACGACCAGCAGCAGCACAAAGGAGACCCCATCGTGAGCGAACCGACTTTCGAGCAAGCACGCGAGGAGTTAGCAGAGATCGTCGCCAAACTCGACGGCGGTGGACTCACCCTGGAGGAGTCACTCGCGCTGTGGAATCGAGGCGAGGAAGTCGCGCAGGTCTGCACCGCGTGGCTGGACAAGGCTCGAGCGACTCTCGATGCCGCATTGGCAGACGACGAAGAAGAAGACGACGACTAGGGCAGCACGAGGTGACGTGCTGCGTCACCGACCTGGCCCCAGCCACCGGTGCCACTGACTACCGTCGTCGAGCCGTCGTTGGTGCGGATCAAGGACCTCCGGGGCTCAAGATCCAATCCTTCGATGGGCACCCAGCCCTCCGATGTGAGGGTCTGCACCACTGCGGGCAGATCCGAGTAATCCTCCAGGGGCACACCCTCGGACGTTTGCTCGCTCAGGTAGGGCTCACTCTCTGCTAGCGATTGGGACAACTGCAGGTACTGATCGTCGTCCGTCACATAACCAACGTGCCACACAAGTTGACCGTCGGAAGCAGCCGTCGATTCCCACCGAACGCTGGTGGGTTGCGCCTCAGTGTCGATGACCAACACAGGAAACTCCGCCTGGCTGCTCGCCAGGGACACCAGCGGCTCAAGCGAGACCTCTTTCACAGCGTCCGGCTGGGGACGCCAGGTAACCAACAAAATGGCGCCCACGACCGCGAGCACGACGGCCATCGAGCGCAGCATGTCTCCGATGCTTTGCTTCAGGCCACGGTTTCGACGACCGGTTGGTTCAGGGGTGCTCACCGGTCCATCATCGGCCATACCCGGGCGATGCGCGAGTGACGGTGCAATTCGAACTCGTTCGCACCGACTGCATCACTACGCTGAGTAAATGGCCGACCGAACCCCCGAAGCTCCCGACCGCAACCTGGCCCTCGAACTCGTCAGAGTGACCGAGGCCGCCGCGATGGCAGCTGCCCGGTGGGTCGGTCGTGGTGACAAGAACGGGGCTGACGGTGCCGCCGTTAACGCGATGCGCACACTGATCAGCAGTGTCTCGATGGACGGCGTCGTCGTTATCGGTGAGGGCGAGAAGGACGACGCCCCGATGTTATTCAACGGCGAGAAGGTAGGCGACGGATCCGGCGCCGAAGTCGATGTCGCCGTGGACCCCATCGATGGCACGACACTAACCGCCAAGGGCATGACGAATGCCATCTCGGTGATCGCGGTCACCGAACGTGGGGCAATGTTCGATCCCAGCGCCGTCTTCTACATGGAGAAGCTGGTGGTCGGCCCGGACTGCGTGGATGCCATCGACATCACCGCGCCCATTGATTGGAATCTCCGGCAGATCGCCAAGGCGAAGGGTGAGCGGATAGCCGATCTCACCGTCTGCATCCTGGATCGACCGCGACACGACTCACTGGTGGACCAGGTGCGCCAAGCTGGTGCTCGGATCAAGTTCATCGTCGATGGCGACGTTGCCGGTGCCGTGATGGCTGCCCGACACGGGACCGGAGTCGACGTTCTCGCCGGAATCGGAGGCACCCCCGAGGGCATCATCGCCGCGTGCGCGATGAGTTGCCTCGGAGGCAGCATCCAGGGTCGACTCTGGCCACGTGACGAGGAGGAGCGCCGGGCAGCTCTCGATGCTGGACACGACCTGAATCGGGTGCTCACCACGAGCGATCTGGTCTCAGGCGAGAACATCTTCTTCTGCGCTACAGGCATCACAGACGGTGAGATCATGGAGGGCGTTCGCTACACCCCCGAAGGTCCCACCACACACTCCATCGTGATGCGCAGCAAGAGCGGGACCATCCGTGAGATCCGAAGCGAGCACCGCCTTGCGAAGTTGTCCACCTACGCCTCGGTGGACTTCAGCGGCGAAGGTGACTGACGCCACGACCGTTGCTCGGCTGAACACCGGTTACGGGCCTACGCTTACTGCGTGACGGAATTCGCGTATACCGACCTACTGCCCAAGGAATCAGGGGGCAACGACGCCACCCCGTTCCGACTCATCACCACCGACGGAATCGATACCGTCGAGGCGGCAGGGCGCACGTTCTTGACCATCGAGCCCGAGGTGCTCCAGACACTCACCTACGAGGCAATCCGCGATATCTCTCACCTCCTTCGCCCGGCGCATCTGGCCCAGTTGGCCTCGATCCTCGAAGACCCTGAGGCGAGTCCGAACGATCGCTTCGTGGCTCTGGACCTGTTGAAGAACGCGAACATCTCGGCCGGGGGTGTCCTGCCGATGTGCCAAGACACCGGAACCGCGATCGTGATGGGCAAGCGTGGGCAGAACGTATGGACCTCTGGTCCGGACGAGGAGCACATCAGCAAGGGTGTCTTCGACGCTTACCAGAAGCTAAACCTGCGTTACTCCCAACTGTCGCCACTGAGCATGTGGCAGGAGCGCAACACCGGTAGCAACCTGCCTGCTCAGGTGGAGATCTACGCCGATACCCACCCTGGGCACGAGATCAGCTACGACCTCCTCTACATGGCCAAGGGTGGCGGCAGCGCAAACAAGAGTTTCCTGTTCCAAGAGACGGCCGCGCTGCTGAACCCCGAGAAATTCGCCAGTTTCCTCGACGAGAAGTTGCGCATGATCGGGACGGCCGCCTGCCCGCCGTACCACCTCGCGATCGTTGTCGGTGGCACGAGTGCGGAGTACACGCTCAAGACCGCCAAGTTGGCCAGCGCCCACTACCTCGACGACCTCCCCATCCGTGGGACCGATGCCGGTCACGGATATCGCGACCTTGAAATGGAGGCCGAAGTCTTGCGGATGACCCAACAGTTCGGAATCGGCGCTCAATTCGGCGGCAAGTACTTTTGTCACGACGTTCGAGTGATCCGTCTCCCACGCCATGGAGCGTCCTGCCCAGTCGGCATCGCAGTGTCGTGTTCAGCCGACCGCCAGGCGCTGGCGAAGATCACTCCCGAGGGCGCGTTTCTCGAACAACTCGAGCACAATCCCGCGCACTATTTGCCCGAAGTCACGGACGATCACCTCGACGACGACGTCGTCAATATCGATCTCAACCGACCCATGAGCGAGATCCGCGCTGAGCTTTCCAAGTTGCCGGTGAAGACTCGGGTCTCGCTAACCGGCCCGCTGATCGTGGCTCGCGACCTCGCGCATGCTCGTATCAAGGAGATGCTCGATCGAGGTGAACCACTGCCTGATTACATGAAGGACCACGCGGTCTACTACGCCGGACCGGCCAAGACACCCGAGGGCTACGCATCCGGTTCCTTCGGACCGACCACCGCCGGTCGGATGGACTCCTACGTGGATCTATTCCAAAAGGCAGGTGGCTCGTACGTCATGTTGGCCAAGGGCAATCGAAGCGCGGCGGTCACTAACGCTTGTCGCGAGAACGGTGGCTTCTACCTGGGTTCCATCGGCGGACCTGCCGCACGCCTCGCCCAGGACAACATCACCAAAGTCGAGGTCCTGGACTTTCCTGAGCTGGGCATGGAAGCCGTGTGGCGTATTGAGGTGGTCGACTTCCCGGCGTTTGTGGTCGTGGACGACAAAGGCAATGACTTCTTCGCTGAGACATTGCGTCCCGTCGCGAACAAGATTCCGGTCGGACCCCCAGATTCGCGTTAGCAGCGCCAGGCGCCGCCACGCCAGTGGAAGGCACCCTTACCTTTGCCCCAGATCGTCCAAAAGGCCCGGTCTTGCCAGTAGCGGTTCCACTGCTGTGTGGGGATCTTGCGCAACTGTTTGACCATCTGCACGCCCTGATCTCCCATTTCCCGGCGAACTTCCTTCATCATCATGTGGGTCGCGCCAATGGCCAGGCCACGATTCATCTGGTACGCCCCGCGGTACTTACCACCAGCGCTCACGGCGCGATAGCGGTTGTTCGCCTCGCGATCCATGATGCAGCGACGCCGTCCTTCCTTCTTCGGCATGTACCACTTGCCCTGGTAAAGCGAGCGTTCGTAGCCCCTCATGTCCTGGGAGGTCTTTGATCCGAGTGCGTGGGAGAGTTCCAGGGCGATTCGCGCACCGCGGTCTTCGGCGACTGCCTGGGTATCGACCGCGTTGTCGTCATCACCTGAGGGCACTCCGGGATCTTCGCTGACCGGGATCTCATTGCCGTTGATGTCGACGATTGTCGCGGACTCGACGCTTAACGAAGGCTCAATCTCTTCAGCTGAGACGGCACTCATCGAAATCGCGGGAAAGAGGGCAGCCATGAGAGTCGCCGACGCCGCCACAGAAGTCAGGCGTGCAACAAAACGCATGGCTCTCCTTGACTGGTCAGGACGACTTCGGTCCCCTACCGTGCCTAAAGATCACGGAATTGTCACGTCAGAGCACCCCGCGAGTACCCGACAAATCAGACATTCATCGCCGCAGGCGGCGGCCGAAGCCCCACGTGTGATCGGAGTCACGCGAAAAAGGGCGGGGCTTGCCCGCCTACAGGTGTCCGTCTTCGAGGAGTTCGGTGACAAGCGCCGCGATCGGCGAACGCTCGGATCGGGTAAGCGTGACATGGGCGAACAACGGATGGCCCTTGAGCTTCTCTACGACCGCAACCACACCGTCGTGCCGCCCCACCCGCAGGTTGTCGCGCTGCCCGACATCGTGAGTTAGCACCACTCGACTATCAGCACCGATGCGGGAGAGAACCGTCAAGAGCACATTGCGCTCCAACGATTGCGCTTCATCGACGATGACGAAGGCGTCGTGCAGCGAGCGACCGCGAATATGAGTCAATGGAAGGACTTCGAGCATCCCTCGATCGGTGATCTCGTCCACCACCTCAGAGGTCGTGACGGCGTTCAAAGTGTCGTAGACAGCCTGCCCCCAGGGCGACATTTTCTCGTTCTCCGAGCCCGGTAGGTAACCCAAGTCCTGGCCACCGACCGCGTACAGCGGGCGGAACACTATGACCTTGCGGTGCTGCCGCCGCTCAAGAACCGATTCCAGTCCGGCGCACAGCGCCAGCGCACTCTTGCCCGTGCCCGCTCGACCACCCAAGGACACGATTCCCACATCGGGATCCATCAGCAGATCCAGCGCAATGCGCTGTTCGGCACTACGACCGCGGATCCCGAAGGCCTCACGGTCACCGCGAACCAAACGCACGCGCTTATCAGCCGTCACCCGCGCTAGTCCGCTGCCCCGATCGGACAACAACACCAATCCGCAGTGGCACGGCAGGTCTCGGGCTTCGTCGAGGTCGATCTCACCTTCTTCGAAAAGACGATCAAGGTCACTACCGAGGACTTCGAGTTCGGAGATGCCGGTGTAGCCGGATTCGATCGCGAGTTCTGCCCGGTACTCCTCAGCTGCCAGTCCGACCGATGAAGCCTTGACTCGCATCGGGAGGTCTTTGCTAACCAAGACGACGTCGGCTCCGTCGTTGGCAAGATTGCGGGCAACCGCCAGGATTCGGGTGTCGTTGTCACCGAGGCGCAAGCCAGAGGGCAGGGACTCGACGTCCGTGTGGTTCAACTCCACACGCAGCGTCCCTCCTGCATCACCAACGGGGAGCGGCTCGTCGAGTCGACCGTGAGTCATCCGTAACTCATCCATCAGACGCAAGGCCTGGCGCGCGAAGTACCCCAGTTCAGGATGACTGCGTTTGGCCTCGAGTTCGGTTACGACGACGACGGGAACCACCACATCATGCTCGTCGAACCGAATGAGGGCTCGGGGATCGGACAGTAGGACAGAAGTGTCGAGGACGTACGTCCTCTTGGCGATCTGCTGCACACAGTCTCCTAGCCGGACTCGAACCGGCGGACCCGATCCGCAGCTAAAACGCTAGGGGGCTGTCGGGGCCTCGTCGGTTTCGACACGCCGCGCCAAGATTCCCGTCGCCGTGATGGTGACGACGGCGATGAGCGTGATGACCGGTCGATCGAGGGAGGACAGGCCGACGACCATCGCGCCGATGCTCCAAGCGATCGGAAAAGCAACCAAAGTTCGCCACTTGGTCTTGTATTCGGGCACCTTGTATCGGGCGCTGGCAGCGGCGTATCGCGCCGCGTCCAGGTAGGGCCCTGTTGCGGCAATGACGGCCGTCTTATGCACACCGGCCCATACGAAGATCGTGGCCAGCAGTCCCAGGGAAAAAGCAGACAGGGATATCGAGACCATCGCTCCCCACCAGTCCGAACTCCCCAGCTCCAAATTCTTGGCCGACAGCTCTGCTCGCGGATCAAACACCCGGCCGCCCACGATCGATGTCACAGCCAGGACAGCCGCTGCAGTAAAGAGCAAAAGACGCGAGCCACGATTCCCGATCGGCCACCATTTCAAGCTGCGAATCAAAACAACGGACGAGATGCCGACGGCGCACCCAATCATGGAACTCAGGGACAACAGCGCGACTCCTGGCGATTCGAGCAGCTTGATCCACAGCAGCACCATGTTGCCGGCCTGGTTCGCGGTGAAGACCCCGTACGTCAGATAGTCATCGGCATCCAGCATGCCGCCAACGCCTGCGAGTACCAAGATAACGAGCAGCGGGCGTTGGAACAACGGCTTGGCGTTGGGATCAACGCGCCGTGCGACGTCCGCGTCCGGCCCGATGGGCTGGGGGGCACTCGGGTTGCTCATGCGCCGAAACGTCGTTGCCGCTCTGCGAATGCGCGAAGGGCACGCAGGAAGTCCACTCGTCGGAAGTCAGGCCAAAACGCTTCGCAGAAGTAGAACTCCGAGTGCGCGCTCTGCCACATCAAGAACCCCGAGAGCCGCTGCTCGCCCGAGGTACGAATGACTAGATCCGGATCCGGCTGTCCCTTCGTATAAAGGTGATCGGCGATATGTTCGACGTCCACGACCTGCGCAAGTTCATCGAGAGTGGTGCCTTGGTCAGCATGCTCTTGGAGCAATGAGCGGACAGCATCGACCACCTCGCGCCGACCGCCATAGCCGACAGCCACATTCACCAGTGATCCGTTGATGCCCGCAGTGGCCTCTTCGGCCTCCTTCAGCACTCGCGCCGTGTGATCGGGCAAGAGATCCAAAGCGCCCACCGGATGCAAACGCCAGCGGCCTTGCCCGACGAGTCCATTCACCGTGTCCTCGATGATGCCCATCAATGCTTCGAGTTCGGGCTGCGGTCGAGTGAGGTTGTCGGTGGACAGCAACCACAAGGTGACTACTTCCACTCCGGCGTCATCACACCAACCAAGGAAGTCCACAATCTTGGCGGCTCCGGCGGCATGGCCGACCGACGACGACGAACCCTGCGCGGTAGCCCACCGACGGTTGCCGTCCAAGATCACGCCAACGTGCTTGGGGGTGCGGTCGCGCTCGAATGCGTCTTTGAGCTGAGCCTGCAGGCGTCGTTCGTATACGCCGTATACGAGGTCCGACAAGCCCACGGTGACTCCTTTCGCACCAGTCCCGAGCAGTGCCCACTCAGGCTACTCCCCTCTGCGCGTTAGGCGGAGGCAGTACGCGCCTGTACGGCGCGGGCGAGATCCTCAGGCGTGGTCACCGGCGCCTCGCAGACGAATCCGCGACACACGTACGCAGAGGGAGATCCACTCACGAGCGGTCGATCACGAAGGAGCGGATGGTCGTCGTCGCCCTCGCCGCCCCAGAGAACAACGGTGCCCGGGGAAGTCGACATCCACGCCACCCGGAATAGGGCGCGACCAGAGTCCCCGTCACCCACGATCGCAACTTCCAGGGGGCCGGCGATCTGGGCCGATCCGGCGACCAAACCCCAACCGACAGCGCGTGGCGCCCGATCGGCGAGCGTGCTGACAATCCCCAAGGCGCGCTCAGCGATCTCGCGGTGCTCGCTGGACCCAGTGAGAGCGGAGTAGGTGATCAGCGCATTGGTCACCGCGAACCAGCCGGACGGCTCGGCGTTGTCTGCAGGATCCTTCGGTCGACGCACCAGACCCGGCGCGTCGTCGGCGGTATCGAAAAAGCCACCATCCCCATCCGCGAAATGCTGCACCGCGATGTCGAGCAAGATCCCGGCAAACTGCAGCCAGGCCACTTCCCCGGTGACCTGCGACAACACCAGCAGGCCTTCAGCCACGCTGCCGTAGTCGTCGAGCACGCCCAGGTTGTTGCCTGGTCTCCCGTCGCGCGATGTCCGACACAAGCGATCGTCGTCGCCCGCTCCCAAATGCACCGCGACCAACAGATCGGCAGCCGCAACCGCGGCATCGATCCAGGATGACTCACCGAGCAACTGACCCGCCTCTGCGAGTGCTGCAATCGCCAGCCCGTTCCAGGACCCAACGATCTTGTCGTCACGCCCCGGGTGGATGCGCTCCTCGCGCGCCTGCCATAAGCGCGAACGAACCGACTCCCAGCGCGACCAGTCGGCAGGATCGGCGAGCAACTGCAACGTGGACGTCCCATGCTCAAAGGTCCCGTCCTGGGTGACCGAGAACAATGCCGCCGCCCACACACCGTCGTCCTCACCGAGAACCTCGACCAACTGACCCGGCGTCCAGGAATAGAACTTGCCCTCGACTCCTTCGCTATCAGCATCGAGCGCAGAAGCGAAGCCACCTTCGGGTGTTTGTAGATCGCGGATCATGAACTCGGCCGTCTCGCGGACGATGCGCTCGGCAAGCGGAGAACCCGTCATGCGCCACTGGTGCAGATACACACGCAGTAACAAGGCGTTGTCGTACAGCATTTTCTCGAAGTGAGGCACGATCCAGTGATCGTCTACTGAGTAACGGGCAAAACCGCCACCGAGTTGGTCGTACATCCCACCGCGCGCCATCGCATCGAGCGTGCGCTCCACCATTCGATGCGCAGCCTCAACGTGAGCGGCTCCGGGCAAGGATTGGTAGCGAATCAGGAACTCGAGCACCATTGACGGCGGAAACTTGGGCGCACCTCCGAATCCGCCGAAACTCTCGTCGTAGTCGTCCTGCAAGGACACAACGGCTGAGTCGAGTTGCGCGGTGCTCGGCGGCGAAGCATCCCCGCTCGCGAGCTGTCTCTTGGACAACGCGTCAACGATCCGCTGGCCAGCGGCTTCGATTTCACCACGTCGAGAGGTCCACGCGTCAACGATCGCCTGCATCACCTGCGGAAACGAAGAAATGTTGTGCCGCGGCACCGGTGGAAAGTAGGTGCCTGTGTAAAACGGCCGACCCTCGTGATCGAGGAACACACTCATCGGCCACCCGCCGTGCCCGGTCATCGCAACAGTGGCGTCCATGTAGACAGAATCGATGTCTGGTCGTTCCTCTCGATCGACCTTGATCGACACAAAGTTCTCGTTCAAGTAGGCCGCGATCTGCTCATTCTCGAAAGATTCGTGGGCCATGACGTGACACCAGTGGCAGGCCGAGTAGCCGATGGACAGGAAGATCGGAATCTCACGACGACGTGCTTCCTCGAACGCTTCCTCGCCCCACTCCCACCAGTCAACGGGATTGTCCGCGTGCTGCAGTAGGTAAGGAGAGGTGGCAGCTGCGAGGCGATTGGACACCGATCGATTCTCTCGCAGCGCTCGATTGAACGCACATTCGCCATACTGCGTAGATGCTCGCCTCCAGTCTCGCGCCGTCGACGCCGTCCTGGCGTAGGGCTTTCCTGATCGCGGGACTCGGACTCATCGGCGTTATCTCGTTGTTGGCGTCCACGATCGTCCCCGCAGACATCGCGGCTGAGGCGGGGATTCCAGAACTCAACCTTCGATTACTCCTGCTGATCCAACCAAGCGTTCTCGTGATCGGCGCCGCCATCCTCGGTGACCGGTTGACTCGAACGACGTGGCTGCAGGCACCGTTCATCTCGCGCTCGCGCACCGTCTCGATTCGATCAGCGGTCACGGCCGCTGTCATCGGCGCGGTCATAGTCGGTGTCACCCTCGCCGCCTATAACTGGATCACCACCGAGGTCGCACCACTGACTCTCGTCTCCGGCACCTCGCTCAGCCTCATCACCGCAGTGCTGTACGGAGGTATTACCGAGGAGGTCCTGATCCGTTGGGGGTTGATGGGTGCACTCGTGTGGATCTTCATAAAGATCTCCAGGCGCCCCACGGGCGAAAAGCCGTCAGCCCCGGTCATCGCCACCGCGATCGTGGTCTCCTCAGCGGCATTCGCGCTCCTGCATCTACCCGCCCTGCTGACCTTGGGTGACCCAACCGTCGTCAATACCGTCGCGGCCATGACCGCCAACGTGATCGCGGGGCTGGTATTCGGGACCGTATTTGCCGCCCGCGGACTAGAAGCCGCGATAGGCGCCCACGCCGGAGCCCACGTTGTTGGTGCAACCCTCTCGTTCGCCCTACCGCTCGGCTAGGACGCGGGCCCGTCCACAGCCCCTGTTCTTGGCACCCCCAGTGGAGGAGTGACCCTTCCGACACAGTTGTTTACAGCGTCGGCCTGGAAGGCCAACCGAGAACAGACTCGCATGTACCAAGAGGGAGTTCGCGACCATGACTAAGAAGGTTCCCCAAGAAGTGATGGAAGAGATCCTCTGGTACCCGGAGAACTCCGATCGACTAGCAACCGACGCCTCAGGCTCATCCCCTGCAGGTCGGACCCCGGTTGAAACGACCACGATCTCCTTTCGTCTGCCCAAGGAAGAGGCCGAACGGATCACTCGGATCGCTGAATAGCGCGGATGGAGTATCTCCGTATTAATCCCAACATGGATTCAACAGGGACGGTCCATCGAAGTTCCCTCAGACGTACGCGAAGCCCTGACGTAGTTTGAGTCGTCTTATACGAAGTTGCGACACGCCATCAGGTCAATCCAGTCAAGATCACCGACTAGTGCGGCACCGCCAGATTCAGCAGAACAACGCCAATGACAACCAGCCCGATTCCAACAACAGCCAACAACGGCAGTCGTTCCCCGAAGATCAACACTCCGGCCAGCACCGCGCCAACCGTCCCGATGCCCGCCCAGATCGCGTACGCCGTACTCAACCCGATGCTGCGAAGCGCCAGCGCGAGCAGGACGAACGAGAGCACGTAGCCGGTAACGACACCAACGGCCGGAAGCCACTTGGTAAAACCGTCACTCACCTTGAGCATGATCGTTCCGAATACTTCGAGAACGATCGCACCCCCGAGAAAGACCCACGCCATGCCGCCTCCCGACGCCACAACACATCAGCCACCAATTGGCCATGGGCCATCCTGCCAGTGGGACACTGGCGCCGTGGAACTGCGGGATCGACTGGATGACGTTGCGGCCAATGGGGCGCCAGCGCAGGCAAAACACGCCCGTGAACTCCTGAAGCGATTCCACGACAACACCGCAGATGCGGACACTGAGCAGCAGGCGCGAGAACTCATTGACGCCTACCTCCACGACCATTACTTGACGAGGTACGAGTGATGTTCGACGACGCTAAGTACATGGCCAAGGAGGCCGTGGAACGTAACGACGCCCTCGCCGCCCTCGACCAACAGCGCAGCGAGGACAAGGTCTACACGTGGTCCACAAACCGCGGCATCCGACGAGCAATAGGAACACTTCTCGGCCTCGCGACCGTCGCTATTCCGGTGATCACCGGCTTGAACGAACCTCGAGTGTTCGTGCTCTACGTCTTGGCGTGGGTGGCGATCCTCGCTCTAGCGCGCACTGCCATGCGGGCAGCTAGCCCATCTCCCATCGGACGTACCGAGTTCCTCGTCTTGGCCGGTCTATCGGCCTTCAGCGCGGTCGTCGCGATCAG
>JAURQC010000112.1 GCA_030836325.1 Candidatus Nanopelagicales bacterium
CACCGGATTCGTCATCTTCGGGCTTCGCTCCTCGGTGGTCCCGCTCTTCGTGGTCGAGGGCCTGCAGCGTGGAGCCTCACTCTCGGGCATCGGTTTCCTTGTGGCCGCCGGCGTCCAAGCGATCTTCCTGTTGCCCGCCGGACGTATGGCCGACACCCGTGGGCGCCGTCCCGCCCTGCTCTTCGGAACCATCGCCAGCGCCGGAGGCATGGCCCTCCTGGCGTTCTCTGACCTCGCAGCCAACACCTTTGGCACGGCCGGGCTTGCCGGAGTCGTGTTGTTCCTCGTGGCCATGGCCGTTCAAGGATTCGGCGGCGCGTTCATGGGCTCCGCGCCGGCTGCCCTGGTCGGTGACATCATGGGAGGACGCAAAGGAGGCGTGGTTATCGCGACCTTCCAGATGATGTCC
The DNA here is from genome assembly GCA_030836325.1 of Candidatus Nanopelagicales bacterium. The sequence continues at coordinate 410 of JAURQC010000112.1, forward strand.
GACGTAGGAGCGATTGTGGGTCCGTTGCTTGCCGGTCTACTGGTCGATGCGTTCGACTACGAATGGGCATTCGCGGCCGGTGCAGCCCTCGCAGTCCTACCGATCTTTCTCGTGCTAAGGATGCGCGAGACCTTGGTTCGAACAGGAGTGCAGGCGTGACGGTTCAGGGATCCCCGACCTCGCGTTCGCGCAGGCTGATCGTGGCAATTACCAGCATCGCCACCATGGTGGCAGTGACACTGGGTGTGTTCGGCATCAGCGAGTTCTCCTCGGGTATGACCGCTGCATCCGCCGACGATGGAACGGCTGCTCCAGCAGGTGGCATCGATGGGCTAGGCAGCGAATCGCTTGCTGTTGCGGATCCCACGGAAATCTCCCCGGAGACATCCGAGCCGCCCACCTTCCGCAACGTGGTGATGGTGCTGGCCGACGACCTTGACTGGAAGCTGTTTGAGCAGATTCCTCGATTGGCTGCTCTTAAGGAACGCGGCATGACGTTCACTAACCACACCGTCGTGGACTCCCTGTGCTGCCCGTCTCGCGTAACGATTATGCGCGGGCAGTACATCCACAATCACCAGGTCATCTCCAACATCGAGGCCACCGGTGGTGGTTGGCCGACCTTCCAGCGCCTGAACGAGGATGAAGACTGCCTTCCCGTCTGGCTCGACGATGCGGGCGTCACGACGGCTCTGTATGGCAAGTACCTCAACGAGTACCCCACTCGCCCGGGCGGAATCCGTTACGTCCCGCCGGGTTGGGACGAGTGGGCGGTGCCGATCTCCCGCGGTGATTCCTACTCCGGCTATAGCTACACCCTGAACGACAACGGAAATCTCGTCCGCTACGGAACCAAGCCGCAGGACTTCCTCAACGACGTTTTGAACGACAAGGCCCGATCATTCATCTCCTCGACCGAAGAGCCATTCTTCCTGTACTTGTCGAACTACACGCCGCATAAGCCGTTCGCTACAGCACCTCGCCACCTCGGCGCCCATGCCGGCACTGTCGCCCCGCGCACACCCGCCTACAACTCCTACGGCGTGAACGAGCCCGAGTGGCTGGCGGAGTTCACCAAGCTCAGCAAATGGAAACTCTCGACACTGGACAACGTCTGGCGAAAACGCGCTCGATCGGCTGAGACTGTGGCCGATTCGGTCGAGGCTGTCCTGGCCGAACTGCAAGCTACAGGTCGCGACAAGGACACTCTGGTCGTCCTTACGAGCGACAACGGTTACCACGTAGGCGAGTATCGGATGCCGAAAGGCAAGCGCACTCCGTATGCCGCAGACACCGTCGTTCCGATGATCGCCATTGGTCCGGGAATCCCCGCCGGCGTCGAGGTTTCGGAGATGACATCCACAATCGACCTCGCGCCTACCTTCACCGAACTACTCGGGGGGAACACACCCGACTGGGTGGACGGTCGGTCTCTCGCTCCTTTCCTCGCCGCCGGACAAGCACCCGAGAACTGGCGCAATGCCGCTCTCTCGGAGTCGATCGGTGAGACGAACAAGGACGATCCGGACTACCTGCCCTACATCCCACCGCCCTTCTCGGCGCTGCGCACCGAGCGTTGGCTGTATGTCGAGTACGACGACGGCAGCAAAGCGCTGTACGACCGCCTGACCGATCCGTACGAGCTCAACAACATCGTGGACTCAACAGATCCCGAGTTTGTTGCGGCGCTGAGCCGACAACTTGCCCAGCTGGATGACTGTGCTGGCCCGTCATGCAAGAACGCGGACGCGATCTCTATTCCCGATCCGCTGCCGTAAGACGCGGCCTAGCGATGCGGCGCGTTCGCCGCTAAGCAAGTGCCTTGTCGAGGTCAGCAATTAGGTCGTCGACATCCTCGATGCCCACACTTAACCGAACCAGATCCGCAGGGACTTCTAGCGGACTTCCGGCGGCCGATGCGTGGGTCATCCGACCTGGATGCTCGATCAGCGATTCCACACCCCCGAGTGATTCACCAAGTGTGAACACCTCGGTTCGCGCGCACAGATCCACAGCGGCTTGCTCACCCTTGGCCGCGCGGAACGAGACCATGCCACCGAAGCCGCGCATCTGCCGTGTCGCGACCTCATGACCCGGGTGAGACTCGACGCCCGGCCATAGCACCTGGCTTACCGCCGGATGGTCGGATAGGAACTCCACTACGGCCTTCGCGTTCGAACAGTGCCGATCCATACGAACGCCCAAGGTCTTTATTCCACGCAGGACGAGCCAGGAGTCGAACGGGCCCGGCACCGCGCCCATCGAATTCTGATGAAATGCCAGGCGCTCGGCGAGTTCCGGATCGCGAACCACAAGCGCTCCACCGATGACGTCGCTATGTCCTCCGAGGTACTTAGTGGTCGAGTGAACGACGACGTCGGCCCCGAGAAGAAGTGGTTGTTGCAGGTAGGACGAGGCGAAGGTGTTGTCGACCACGAGCAGTGCACCAGCTTCGTGGGCAACATCTGCGATGGCAGCGATGTCCGCAACGTTCAACAACGGATTGGTGGGGGTTTCGATCCAGACCACTTTGGTGCGGCCAGGCTGGATGGCGGCCGCGATGGCCTCTGGATCAGTCACCGGCGCGGGGGTGTGGTCGACTCCCCATGGCTGGGCGACCTTGCTGAATAAGCGATAGGTGCCTCCGTAGGCGTCGTCGGGGATAACCGCGTGCGAACCAGGACCGGTGACGGTGCGAATGAGGGTGTCCTCGGCGGCGAGCCCGGACGCGAAGGCCAAGCCCCGTCCATTGGGATCTTCCGGTGCCTCAAGGGCTGCCAAGCACTCCTGGAGCGCAGTGCGAGTGGGGTTGCCGCTGCGCGAGTACTCGTAGCCGTTGCGCAGGCCGCCGACGCCGTCCTGGGCGTACGTCGATACCTGGTAGATCGGGGGAACCACCGCTCCGGTCAGCGGATCAGGCTCCTGGCCTGCGTGAATCGCCCGAGTGTTGAAACCGTCCATGGCGATTACCCTAGTGACGTGTTCGGATTCGGAGCGAAGTCCAAAATGGTCGAGCAAGACTCGGCCCTGCCAGGCCGTGACCACGAGATCTTTACCGTGCCTCAGACCCACGCGGTGTTCGGGACCGCAATGCACCCCGAGGACGCGTCGCTGCAGCGGATCTATCTGGCGATGGGATGCTTTTGGGGATCGGAAGAGATCTACTGGCGGCTGCCGGGAGTCGCGGCAACCTCCGTCGGGTACATGGGCGGCTTCACGAACCATCCGACCTACGAGGAGGTATGCACCGGGATGACCGGACATACCGAAACCACGTTCGTCGCCTACCGACCCGAGGAGATTTCTACCTTCGAGATCCTGAAAGTCTTTTGGGAGAACCACGACCCAACCCAGGGCTATCGCCAGGGCAACGACATCGGAACCCAGTACCGCAGCGCGGTGTTCTACACCACCGACGAGCAGCGCGCATTAAGCGAAGCCACCCGTGACGCCTACGCCGCCGTCATCGCCGAACGCGGATACCCGGACATCACCACGCAGATCCTGCCCGCGGCCGACTACACATACTTCCCAGCCGAGGACTACCACCAGCAGTACCTCTACAAAGTGCCCAACGGGTATCGGTGTCACGCGAATACCGGCCTGGCACTGCCCGAATTGACCGCATAGGCGTAGCCCTCCGATCAGAGGGATTGCGCCCGCAAATCACGGGGTCTAGGCTCGCCGATACGACGGATACCGGGGCTGCCGTCGACCCCCAGCCTGATACGTCATCAGGCCCAAATCGCTAGTTCTTCAAGACGGGGAGATCATCTGTGTCCCAAGTTACTCACGCCGTAGAGTTCGTCGTCGTACCCGTTCCTTCCACAGGAGGGGCCGGGGAGTTCCGACAAAGCATGCGCCCCCACCCGCTTGTTTACCAAGAACTTCCTCACGAACCCCATTTCGGCCTCTACAACGGTCGCCTACGTTCACTGTCCTACGCCATTGGTGACAAGGACGCGCTGTACTGGAAGTTGCGCCGTGAGGTGATGATGGCCCACACCGGAGAGCGCCCGACCGAGGTTCATGGTCCCGAGGCCGAAGCAATGTTGAACCGGGTCTTCACCCGGGACGTGTCCAAAGTCCGCGTTGGTCGTTGCAGCTACCAAATCGCCTGCTATCCCGACGGTGGCTTCATGATGGACGGCGTTCTCATCCGTCTGGCACACGATCGGTTCTGGTACGTACAAAGTGATGGTGACTTCTACAGCTGGTTGCGAGCGCAGGCGCAGGGTTTTGATGTCACGGTGTTCGATCCTGATATCTGGGTAAGTCAGGTACAGGGTCCACGATCGATGGATGTGCTGGCTGCAGTCGCCGACGATGGAATGCCCGAGCCATTCCGGTACTTCGATTCAGCAGAGATCCGCATCGGTGGCTACCCGGTCATCGTCACGCGAACCGGCTTCACCAACGAACTCGGATGGGAGTTCTACCTCGATCCAAGCGTCGATGCACCATTCATCGGCGAGCGCATCATGCAGGTCGGTCAAGCCTTCGGCATGCAAACCACCCCGGCAGAGGTAACTAATGCGCGCCGACTCGAGGGTGGACTGATGTTCGCCGGAACCGATTTCGACGAACACGTGACACCCTTCGATGCCGGCTTCGAGAAACTCGTCGAGTTTGATAGCGGAGACTTCATCGGTCGAGAAGCCCTGGAAAACGCTGACCGGCGCCAAAGGATCTGGGGCCTCATTTGTCAAGGCGGCGAACCCCGCCGAGGCGCATCGGTGACCTTGGATTCGATTGAGGTTGGACACGTGACTAGCAGCGCCTGGTCACCAACGCTGCAATGCGGCATAGCCATCGTTCGGATGCACGAGCCACTGCTCGGCCCTGCAGCGGAATTGAGTGTCCTCTGCACCGATGGTGAGGTTCGGGTGATCTATCTATGCGAGTTGCCGTTCTACGACCCGCAAGGAGACATCCGCACCGGTCGCTCGGTAGAAATTCCCGACATAGTCAACGGGTAGCTCGGCCGCCTACTCGCTGATCTTCTGACGCAGCAGGTGCTTTTGGATCTTGCCGGTGGACGTGCGAGGTATGCCCTCGAAGATGAAGTGCCGAGGGATCTTGTAGGCCGCCAAGTTCTCCCGACAATGCTGGGTCAACTCCTCGGCCGTCGCGCTGGCACCTGGCGCTAACTCAATGAAGGCACAGGGCGTCTCACCCCACTTCTCGTGAGGCATCGCCACGACAGCCGCGCCAACGACGGCAGGGTGCCTATAGAGCGCGTCTTCAACTTCGATCGAGGAGATGTTCTCCCCACCGGAGATGATGATGTCCTTGGATCGATCCTTCAATTCGACATAGCCGTCCGGGTGCATGACCCCGAGGTCTCCGGAGTGAAACCATCCTCCAGCAAAAGCCTCTCGGGTGGCTTCAGGATTACGGAAGTAGCCCTTCATCACAACGTTCCCTCGGAACATGACTTCGCCGATCGTCTCCCCGTCGTGCGGAACCGGTTCGAGAGTCTCGGGATCGAGGACTACGAGACGCTCAAGTGGCAGGTAGCGAACCCCCTGGCGGGCCTTCAGCGCGGTGCGCGCATCTTGGTCCAGGGCGTCCCACTCCTCGTGCCACTCGTTGACGACCGCCGGACCGTAGGTTTCCGTCAGGCCGTACAACTGCGTGACGTTGAAGCCCGCGGTCTCCATGTCCGCGAGGATCTTCTTTGGCGGTGGTGCAGCGGCCGTGAAGAATTCAACGGTTCGGCTCAGGTCCCGGCGGCTTTCCACAGGTGTCGAGACAAGCAACGCCATCACCGGCGGCGCCCCACATAGGTGCGTGACGTCGTGGTCGGCGAGGGCTTGCCAGATTGGTTCAGCTCGCACCTCGCGCAGACACACGTGGGTACCGAAGACCACGGACATGGTCCATGGGAAGCACCATCCGTTGCAGTGGAACATTGGCAGGGTCCACAGATAGGTCGCATGGCGAGGCAGGGTCGCGATCAGTGCATTTCCCTGCGCGAGGAGGTAGGCACCTCGGTGGTGGGTGACTACACCTTTGGGGTTTCCGGTAGTTCCGGATGTGTAACTGATCGCGATCGCATCCCATTCGTCCTCAGGCATCAGCCAATCGAAGTCCGGGTCACCAGAAGTGACGAAGTCTTCATAGTCAAGAAATTCCGAAGGTGTGACTTCGGTGACGTCGCTTTGCCACTGAACGTCGTCGTAGACGATCACCAGCGGATCGGCATCACACTCCGTGAGCGCTTCCAGCGCCAACGGAAGGAAGACTCGATCGACGATGAGCAATGTGCTTCCAGCGTGATCTAGCTGGAAGGCGATTGTGCGCGCATCCAATCGTGTGTTGATCGCGTGCAGCACGGCTCCGCTCATCGGCACCCCGTTGTGCGATTCAAGCATCGGCGGCACATTCGGCAAAAGGACTGAGACGGTGTCCCCTCGACCAACTCCCGCATTCGTCAATGCCGATGCCAACTGCCGAGATCGGCGATAGAAGTCTCGGTAGGCGATAGTTCGGTTCCCGTCGATGATCGCCGGATGGTCGGGCATCACCTCGGCAGCCCGCTGCAAAAAAACCAGCGGGGTCAGCGGCTGAAAGTTGGCGGCGTTCTTGTCCAGCCCGTGGTCAAAGTGCTCCTTCATCGTTGTCGCATTGGGCTAGGCGCTCAGCGATCCTGCCACTCGGGCAGCCGCTTTTCCACGAAAGCTCCGATGCCCTCGCGTGCATCGTGCTTCAACATGTTGTTGACCATCACCTCGGAGGCGTAGGCGTAGGCATCGCTAAGAGGCATCTCGCCCTGCCGATAGAAGGCTTGCTTGCCGGTGGCAACTGTCATGGTGGACTTGCTGGCGATTTTTTCAGCGATCTCCATAGTGGAAGCGGTTAGTTTGTCAGCCTCAATCACCCGGTTGATCAGCCCAAACTCTTGTGCTTGCTCCGCATCGATCATGTCTCCTGTCAGGAGCATCTCCATCGCAGCCTTGTTCGAGACGTTGCGGGACAAAGCCACCATGGGAGTCGAACAGAACAGACCGATGTTCACTCCCGGGGTGGCAAAGCGCGCACCAGGAGCGGCATAAGCAAGATCGCAACTGGCCACGAGTTGGCAGCCGGCAGCCGTAGCGACTCCGGTTATTTCCGCGATCACCGGCTGCGGATGGTTCACGATGGCTTGCATTACCGAGGCGCAGTTGGCCATCAGGTCCTGGAAGTAGCGACGGCCGAAGTCGTCGCTCTCCCTAGCTCGGGTGATCTCCTTCAGATCGTGCCCGGCACAGAAGGCGGGACCGTTCGCTGCCAGGACGATGACTCGAACCTGTGGATCGGCGGCGGCATCTTCCAGCAGGGCCTTGAGTTCGGCCAGCATCTGCTCAGACAACGCATTCCTGCGAGAACTGTCGTTGAGCGTCACGCGCAGCACACCATTGCTGGAAAGCTCTTGGATCGTCAGTGCCTCAGGTAAGGCTCCGGTCTCAGCAGCCATTGCTCGTCCCTTCGCCGCGTGCGCTGGTCACTAGTTCAGGCTACGGCAGAGGCCGGATTCAATCTGCTAGATAGCCCAACAGATCCTGACGGGTCAGAACCCCGATGGGTCGCCCATCCTCGATCACTACGAGTCCATCACCGGACTGGAGTGCGTCGATCGCAGCGTGCACGGACTCCCCTGCACCGACGATCGGTAGCGCGGGTGACATATGCGCGTCGACGGCATCAGCCAACTTCGCGTGACCGGTGAACAAAGCATCGAGCAGATCGCGCTCCACCACTGAGCCGACAACCTCGGCGGCCATCACCGGCGGTTCGGCGCGCACCACCGGCATCTGGGAGACGCCGTATTCACGCAGGATCGCGATGGCATCGGCCACGGACTCGGTCGGGTGGGTATGCACGAGCGCGGGTAGGTCCTCGGACTTGCCGCGAAGGACATCCCCAACCGTGGAATCACCACTCGGCGACAGGAAGCCGTAGGACGCGAGCCACTCGTCGTTGAACACCTTGCTCAGGTAGCCGCGACCGGAGTCCGGAAGAAGGACAACAATGACGTCATCGGGGCTAGCCGTGCTAGCTACACGCAACGCGGCGACGACGGCCATGCCGCACGAGCCACCCACGAGCAGTCCCTCTTCGCGCGCCATGCGGCGCGTCATTTCGAAGGACTCCGCATCCGATACCGCGATGACTTCATCGCAGATGTTGGCGTCGTACGTTGTTGGCCAAAAATCCTCACCGACGCCCTCGACCAGGTAGGGACGCCCCGTACCTCCGGAATAAACCGAGCCTTCGGGGTCGGCGCCAACGATGCGAACCGCGCCGTTGCTTACTTCCTTGAGGTACTTACCGGTACCACTGATGGTCCCACCGGTGCCCACACCCGCGACGAAGTGGGTGATCTTGCCTTCGGTCTGGTTCCAGATCTCCGGACCGGTGACCTCGTAGTGCGAACGCGGATTGTTGGGATTGGAGTATTGGTCCGGCTTCCATCCGCCAGGTGTCTCACGCGCTAGTCGGTCGCTGACCGAGTAGTAGGACCTCGGGTCCTCGGGATCGACAGCCGTCGGGCACACCACAACCTCTGCTCCGTAGGCACGAAGGACGTTGCGCTTGTCCTCGCTGACCTTGTCTGGGCACACGAAGATGCAGTGATAGCCGCGCTGCTGGGCCACCATCGCCAAACCAACACCGGTATTGCCACTCGTGGGCTCGACGATCGTTCCCCCTGGCCTGAGCAGACCAGCTTCCTCCGCTGCGTCGATCATCCGAACCGCAATGCGGTCCTTGACCGACCCGCCGGGGTTCACGTACTCGACCTTCGCGAGGACGAGAGGCCCGGGTTCGGGAACGATTCCCTGAGTCACCTTGTTCAGGCGAACGAGGGGGGTATTGCCAATGAGGTCAATTACAGAGTCGACATACTGCACGGCACAACCTTAGGCGTCCTACAGTTGACGCGTGTCGATACCGGCGATCGAGATCGGACCGTCGATCTATCGCATCCCCACTTTCGGGGACTTCATCAATTCCTACGCATTTGTCGACAACGACGGCCAGGTCACCTTGGTCGACTGCGGACTGAAGCGAGCACCGGCCCGAATCGTCCGGGGTCTGGCCGCGATGGGCAAGCATCCACGCGATGTGACGCGCATCGTGCTCACGCACGCGCATAACGATCACGCAGGCGGCGCCCACGACATGGCTGAGGCTTCGGGTGTCGATGGAATACACGCCCACCACGACGATGCAGGCTTCCTGCGCGACGGGGCGATGCCGCCTCGAGATGCCACCCGCGGCCTAGGGCGACTACTGCGGCGAGCACCCAGCGGATCGTTCGCTTCGGTGGCCGTGGCTCAAGAACTGTCCGACGGCGACGTACTGCCGGTGGCCGGTGGCATTCAGGTGATCCACACGCCCGGTCATACCCCTGGTCACATCAGCCTGCTGCACTCCGATTCCGGGGTTTTGATCACCGGTGATGCCATATTCAACATGCTGTCGCGACGAACCTGGCCCTTTGCTGCCTTCTGCACGTCCTTCACCCAGACCACGCAGACAGCGCACGTTCTGGGCGAACTTGAGTATCAAACTGCGGCCTTCACACACGGACCTGAGATTCGCGATACCGGTCGCGACGCCGTTCGGGCCTTCCTAGCCAAGGCCCGCGTATGAGCCGCGACGAAATCATTCGCGAACTCGATCGCGTAACAACCCGCCTCGACACCCTTGCTGTGAACCGCATTGACCAGCGTGTCATCGACACGGTCCATGCCACCGCATGTCGGATCGTCGAATCGACCAATGACCCGCAACGCCCACAGGATGCAGAACTGCCTCGCGTAGGACCAATAGCGCTGGCGGCACAACTCACGATTGTTGTTCGGGACTATCTGGCAACGACAACGGCGGCGTCCAGGGACGCCGCCGTTGCGGAGATGTTGACCGATCTGCGCCGGTCTTTGCCCTAGTGGGCTGTTGTGGCTAATCGCGCCCGGAGAGGATCGCGAACATCCGCAGGAACTCGAGGTAGATCCACACCAGGGTGACCAGGAGCCCAAAGGACATCCGCCAGGACTCCTTTTCCGGAAGACCCATCGCGACGCCCTGCTTGATGGCCTCGAAGTCCAGCGCCAGGAAGAACGACGCGATGGCCACACCGGCCAGGGAAATGATGATGCCGAGGCCATCGACTCCGTAGAAACCCCAGCCGCCGCCGACACCGAACATCGCGGCAACGAAGGAAGCAAGCGCAAGCACTAGGTAGGAAACGGCGGCGACCATCAACACGCGAGTGAAACGCTTGGTCACCTTGATGACGCCGGTCAGGTAGAGCGTGAGCATGACGCCGAACGTGGTCATCGTGGCGACGACGGCCTGCAGGACGATGCCGTCCCAGCCGTTGATAACCGCGTAGGAGTTGTACCAATTGCTGATGCCACCGAGCATCAAGCCCTCAGCGACGGCGAAGATCACCATCAGGGCCGGCGACACGTTCTTCTTGAGCGCGTTCACGAAGCCCAGGACCATGGCAACAATGAACATCGGCAGCATCAGGGCCGGCGCAGCCGTGATCAGATTCCAGCCGACGAAGGCGAAAATCACGACGAGCCCGAACATGATCGCGGACTTGACGATGACGTCGTTCAGGGTGACCCGGACACCACCGCCGGCGGTGACGGTCTGGAAATCGGCATCGGTACTGGCAGGCGGTGCTCCAGCGGCCTGCGTGGCCGGGGCCGCCGGGGTTGCCGTGGGAGCCGTACCGGAGGCCTCCGCGAAGGCCGAGCGGCCTTCCGCATAGGCGAATCCCGGGGCGTCGGCCTTTTCGTAGCGCGACAGGACAGGGTTATTCGTCTGCATGGGTACAAGGTAACCCACGGTTGTCCGGACAGCCAAGCGATCCTCGCCGAGAGCGAACACCCTCGTCTTCGGGGCCTTTCGAGTGGCTGTCGAGCGATCATTCGGCGTACCGTCGAGAAGTGACTGAACAACAGCCATATGAAGTGGTGCGGGAGCGCGACGGGTATGAACTTCGCCGATATCCGGCCCACGTCGTCGCCGAGGTCACCGTCGATGCCGACTTCGAACAGGCTGGGAGTCTTGGATTCCGTCCGCTGGTGAGCTACATCGGAGGCAACAACAGATCCCGAGAATCTTTGGCGATGACAGCACCGGTGGTCCAGAGCCAGACGTTGGCCATGACGGCGCCCGTCGTGCAGAGCCCAGGCGAGGGAGAGCAACAGGTAATCGCGTTCGTGCTGCCGGCGTCCCTCAGCATCGATTCGGCCCCGGTTCCCGCAGATCCTCGGGTGGTGATCCGCGAGGTGCCGCCGTCTCTAACCGCCGTCACCCGTTATTCGGGTCGATGGTCCGAATCGTCGTACGAGCACCACGTTGCTGCATTGCGGCAAGCACTCGCTACCGACGGGCTTACAGCCGTAAGCGAGCCGCGACTGGCCCGATTCGATCCGCCATTCAAGCCGTGGTTCCTGCGGCGCAACGAGGTGCACCTCGATGTACGGGAGTCCACTTAGGCAGTCGGGATAGGCGGCGCGAGGAGTGTGCCCTCGATGGGATTCGAACCCATACTGTGCCGGGTTTAAGCCGGGTGTCTCTACCAGTTGGACTACGAGGGCCAAACAGTTGGCACCCATGATTCCGCATATGACGCGATCCGTCTGACCCCCTACCCTGACCATCATGCGCGGCGGCCTGAGTCTGGGGACATGGGTCCTCATCGTGGTTCTCGGCATCGCATCTCTCGGCGCGGGTTTCGGCGCAGGCCAGTGGTGGCAGGGCCGCGACGTCGCCCCGGAGACCGCTCGCTGGGTCCTCGCCCACTCGGCTGAATCCGCACAACTCACCCCGGCGTCCGAAGGCCTGTTCACCTTGACAATGTCCCCGGTCGATGCCCAGGTCATCGCGCTACGCGAGGACATCCCCGGCTCGAGCGAACTCATGCCTGCGCTTCGCCTCGAAAGCGAGTGGCAGGAGATGTTCGGCGAGGGTTCGATCACTGTGACTTTGCTCGTCCACGACGCAACCACCGATGCTGACCCCGACGCAGCCTCGGCCGACAAGATCACGTTGCTGGCGGCCGAACCTGTTGTCGACGGCGACATGGTGACTTATCCGGTCGAGGTACTCGAACCAACATTCATCGCCGAAGACGAAGCACTTCGAGCGTTCACTGAGGTGACGCTGGTCCTCCCCGACGCAGTCCGCACGGTCACGTCAGTCGAGTGAAGACGTCGTCGAGCATCTGCTCGGTCAGGCGTCCGGTGAACGTGTTCTGCTGACTTGGGTGATAACTACCGATCACCGTTAGTGACCGCGGCGAGTTGACATTGAAGGCGACGCCGTGACCGAACTTCGGCCGGGGACGTGGAACATCGCATCCAGCGTGCGCCAGAGCATCCAGTGCGGCCTGCCAGGCGATACCGCCCAGCGCGACCACTGCTTCCAGCCCAGGAAGTAGCAACTCGGCTTCACGTCTCAGCCAAGTGCGGCAGGTCGTCTTCTCCGTCGTCGTCGGCTTGTTATCCGGAGGAGCACAGTGCACTGCGGCGGTAATGCGAACCTCATCGAGCCGCTGTCCGTCGTCTCGGTAAGTGGATGTGGGTTGCGAGGCGAGTCCGACTCGATGCAGGGACGCATACAGCCAGTCTCCGCTTCGGTCACCGGTGAACATCCGACCCGTGCGATTGGCGCCGTGCGCTCCCGGCGCGAGTCCCACGATCCAGATGCGTGGGTTGAGCGAGCCAAAGCCTGGCACCGGACCACCCCAGTAATCGTCGTCGCGATAAGCCGCCCGCTTGTTTTGCGCTACCTGTTCACACCACTCGATGAGTCGGGGGCATTCACGGCATTCGACCACGCCACGATCGAGGTCGTCGATCGTGGTTACGGCCTGAACGCGGCTAGCGAAGTCGCGCGGCAAGGAACTCGATGCTGCGTTGCCAAGCCTGGGCAGCGTGGTCGGCTTGATAGACCTCGGGGCGATCGTCGTTGAAGAATGCGTGAACGGATCCCGGGTAATCGAATATCGAGACTTCCCCACCGGCTGCACGAATCACCTCGGAGTACTCCGTAATGCGCGGACCCGCATGGTCTTCATCCGACTCGGCCTTGTGGATCAACGCAGCCTTGCCGTCGTAGTTGTTCCAATCCGGGTGGTAGTCCGGCCACGGCATCGCCGGATAGAAGGCGACGGCTGATGACACCGCACCAACCGTGGGTGCGAGCAGCGACAAACCGCCGCCCATGCAAAAGCCGATCGATCCGACGCTGGTGCTTGTCACCTCGTCGCGGGACAGCAAGTACTCAGCCCCCGAAGCGATGTCCGAAGCCGCAGCATCGACCTTCAGGCCCATCATCAGTTTCTTCGCTTCGTCGGGTTCAGTCGTCTCGGCTCCGCGGTAGTGATCCACCGCCATCGCAACGAACCCTGCATCTGCTAATCGCTCAACAACCGACTTGATGTGCGGGACAAGGCCCCACCATTCCTGGATCACGAGTACGCCAGGACCACTTCCGGAATCGGGGATCGCGAGATAACCCTCGACCGGGGCACCTTGAACATCCATGGCCACAACGCTCACTACTGACCTCCTACGTGCCGTTTCGAGGCCACCATTACAGCGCAGACGAGCCACACGATCCGAACACAAGTGCTTGCACTAGTTACTACTGGGGCCAGGCTCCCTCGATAGCGGAAAGAACCTCAGCCGTCGGCCTGTCTTCCGCAAACCACGCCGTCAGCTGCGCCCACTCCTCCCCTGTACCGATAGGCCGGGGCATCAACTCAGCAGAGTCGAACCGGAAAGTGGTATCCGGACTGGTGAGGAAACTTGCGGCAAGAGCCTGGATGGACCCCGATTCGTAGGCGCTCAGCGGTGTACCAGCATTCGCCGTGGTCCAGTTTCCTAGTTCAGCTCGCATCGATTGAAACTGCGGGGTCGCCATGAAGGTTTGGACCGCTTGAACCTCCGAGCGATCATCGAAGGCGACCACGAAATCACCAGTTCCAATGATCGGTTGGGGGAACTGTCCACTAACTTCCGGTAAGTGGAAGGCGTAAACCTTGTCGTCGGGACCCACAACGGCGGATGGATCTAGTTGGCCCCAAATCTGGAAGTAAAACTCACCCGCTTGAAAGAAGCCACATGTAGCGTCCAGAACGCTTGTGCCGACGTCAACCACTGACGTGGAAGCGATAGTCGAGACATCGCCGAATCCGCCATTCACATACTCAGGGTTCTTCATCCATCCTGCGAGCACATCCATCGCAGCGGAAATTTCGGGCGAGTCGAAGTCAAGATCACCTGCGACCCACCTGTCGTAACCGTCACCACCGAAAAGCCTCAGCACAACCTCAGCCAGCCAACTAGACGCAGGCCAGCCGGTCGCTCCTTCAGATTCAAGACCCCCACACCATGGCCGAATTCCATCCGCAACCATCTGATCCGAGAGGGCCCACATTTCGTCCCATGATTTAGGGATCTCATAGCCGTTCTCAGCGAACATTTCCGGGGAGTACCAAACGAGCGAGTTCATCTGCGCACTCAGCGGAGCCGCGTAGAAGATCCCCTCGACCGTTCCGTACTGCTTCCACACCGGCTGCCAGTTCTCGTCTACCAGCTTCTCCGTCTCCAACGGCGCAGCGACTGGACCACCGTCGCTCACCAACCTGGAAAGTGCCCTAGGGCTGGAGATCCACGCAATATCAGGTGCGTTGCCTTGGGCGATTCTCGTCGGGAGCTCCGCCTCGAATATCTCGCTCCCCTCGAAAACGATGTCGATGCCGGTGCACTCTTCGAACTGTGCCCAGGCTTCTTCGAACAGTTGCTGCTCAGGAGGCAGGATCGAGGTGAAGACATCGACCGTGGTGTCCTCATTGCCCATGTAATCGGCGTAGGCGTCACACGCCCCGTCCATGGCGCCATCACCATCGTCGGCGCCCTCATCTCCACTAGTGCCCTCAGCCGCGGTTTCCTCGGCTGCAGTGTCCTCACCAGCTCTATCGCTCGCAGAATCATCGCTGCCCCCGCATGCGGCGAGCAGCATGCCGGCTGCCAACCCACTGACGAGGATCGTCATTCCACGACGCCGCTGCATTGCGGTCACGGGTACTCCCTGCCTGACATGACGCCCAGGGAGGTCCTCGGCGCGTAAACGTGTTCATACTGACCCGTGAAACCCCCGGAAGCAAACCCGAAACATGCAACAAACTCATGTAACGAATCACAATCTGGTGTCCCGCGGTAATGAAATGGACATTGTTCGGTCATCTCCGGACAGTCGCCGCAAGCGACTATTTGAAGCAACCATGCCAAGGCTTTCATGCGACCCCCTAGGCTCTGGCACACAACTGAAAAATCAACTTCTCACTACGGATCGTCCGGCACGTACCTGCCGGTGAGAGGAATAACCATGAGTCAGCCCGTGCGGTTCGACGACGTCTCGCTCGTCTACCCCGGCTCCACCGAGCCGGCCGTTTCCCACCTCAACCTTGATATCGGCGAAGGCGAGTTCCTAGTACTTGTCGGTCCTTCCGGTTGCGGCAAGTCCACATCGCTTCGAATGCTCGCCGGCCTAGAGCCGATCAGCGCCGGTCACATCTATATCGGCGACCGCGATGTCACCAATGTCGCTGCGAAGGACCGCGACATTGCGATGGTCTTCCAGAACTACGCCCTCTACCCACACATGTCGGTTGCGGAAAACATGGCGTTCGCGTTGAAGATTCAGAAGGTGAGCAAGACCGAAATCGAACGACGAGTCAAGGAAGCCGCCGCTTTGCTCGATCTCACCGAGTACCTAGATCGAAAGCCCAAGGCGCTTTCTGGCGGACAAAGGCAGCGCGTGGCGATGGGCCGCGCGATCGTGCGCGAGCCCCAGGTCTTTTTGATGGACGAGCCGCTGTCCAACCTCGACGCCAAACTGCGCGTTCAGACACGGACTCAGATCGCGGCTCTCCAGCGTCGGCTTGGCACCACCACGGTGTACGTCACCCACGATCAGGTGGAGGCCATGACGATGGGTGATCGCGTGGCAGTTCTCAAGGACGGACTCCTCCAGCAGGTGGCTGCTCCACGGACTTTGTACGACGAGCCTGCGAATGCTTTCGTAGCCACTTTCATCGGATCGCCCTCAATGAACATCATCCCGGTCAAAATCCACGAGTCCGGGGTTTCGATCGGCGACTACGCGGTGGCCATCGAGCGCGATCGACTCTCGCAAGCGCGGGGTGGCGCCGCCCTGCTCGGTGTTCGACCCGAAGACCTGCATCTCAGTGATCAAGGGGTCGAGATCACCGTGACCCTGGTTGAAGAACTCGGTGCTGACACCTACGTTTACGGAGATCTCCTCACTTCCGACGGCAGCACGATCAACGTCGTCGCTCGGGACCGTTCTCATCAGGCGCCGCGGATGGGCGACACCGTTCGCGTCGCACCAGAGCGCGTCTACTTGTTCCAAACAGACGGGGCGCAAGAGCGAATCGTCTAGTTGCGGAGCAATTTGACTAGGTCTGCAACCACACTGTTGTGTGGGGTCCGATCATCAGTCCAGAATCACCGGTCTCGATCGGACCCGACGCCAACAGCACCATGCCTACCGTCGGTGTCGGAATCCACCGGCCCGACGTGTTCACCACCACGACAACATCGGCCCCGCGGCGAAACGCCAATACCTCCGGGTCGTCGACCTCGAGGAATTCGAACGCATCGCTGGCCAGACCAGGATGGGAACGGCGTAACGCCAGACTGGTCCGGTACAAGTTCAGCGTGCTGAAGGGATCGATGTCCTCAGCTTCGATCGTCGATGCCCCCCACCCTTCGGGTTGGGGCAGCCACAACGGCACGTCGAACCGCTCGGTGAAGCCGTACGGGGGTTCGGTGCCGACCCACGGAAGGGGCACGCGACCACCGTCTCTGCCCTTTTGCTGTCCAGCCGATCGGAACCACACCGGGTCCTGCCGCGCCGAATCGGGGATCTCAACATCCGAGAGTCCGAGTTCCTCACCCTGGTAAACGTAGATCGATCCGGGAAGAGCGTGCGCAACGAGGGCTAGCGCCCGAGCACGCGCAAGCCCCACCTCACCGTCACCGAGTCGAGTGACCACCCGGGGTGAATCATGATTGCTCAAGGCCCAAGTGGGCGGCGCACCAACCACGTGCACGGCATTGATCGCACCGGTCATGGCGCTGCGCATCTTCGCCGCGTCCCATGCGACGACTAGGAAGTCGAACCCAAAGATCTGATGGAGGGTGTCAGGAGCTACGTAGCGAGATGCCCGCTCCGGGGGCACCCAGGCCTCGACAACCGCCATCTTGTCGTTGCCGTAAGTGTTCATAATCGCGCGCCACTCGCGATAAATGTCTTGAATTTCATCCCGGTCGAACAGCGCGGAGTTCGCGAGTCCGGCGCGTCGTTCGATTGCCTCAGGGGAACTCGGATCCAGATCGAAGCGAAGGGACTGACTCATGCCGATGGGATCGATTAGGTCGGGGTAGGTCATGTCCTTGGCAAGGCCCAGCGCGACGTCCACCCGAAACCCATCGACGCCCAAGTCAAGCCAGAACTTCAAAGTGTTGAGGGCGTCGGAACGAACCTCGGGGTTCGCCCAGTTCAAATCCGGTTGGGTGTGGTCGAACAGATGCAGGTACCACTGACCCCAGGAACCGTCGGCTTCCTTGACGCGGGTCCAAGCCGAGCCACCGAAGATCGACTCCCAATTGTTGGGCGGCAACTCCCCGCTTTCGCCTTTGCCATCTAGGAAGTGGAAACGCTGCCGTTCAACCGAGCCAGGAGCCGAATCTAGAGCCTCGAGGAACCACGGGTGCGACGCAGAGACGTGGTTTGGGACGATATCGACTATCACCCGGACGCCGCGTTCGTGTGCTTGTCGCACCAACTCCGCGAAGTCCTCCAATGTCCCGAACATCGGATCTACGGCACGCGGATCGGCGACGTCGTACCCGGCGTCATTTTGCGGCGACGGATAGAACGGCGAGAGCCAGACCGCATCGACACCCAACGACGCCAGGTAGGGCAGACCTTCGATTACTCCTTGCAGATCACCGAGGCCGTCACCGTTTCCGTCACGAAAGGACCTCGGGTAAATCTGGTACACAGCAGCCCGGCTCCACCAGGAATCACCGTCACTTGTCGTGACAGGACGAGCATCCGTGATCACGCGGGGCGCGTCCCTGGAACTGGGCCTGTTGATCCGCGAACGACGAGCTTCGTAGCAACGCGTGTCGATGGAGGCTGGTCGGCACCTTCGCGCATTTGCGCGATGAGCGACTCAGCAGCGATCCGCCCGAGTTCTGCAACCGGCTGGACAACTGTGGTGAGATCGAGATGCTCGGACATGTCGTGACCATCGACACCCACTACCGACACGTCCACACCGGCTCGAAGGCCGTGCGCCCGCAGCGCACGCAGGGCTCCGAAGGCCATTTCATCACTCAAGGCGAACACGGCGGTGGGTGGCTTGGGTTGGGTGAGCAGCGCCGTCATCGCCGCTTCTCCGCCTTCGATGCTGAAGTACCCGTAAGACTCCAGCATTGGATCGACTTGGATTTCCGCCTCGGCCATCGCCTGAGCAAAACCCGCCTCACGCTCGAATTCCGCGGTAAACGGAGCTTCGGACGGCGATCCGGAGATCGTGCCGATGCGGGTGTGACCAAGATTGATCAAGTGCTGGGTGGCCAAGCGTGCGGCGGACTTATCGTCGATCGTGACGCTAGGAATGCCGGCGGCAGTAAGCCCGATCAGCGACGTTGGCATCCCCAGGTCGATGAGCTCGCGCAGCTGCGAATCAGTGGGGGGCACCGCGATGATCAAGATTCCATCGACTCGCCTGCGCAGCCGAGGCGCCACCGGTGAGCGACTCGTCGGGCTGCTGTAGTCGCCGATGCAGGTCAGCAGAAGGTCCGTGTCGGCTTCCTGCAACACATCCTCCACCCCCGAAAGGACGGTCGAGAAGAACCAGCGCGCCACGTAGGGCGTCACCACTGCGATGCTGCCGGTCCGCCCTGAGGCCAACCGGGATGCGCTCGGGGAGATCACGTAGTCGAGCTCGGTGGCAACCCGCTGTACGCGTGATCGGGTCCGCTCATCGACGTTCGGAAGGCCACGCAGCGCACGAGAGACAGTGGCGGTCGACACCCCTGCGGCCTCTGCCACATCTCGGATGGTGATCCCCACGTCTCACCTGCTTTCCCGTTGCGTCGATCGAACCCAAGTCTGCTTACCCGGCAGCGATAACAGGTGATGCTAGGCCCGCTCCAGGGGTGCAGCACAAGCGATTACATCGAAAAATCATGTGAGATCTGGGCCACGTAGAGGCAGATCAGACCGCCAGGCTGTAAACGATGCCATCAAGGATGTCCGTCTCGCTGGCGATTACCGATCCCACCGGCAGTCTTCTGAGGATCTGCCGCAGGACGAGGGCTCCACCGGCAATGACGTCCACCCGACCGGGGTGCATCACCGGCAATGCCGCCCGCTGGGACCTGGTCATGGCAAGCAAAGACCCGGTGACAGTCTCGACCTGCGCCAGCGAGGTGAACGATCCGTGGATCAACTCGGGGTCGTACCCGTGGAGATTGTGGGCTAGTGCCGCGACCGTGGTCACCGACCCCGCGAGCCCGACGAAAGCCGAGACCTCGCCAATCGGCACCCGAGTGAACGCCTGGTCGAGTATGGCGTCGATCGTCCCAACGGTCGCCTCAATCTCGTCTCTACCGGGCGGATCCGAATGAAGGTGTCGCTCCGTCATGCGAACACACCCAACGTCAACGCTCACCGAAGCCTTGATGTGGTGCTCGGAACCACGAACGCCACCGAGCACGAACTCGGTGGAACCGCCTCCGATATCAGCCACCAGTACCGGCCATTGGAGTGCCACCGACGGCAGCCCGCGCACGGCTCCGGTGAAGGAAAGCTCAGCCTCGTGCTGACCGGCGATAACTTCCGGATCGATTCCCAGCCGCTGACGAACGCCAACGACGAAGTCCCGCGCATTACTGGCATCGCGAGAGGCCGACGTCGCCACCATGCGAAGTGATTCGGCTCCGTGCTCAGCAATCAGTGCTGCGTACTCATCGACTGCAGCAAAGGTCCGGGCCAACGCAGCGTCAGTGAACTCTCCGGTGGCGTCGATACCTTCACCTAGGCGGACAGTGCGCATCTCACGCACTATTTCCACAATCTCACCATCGATCACATCCGCGATCAAAAGGCGGATCGCGTTCGTCCCGCAATCGATCGCGGCGTAGCGACTCAATGTGCCTCTTCTTGCTCGGCGTCATCCAAGGAGTTCTTCGCGCAGTTAATCGGTCCCCACCACGGCCCAATGGCCTCCAAGGCCTCGTCTCCGAATGGGTTCACCCCCGGTCCACTCACCAAAGATTGCCCGACAAGAACATGAAGGCATTTGACTCGAGTGGGCATGCCTCCCGCGCTGATGCCGTCGATCTCCTCGACATCACCTAACTGAGATCGCTCGAGCAGATACCGCTCGTGCGCGGCCTTGTATTGCGCGCGTAGATCGTCGTCGATACCCAACCGATGCTCCATGTCCCTCATTCGACCGTCGCCCTCAAGCGTTCCGATCGCGCTGGCCAAACGTGGACACGTGACGTAGTAGGTGGTCGGGAACGGGGTGCCGTCGTCTAGTCGCGGAGCGGTCGTGACCACTGCCGGCTCACCACATGGGCACCGATACGCGACGTCGACAACCCCTCGGGGAGTGCGACCGAGTTGTTGTTCGACAGCGTCGAGGTCGCCTTTGTTCATGCGATGACCCTAAGCGTCGTCGTTTGAATCCTGTTGGACGAGTGGGGGACCATCGGCACGTTCGAGTGAATCCCACAGGACCGAGTGCCAGCCCTCAGGAGCTTTCGCGGCTTCATCAGACAACACCGAATCCGCCGGACTTCCATCGCGCGCGATCGTGACGTAGCCGATTTCTCCCGGGAGCAGGAAGTGCAACCGGCGGCGCGCCTCCGAGGAGACATACGCCGGATCGGACCACCGGTCGAGTTCGGTCTGGAGTTCGTCGATCCGCTCGGTGGAGGCGGCGATGTCCGCGCGCAGCGCAGCCACCTCGGCTCGTTGGGAAAGCCAATTTCGAACGGGCACAGACAAGGCGACCACGAGAAGGGCGATGACGGTGAACAGGATCAGTGCACGGCCCGTGAGGGACCCACCTGGCCCAGAGGACACGACAGGACGTCGGTTCGCCTCACGCGTAGGTGGCGGATCGGCGATTTCTACATCGCCTCGGGAAGTGTCCGGCACCCGCTGATGGTGTCACGCGAACCCCATTTTTCCCAGAAGCCCCACCGATTACACCCGCAGCGGATCCTGACTAGCTCGCGAAACGTGGGAAAGCCGCCCTGCCGGCGTACCGCCCAGCGTCGGCGAGTTCCTCCTCGATACGCAGCAGCTGGTTGTACTTGGCCACGCGCTCCGAGCGCGCCGGGGCGCCGGTCTTGATCTGGCCGCAGTTCACCGCGACGGCCAAATCAGCGATCGTCGTGTCCTCGGTCTCGCCGGATCGGTGCGACATCATCGACGCGTATCCGGCGGCGGTGGCCATCGACACCGCATCGAGGGTCTCGGTCAGTGAGCCGATCTGGTTGACCTTGACCAGCAGTGCATTGGCCGCACCTTCGGCGATCCCACGCGCCAGGCGCTCGGGGTTGGTTACGAAGAGATCATCGCCGACAAGTTGCACGCCCGAGCCGATGGCCTCGGTGAGGTGCACCCATCCGGCCCAGTCGTCTTCTGCCAGCGGATCCTCGATGCTGACCAAAGGGAAGTCCGCGAGGAGAGACTCGTAGTAGCCGGTCATCCACTCCATCGACCGATCCGCGCCTTCGAAGCGGTATGACCCATCGGCGAAGAATTCGGTGGAGGCGACGTCGAGAGCCAGCGTGATGTCGGAGCCCAAAGACAGACCCGCGGCATCCACCGCGCGCCCAATTAGTTCTAGCGCAGCACGGTTATTCGGAAGGTCTGGCGCGAATCCGCCTTCGTCTCCCAAGCCCGTGGCGTAACCCTCGGCCTTAAGAACGGACTTCAGTGAGTGGTAGACCTCTGCGCCCTGACGCAGCGCCTCAGAGAAAGTTGCTGCACCAATCGGCGCGATCATGAACTCTTGGATGTCCACTCCGGTATCGGCATGTGCGCCCCCATTGAGGATGTTCATCATCGGAACCGGAAGAACGTGTGCATTCGGACCACCGACGTAACGGAACAGAGGCAGATCGGCCGACAACGCAGCCGCACGAGCCACCGCGAGTGAGACACCAAGGATCGCGTTCGCGCCAATGCGCGACTTGTTGGGCGTTCCGTCAAGGTCGAGCATCGCCGAATCGACGGCCCGCTGATCAGAGGCTTCCAAGCCGAGGATCTCCGGAGCGATCTCTTCCTCAACAGCTTCCACTGCTTGCTGGACGCCCTTGCCCAGGTAGCGGTCCCCACCATCTCGGCGTTCGACCGCCTCGAAGGCACCGGTCGAAGCACCGGAGGGTACGGCGGCGCGGGCGACGGTGTCGTCGTCAAGCAGGACTTCGACTTCCACCGTGGGATTGCCACGGGAGTCGAGGATTTCGCGGGCGATCAGAGCTTCGATTTCTGCCATGGCGCAAGCCTATTGACCTCCCACCGTGCGGCGTCATGGTCTAGAGGCGACACTCAAGGGGTGAACATCGACGAAAGGCGCGATGCGCCCACGAGAATGCCGACGGAACTGATCGGCGTCTATCACGCAGACGGTGGGGTCCTAGGCGAGCTGCGGTACGTCGTGGGCAAGGTCCGCGGTAACGCACACTGCGCCCTGTGCGACATCAAGCACGGTTCGGTCCGAACGAAGCCTGAGTGGAATGTCGCCTGTCGGGAATTCCCGACACCCATTCGCCTCGTTCACCTCAACGAACGCACCGAGGATGAGACTGCTGCCTGCACACTAGGCACACCAACAGTTCTCGCTCGTCAGGCGGACGGATTCATAACTGCGATCCTCGGGCCCGACGATCTCGAGATCGGTGGTTCGGTCGAGGAGTTCTTCACCCGGCTGCGCTCGGCTCTCCCAGTTACATAACGGACGATCGCCGATCCATGAACGCACTTGAGACGTGGCGAGTGGCAAGCGTGATTGCCGTGATCGTCGGCGTAATCGCCTACGCGGTGCTATCCGGCGTCTGGGTCAGCACCGACGCCGGCTGGTACCAATCACTGACGAAACCATCCTGGCAACCACCACCGTGGGTGTTCGGTGTCATCTGGCCCTACAACTTCGTCGCCCTAGCCGCGGTGGGCAGCCTGATCGCGTGGCGGGCACCGCGCGCGAGCGTCATCGTTCTTCTGGTCTTTTTTGCCGTGAGCATCGTCTGCGCGCTTGCGTGGGCCTATCTGTTCTACGTTCCGCACTCACTCACTGGAGCAGCGATCGCATTGTCGGCTGCTGCACTTACTACTGCGCCGATTGTTGTCATTGGATTTCAGACATCGTGGCTCTTCGGTGCCCTACTCATGCCCTACCAGATCTGGGTCATGCTGGCAGCGTCGTTGTCGTGGGGCTATCTGTCCTTAAACAGTTGACTCAGGAATTCAGGCCGTCGAGGTAAGCCGTCAAGCGGCCCTCGTCCCAGGACTCCTCGAGTTCGCGGGACACATCCGCCGCGACATCTGCGGCTCCGCCGTCACGCTCGGTCCAGTCGCTGCGCACCCATCCGGCGAGGTAGGCGTCGGCATCCACCTCGCCCAGGCGCATCGCCGCCTCGTCGATCGCTTCCTGAAACCGCTGCGCGAGCGGAACCTTGACGATCTCTTCGCCCTCGCGTGCCGCCACCATCGACGGAATGTCCCGCCATGACGTCACCTGAAACTCACTCATGCAGATGCTCCTTCTCGCAGCAGTTCGGCGGCGACTCTCACGTCGGCATCGAATATGTCGGGTTGCTCGCGGGTGAGAAATTCCAAATCCGCCAGCATGGCCGGCGTCCAGAAACTTCGGACGTGAGCAACAAGCTGTTCGGGAATGTCGTCGCGTCCAGGGATGTTCGCGGCGATCTGGTTCGCCATCTTCACCAGATGAGTTTGCTCGTACGTCAATCCTTCGAACGACGACGAATCTTCGACGCTCACGCCATCACCTTGGACGATGGACGAACTTCTACTGCAGTTACCTTGTACTCCGGACAGTTGGTGGCCCAATCGGAGTTGTCCGTTGTGATCACGTTGGTACCGCTCACCGGGTGATGGAAAGTCGTGTATACGACTCCCGCCGGTATGTCGTCAGTGATTCGAACGCGAAGTCGAGTCGTGCCAGCTCGACTCGAGACCTCAACCCAATCGCCATCCGCGACACCACGCGCTTCTGCATCGGATTCATGCATATCCAGGACGTCCTCGGCATGCCATACAACGTTGTTGGTTCGCCGCGTTTGGGCTCCGACGTTGTACTGGCTCAGGATCCGACCGGTCGTGAGAAGTAAGGGGAACTTGCGGGTGGATCGTTCATCCGTCGGCACATACGGCGTGGTGATGAATTGACCTTCACCCCTGACAAATCGATCCACGTGCATCACGGGAGTTCCCAGCGGGGCTTTGTCATTGCATGGCCATTGCACGCTGCCGACCTTGTCGAGGAGATCGAAGGAGACCCCGGCAAACGTGGGTGTCATTTGAGCGATTTCATCCATGATTTGGGCGGCATCGTCGTAATGCATCTCGTAACCCATTGCCGATGCGAGCGCGCAGGTGACTTCCCACTCAGACATACCGGTGCGCGATTGCATAACCGGGCGGACCCGATTGATCCGACGCTCGGCGTTGGTGAAGGTCCCATCCTTTTCTAGAAATGAGGTCCCCGGGAGGAAAACGTGTGCGAACTTGGCGGTCTCATTGATGAAGAGATCCTGGACGATCACGCAATCCATCGATTGAAGCGCAGCGGTGACGTGAGCGGTGTTCGGGTCCGACTGGGCGATGTCTTCACCCTGGATGTAGATGCCCTTGAAATCACCGACCGTGGCCGCGTCAAGCATGTTGGGAATGCGCATGCCGGGCTCACCACGCAGTTCGGTGCCCCACAACGCCGTGAATTGCTCTCGGACGGTGTCGTCTGAGACATGGCGGTAGCCGCTGAATTCGTGCGGGAACGATCCCATATCGCACGATCCCTGGACGTTGTTCTGTCCACGCAGCGGGTTGACGCCCACGCCCGAGCGGCCGATGTTGCCTGTCGCCATCGCAAGGTTGGCCATCGCCATCACCATGGTGGAGCCCTGCGAATGCTCGGTGACCCCGAGGCCGTAGTAGATGGCGGCGTTACCGCCGGTGGCGTACGCCCGAGCGGCCGCACGCACCTGATCCGCAGGAACGCCGGTTGCCTCCTCGAGGACCTCGGGGCTGTTTTCTGGGAGCCGAATGAACTCTTCCCATGCTCGGAACGAGTCGGTATCGCACCGCTCCTCCACGAACGCCCGATCAATCCAGCCTTCCGTGGCAACTACGTGACCCATCGCATTCACGACCGCGACATTGGTGCCCGGCAGCAATTGCAGGTGGTGCGATGCCTCGACGTGCGCGGACCGAACAAGGTCGATCGATCGCGGGTCCACCACGATCAATTCGGCACCCTCGCGCAAGCGTCGCTTCATCCGCGAAGCGAAAACCGGATGGGCGTCGGTCGGGTTGGCTCCGATGACCATGATGACGTCGGCGTCAGCGACAGACTTGAAATCCTGCGTACCCGCACTCGTCCCGAAAGTCTGCTTCAGCCCGTAGCCGGTGGGCGAATGACACACGCGAGCACATGTGTCGACGTTGTTGGTCCCAAAGGCAGCACGGACCATCTTCTGGACGACGTACACCTCTTCATTGGTGCAACGTGAGGAGGTGATGCCACCAACGGCGTCGATGCCGTACTCGGTTTGGATGCGTCGTAGTCGCTCGGCCGCGAAGGAAATGGCCTCGTCCCACGACACGACCTTCCACTCATCGTCGATCGAGTCGCGGACCATCGGCTGGGTAATTCGATCCTCGTGGCCGGCGTATCCCCACGCAAAGCGCCCTTTCACACACGAGTGCCCAGCGTTGGCTCCACCGGTCTTGTCCGGAACCATCCGAACCAGTTCGTCTCCGCGCAGTTCAGCAACGAAGGAACACCCGACGCCGCAGTAAGCGCAAGTGGTCTTGACTTTACGTGTCGGAACTCCGAGATCAATGACCGTCTTTTCCTGCAGTGTGGCTGTCGGACACGCCTGGACGCAAGCTCCGCACGAAACGCACTCGCTCTCCAAGAACGCCACTCCATCGCTCGCTGAGACCTTCGATCCGAAACCGCGCCCAGCGATGGTCAGTGCGAAGGTTCCCTGCACCTCCGAACAGGCACGCACGCACCGACTGCAAGCGATGCACTTGCTTTCGTCGAACGTGAAGTATGGATTGGACTCATCCTTCGGTGCATCGAGGTGGTTCTCCCCCTCCATGCCGTATCGGACGTCGCGAAGTCCGACGACTCCTGCCATGTCTTGCAGTTCGCAGTCGCCGTTGGCCGGACAGGTAAGACAGTCGAGGGGGTGGTCGGAGATGTAGAGCTCCATCACACCCTTGCGCATCTTGTCCAACTTGGGCGTCTGGGTCTTAACCGAAAGACCATCTACACATGGTGTGGTGCAGGACGCAGGGGTGCCGGGCTTGCCGTCGATCTCCACGAGACACAGTCGGCAGGAGCCAAATGCCGCAAGGGAGTCCGTCGCGCACAACTTCGGTACCTGCGTACCCGCCAGGGCAGCGGCGCGCATGACCGAGGTGCCTTCGGGAACTTCGACGGGAATACCATCAATGAGCACGGTGACGGTAGCTTCTGAATCGACCGCCGGTGTTCCGAAATCGTGTTGATCGTCGATGCGATCACCAAGCACGGTCATGTCATTGCCTTCCCGTCGATGGTGCGAAATCCTCAGGAAAATTGTCAAGGGCACTCAACACGGGCATCGGGGTGAGTCCTCCCATCGCACACAAGGACCCATCAGTCATAACCTCGCATAGGTCCCTCAGCAGTTCGCCATTGGCCTCAGCATCCTCGCCTTGGCGGATGCGATCAATGACCTCAACTCCACGCACCGAACCAATTCGACACGGTGTGCACTTGCCGCAGGACTCCTCGGCACAGAATTCCATTGCGAATCGCGCCTGAGCAGCCATATCGACGGTGTCGTCAAAGACCACCAATCCCCCGTGGCCGATCATCCCGCCAGCCTCGGCCAGCGTCTCGTAGCCCATCGCGACGTCGAGCTTGTCAGCCGGTAGGTAGGCACCAAGCGGTCCTCCGATCTGGACCGCGCGCACCGGTCGGCCGCTTCGGGTGCCCGCACCGAAATCGAATACGAGTTCTCGCGCACTGATCCCGAATGCAGACTCAACGATTCCACCTTGGGCAACGTTCCCGGCAAGCTGGAAGACCTGGGTTCCTTGTGATTTCTCTGTGCCCAGGGCCGCATACGCTGCCGCGCCGCGGGCAAGGATTGACGGAACACTCGCCATCGTCAAAACGTTATTGATGACGGTGGGCGTGCCAAAAAGTCCTTCGATCGCGGGCAACGGGGGCTTGACCCGAACCATTCCGCGGCGACCTTCGATGCTTTCGAGCATCGCCGTTTCCTCACCGCATACATACGAACCAGCACCCACGCGAACTTCCACATCGAAAGCCAGATCCGAGTCGAGAATCGAATGACCAAGCCAGCCGTTAGCACGCGCCACCTCAATGGCCTGAGTCAGCGTCGCGATGGCGTCGGGGTACTCCGAACGCACGTAGACGATGCCGCGGTCAGCACCGACTGCGTACGCCGCGATTGTCATTCCCTCCAGGAGCCCAAAGGGGTCCCCTTCCATGACCATTCGGTCAGCGAACGTTCCGCTGTCGCCTTCGTCGGCGTTGATGCAAATGTACTTGTGCACCGGCGCATTGGCAGGGTCTCCAGTGTGTGCTCGCGCGGGCGTCTGCGCAACGGTGCGCCACTTGATCCCGGCAGGGAAGCCCGCGCCCCCGCGTCCCCGCAGCCCGGACTCCACAACGGTCTCGACTACCTCCGCCGGGGTCATGGCCAGTGCGGCTCGAAGGCCGGCCATCCCTCCGTGCGCGAGGTAGTCCTCGGGATCAACTGGATCGACAATGCCGATGCGCTGGAAGATCCAACGATCCTGCTGAGCAAGGAAGTCAAGGTCCTCAACCGCACCGATGAACGTTGCCTGCACTCCATCGGCAGTCACATCGGACGCCTGCACATTGCTCCATCCAATGCGGACGCCGTCGTAGTCCAGGCACTCGACCAAGGGCTCCATCCAGAGCATCCCCCGACTACCCGTGCGAACCACGGAGTGTCCGTGGGATTCCAAAGCCGCAGCAACCTCGTCGGCACCTACTGATCGAGCAGCAGAATCCCGCGGGACGAACCAAACCGTCATGACATCTCTCCGATGATCGTTCGCACCCTGGCTTCTAGCGCCGCTGCGGTGGCACGACCCATGAGCGCGCCCCCGACGGTCGCAGCGGGAGCCAACGCACAGTTACCCAGACAAAAGACCGGCTCATCGCCGCCCGTTGCCTCCGCTAACTCCGGTGACTGTGAGCAGTGCGCTTCCCACTCGCGCTTCAGTTCGCGGCCCCCAACCGCCTGGCACGCCTCGGCTGCACACAGCCGGACCGGCACCGGAGGTGGCGGGGTGGTCCGGAGATCGGCGTAGAAGGTCAACACTCCGTGCACATCCGCTCGCGACACGTTGCACGTCTGGGCGATCAACTGCACAGCATCCGCAGGGACATACCCAAAGCGCTCCTGGATCGCTTGCAGGCAGAGCAGAACTGGTCCTGGCTCTTGAGCGATGGGCGCAATGATGGCGCGCGCTTCTTCGACCGACCATGCAGCGAACGCTGGCGACGTGATGGTCATGAGAGCACCCAATCCCCTCCGGAGTAGATGTTCATTCGATCATCACGTGCGAAGCCGATCAATAACAAGTCATGTCGACGAGCAGCATCAACGGCAAGCGTCGTTGGACCGGACACGGCGACGATCGAACCGATGCAGGCACTCAAAGCCTTGGCAACGATCTCGTAGGAAACCCGGCCACTGACCACTAAAACGTGATCGGTCAACGGCAGCGCTCCATCCATCAAGGCTCGGCCAATGACTTTGTCCACTGCGTTGTGTCGTCCGACGTCCTCCCGCACATAGAGGACTTCTGAGGCAGGCCCGACGAGTGCGGCGGCATGCAGAGCACCGGTGAGGTCGAACATCTTTTGGCGCGATCGCATCTGCTCGATCAATTCCAAGGCCTGTCCAGGCTCGAGCCGCCAGCCCGCCGAGTGCAACGGGGCATACGGCACCGGTACGGCATCGACGACGTCCGCACTACACACTCCGCAGGAGCTTGATGTGACATAGGCCCGCGGGCGCGGAGGTTCGATCCCCGGAGTCAGGCGAACACGGACGGTATCGATCTCTGACTCGCCGTCGTGACTTTCATCATCGCCATCGATCTCTCGGAGCGAAGCCGCAAGCGCCTTCATGTCGACGATGTCGCCGGTATGACGCAGACCAGCTTCGCTGACCATCCACCCCGCGGTGAGATCGAGATCGTGTCCGGGAGTGCGCATGGTGGTGGCCACGACCTCGCCATCGACTGCGATGGTGAGCGGCGATTCCACCACGACCCGATCAATCCGGTCAATGCGGTTCACCTCGGGAAAACGGGTGCCGGCACCCACTTTCGGACGCGCGATATCCGCTAGCCGAATAGTCGGCCTCGGACTCGTTGTCTGTCCCACGTCTAAAAGAGCCCTACGACCTGACCATTGACCACATCGATGTGCTCACTGGAAGGCACCCTCGGCAGCCCCGGCATCGTCATGATGTCGCCGCAGATCACCACGATGAATCCCGCACCAGCAGACAACCGAACCTCACGAATGTTCATCGAGTGTCCCGATGGTGCACCTCGCAATGACGGATCCGTGGAGAAGGAGTACTGGGTTTTCGCAATACAAACCGGAAGGCCTCCGTAGCCCTCTTCGGCGAGTTCACGCAAGCGGGTACGAACTTTGCTGTCCGCGGTGATCTCGGACGCTCCGTACACCTTGGTCGCCACCGCCTCTACCTTCTCCCACAACGTGGCGTCGTCGGGGTAAACGAAGGAGTCGTGGCCAGCATCAACCGCCGTGGAATCGGCGTCGCACACGTCGGCAACCACGCGCGCAAGATCCGCCGCTCCAGCACCGCCATCGGCCCAGTGACTCGCAAGCACGATCGGAACGCCCATGGACTCAACGTGCGAACGAAGAAGGTCGATTTCCGCATCGGTGTCGGTAACGAATTGATTGATCGACACGATCGGCGGAACGCCGTAGTAGTCGCGCACGTTGGTGATGTGGCGCTCGAGATTGACCAGACCAGCCTTGAGCGCGTCGAGATCTTCCGAGGTCAGTGCGTCGCCCGCGGCGCCTCCGTGATGCTTTAACGCCCGCACCGTGGCGACGATCACGGCCGCCGACGGCCGCAGCCCGGCACTGCGACACGTGATGTCTATGAACTTCTCGGCGCCGAGATCGGCTCCAAAACCGGCCTCCGTCACAACGTAGTCCGCCAAACGCAGCGCGCCAGTGGTCGCGATCACGCTGTTACATCCATGAGCGATATTCGCGAACGGGCCACCGTGCACGAAGGCCGGTGTGCCCTCGAGCGTCTGCACGAGATTCGGCGAGAGTGCGTCTCTCAACAGCACGGTCATCGCTCCCTCGGCATTCAGGTCGCGTGCGTAGATCGGCTGCTTGTCGCGCGTGTAGCCGATAACGATGCGTCCGATCCGTTCCTTTAGGTCTTCTAGATCCGTCGCCAGGCAGAAGATCGCCATGATCTCGGACGCAACAACGATGTCGAAGCCGTCCTCGCGGGGATACCCATTGCCAGGTCCCCCGAGAGCCACGGTGATGTCACGAAGCGCACGGTCGTTCATATCCACGACGCGCTTCCAGGTAACTCGACGAACGTCGATTCCCAAAGCGTTGCCGTGGTGAATGTGGTTGTCGATCAAGGCGGCCAGCAAATTATTTGCCAGACCGATTGCATTGAAATCGCCAGTGAAGTGCAGGTTGATGTCTTCCATTGGAACAACCTGTGCATGTCCGCCCCCGGCGGCACCACCCTTCATGCCAAACACCGGGCCCAACGAGGGCTCGCGCAGGCAGATCATGGCGTTCTTGCCGATGTGGCGGAGCCCGTCCCCCAACCCGACGGTGGTAGTGGTCTTACCTTCACCGGGCGGCGTCGGGCTGATTGCCGTCACCAGGATCATCCGAGCGTGCTTTCGGATGGGCTGGTCAACCAACCAGTCGAGTTGAACCTTGGCCTTGGTCTTGCCATACGGCTCGAGCACAGAGTCCGGGATGCCAACGACGTCGGCGATCTCCGCGATCGGTTTCAACGTCGCCGCTTGAGCGATCTCGATATCGGTGGGCATGTCGACCCCTAACGTTTACGCGCCCTTCGCGGCGCGGGCCTTCTCAATCAGAACGGGCAACAAGGTGTGCAGGTTGTCGACCACGGCGTAGTCGGCATGCGTCATGATCGGCGCCTGACCGTCGGTGTTTACTGCGATGAGTGTCTTAGCGGACTTGCACCCGGCGATGTGCTGCGTTGCACCACTGATGCCGAAAGCGAGATACAACTCCGGTGCGACCTTGGTTCCGGTCTGCCCCACCTGCTCAGCATGGGGACGCCAGCCGGCCGCCGTGACCACCCGCGAGCAACCAACGGCACCGCCGAGGATGTCGGCGAGTTCCTCGAGCATCGCGAAGGCCTCCGGTCCGTCCATCCCTCGACCGCCGGAGATGACGACCTTGGCTTCGGCCAGGCCAACTCCCGTGGCCGCTGCTCCTGTTCGGTCGACGATTCCCACCTGGAGGTCGGCGTCGGTGACGGGGACATCGAACGCCTCAACCTGTGCGCTGCCAGGCTGTTCTGCAACGGCGAAAGCATGCGCCTGGGCAGTAGCTAGCAGTAGAGCGGCCGTCACCTTGCTGCGCTCGAGGAGGTTGCCACCCCAACGCGCACGAGTGACCTCGGCGGTATCCGGACCCGTCAGTGTGATCTCGCTGCACTCGGTCACCAATGGCAGATCCTTGATCGCGGCGATGTGCGCCAGCACTTCGCTGCCTCGCGGGGTTCCCGCAGCGAGCACCGCCCGCGGATCCAAGCGGTCCATGACCGACAGCACTGCGCGGGCGTTGGCCAGTGGCGTGTAGTCGGCAATTGACACGTGGTTGCCGTGGTACACCGTGCGCACCCCAACGCCAGCGAGTTCGTCCACGCACTTCTCGGCATTTGGACCCACGATCACGGCTTGGACGTCGTCATCCAAACCGCGCGCCGCAGAGACGACCTGAAGCGCAAGTGGATCGAGTTCTCCACGATCGTGGTCGACGTAGATAAGGATCATGACAACACTCCGATCTGCTTCATGACATCGACAAGCGCGTCCGCTGCTTCCTCGCCGGCTCCGAGATCCTGCGCACCCTTGGACTCGCGGATCGGCGCGGTGAGACCGATGAGTTCGATGCGGGGAGCATCCAACGTCGCCGGAACCTCCTCGATGGGCTTCTTGCGAGCCTTGATACGGCCAGGGACAGACGGATAGCGCGGGATGTTCAGGCCGTCCTTCACGGTGACGACGGCCGGCAGTGGAACGCTGTAAACCTCGCGCATAGTTCCGACGGCTCGTTCACAGGTCGCAACTCCATCGGCGATCGTCATGCCCTTCACAGCGGTCGCCACCGGGCGACCGAGTCGGTGCGCTAGGCGTACACCTGTCTGTGCGTTGGCGTTGTCAGCACTCTCCGAGCCGAGCAGGATCAAATCGAACGCAGTGCCGTCCGCCTCGATCGCATCGCCGATCGCCTTTGCCGCAGCCTGCGGATCTATATCCGTCGAATCTGAGTGGATCCAGATAGCCCTGTCGGCGCCGATCGCAAACTGCTCACGAATTTGCTCTTCGACGCCCTCCGGGCCCATCGAGATCAACGTGACCGTGCCGCCGTGCTCTTCCTTCAACTGCACTGCTGCTTCGACCGCGCATTCCTCATGGGGACTCAACGTGAAACCGAGCTTGTCGGTATCGATGGCCATGCCGTCTTCGGTCAACATGATGGCGCTGCCGAGCGACGGATAGCGCTTGATGCATACGCAGATTTCCATCAGCACACAATCCGTTCATTAGAGGGATCGAACAGTGGCGTGGCTCCGACACGTTCCACGACCACGGGATAGCGCTCGCCGAGGTACTCGACCAACAGGTCCTTACCCTCGACCGCGTGCTCGGGTGGCAGGTATGCCATGAGCAGGTGCTTGCCCAGCGATGGGGCTGAGCCAGCGCTTGTCACGAACGAGCGTCGACCGTGCTTGTCCGTGATAGGCGCTCCATCAAGGGTCAGGATCGGCTCCATGCCGAGCATGTAGCGCTTCTCGCCACTCGAGCTCGTGTGGTCCACAACCGACAGCGTGCACATCAAGGCCACCGGATCCTCCTCGCGGTGCCGGAGGTAGGCCTCCTTGCCGATGAAATCAGCGTCCTTGACCTTCTTCAGTGCCATACCGGCTTCGATGACGTTGTACTCGGCATCAAGCTCGGCGCCGTAGGCGCGGTATCCCTTCTCCATGCGTCCCGTCGTGCCATACACGCCGACACCAACGGGGATGAGACCGTGCTGCTGACCGGCCTCGTGGACCATGTCCCACAACTTGGCACCCTGCTCGATCGGCAGGTAGAGCTCCCAGCCGAGGTCCCCGACGTAGGAGATCCGCGAGGCCAGGACGCGCAGTGACCCCATCTCGATAACCCGGCAAGTGCCGAAGGGGAATCCCTCGTGGGACATGTCGGCCTTGGTCAGCGACTGAACGATGGCGCGAGCGTTTGGTCCCCACACACCCAGCGTGGTCATCGAGGAGGTCAGATCCTGCAACTGCGCCGTGCCGTCCGCTGGCAGTTGGTCGGCGAACCACTTCTTGTCCGCCATGCCGTGCGCACCACCGGTAACGACCCGGAAGTGGTTGGTTCCCAACCGCATGATGGTGAGATCGGACTTGAATCCGCCCTTGGGACTCAACACCGGCGTGTAGATCACCTTGCCGACACCAACATCCATCTGCCGCACCGCGCACTTCTGGACTACACCCAAGGCGCCGGGCCCGACGATGTCGAAGATCGCAAACGGTGTTAGGTCGATCATGCCGGCCGTCTCACGCATCTGCAGGTGCTCGGCATTGATGATGGGTGACCACCAACGCGAATCCCATTCCGCCGTGCGCGGCATGACGGCGTCTCCGTACTTCTCAACGAGACCGGCGTTGGACTCGTACCAGAACGGGCGCTCCCAGCCCACGGCCTCATAGAAGACTGCGCCGAGAGCTTTCTCCTGCTCGTAGTACGGAGACAGCCGCACGTTGCGGTTACTCGTCCACTGCTCACCCGGATGGATGATCCCGTAGGTCTTGATGAAGCCCTCACCCGTGCGTGCCGTGATGTGCTCACGGGTCTTGTGATGCTCGTAGAAACGAGCGACGTCGGCGCCGTGCAGGTCGATCTCCGGCTCACCGAGAACCATCCACTCGGCAATGGACTTACCGACGCCGGGACCTTCCTTGATCCATACGGCGGCCGCAGACCACAGGCCCTTCACCTCGGGCGTCTCGCCGAGGATCGGAGCACCGTCCGGGGTGAGCGACAGTAGTCCGTTGCACGCGTACTTCTCACCGATCGACTCGTCTCCAACGATGTCCGGCATCAACTCCATCGCGTGCTCGTCTTGCAGATCGAAGTCCTCCTGCGTGAACGGCATCTCGGTCGGGGACAGGGCTGCTTGCTCGTTCGAGGGGATCTCGCCTGCCTCGTACAAGATGGCGCGGTGGGCGTAAGAGCCGATTTCCAGGCCGGTTCCGTGTTGCCGCTCGTACATGAAGGTGTCCATGTCGCGGATGATCGGCCACTCGATGTCGCCCTTGGCGTCCGCGAAGAATGGAACTGGACCGATGTCCTTCATCTGGTGAACCGCCGGTGTCAACGGAATCGCAGCACCTGCCATCGCGGCGATACGCGGGCTCCAGCAACCGCAGGCGATTACGATGTACGCGGTATTGATCGTGCCGCGGTCAGTGACAACGGCAGATACCCGACCGTCGGTCACCTCAATATCCATGACCTCGGTGTTAGGCAGGCTCGACAAGGCACCCATCTCGATGGCCTTCTCGCGCATGATCGTTCCGGCCCGAAGCGAGTCCACGACGCCCACTGACGGTGTCCAGAAGCCACCGAGAATCACTTCTTCGTCGATGTACGGCACCTTTTCCTTGCACTCAGCCGGGGTGAGCATCTCGGTGTCTTCGATCTCGAAGGACTTGGCCGATTGCATGCGTCGATGCAACTCCTGCATCCGGTCCTTGGTACGGGCAACCTCGATGCCACCGCACTCGGTGAAGACACCCATTTCCTTGTACTGGCGCATGCTCTCCAGCGTGAGTTGGGTGATCTCCTTGCTGTGGTCGGTCGGGAAAATGAAGTTCGAGGCATGCCCGGTGGAACCTCCCGGGTTGGGAAGTGGGCCCTTATCGACCTGGACGATGTCCGTCCAACCCAACCGGGCCAGATGCCACACGATCGAGTTGCCGACGATGCCTGCCCCGATGACGACGCACTTCGCGTTGCTCGGTGCCTGCAGTTCCTCCGCCATGTGCTCTACCTTCCGTTCTTGTCGTTCTTCGATTTCTTGTCGTTCGTCGATTTCTTCGTCTTTTTCGGTTATTTCGCGGTTAAAGGGCCAGGCGCATTTCCGCCTCGAAGCCTTCGATGTGCTTGCCCATCACCATCGCAGCTCGTTCAGCATCGCCGTCTCTGATCGCTTCGAGGATCTCGCGGTGCTCAAGCACGGCCTGGTGTAGGTGCGTGACTTTCGTCAGTCCCAGGAACCAAATCCGAAGGGCATGCGTGTAGTAACTCTCAAGATCCTCCGCCAGGTAAGCGTTGTGGCTCGCCTGATAAACGACGTTGTGGATGCGCTCGTCTAGGTCCATCAGCACTTGATCGCTGGACCACGAACGATCGAGCTCGACACCACTGCGTTCATAGGCAGCAAGGTCGGTGAGTAGTTGGTCGATCACCTCGAGGTCGGCATCCTCACGACGTTCAGCCGCTAGCTTCGCGGCGAAGGGCTCAAGCTGCTCGCGCACCTCGCTGATGGCCATCAGATCCCGTGGATCCACCCCGGCGACGAACATGCCGCGCCTGGGGTAGACGTCGATGAGGTGCTCGGACGCCAGTGCACGCAGGGCTTCGCGCACTGGCGTCCGGCCCAGACCAAGTTGCTCGCACAACTCGGACTCGCTGAGCACCGCCCCCGGCTCGAGCTCGGCGGTGCAAATCATGCGACGCACGCGTCGGTAAGCCTGGTCGGCCAGGGACTCCGTCGTCGTGGTCATGGGACAGATATATCAGTTATGGGCAATCTTGTACACCAGTTAGCGAAATTTTTTGGCAGGCGCTACGCCAGGAGGGCCTCGACCGCCTCGGCAAGGCGGTCCCGGCCCACGCGCCGCACCTCCAGGGGAAGCCCCAGGGCCGCGGCGGCGTCTTCGGCCAGGCCGCGGATTTCGGCGTCGTCGGACTTACCCGCCAACCAGACCACCCGCCGGTAGTTGCCGAAGTAGTCCTCTCGCAGTTCGGGATAGCGATCTAGGCCGAGTTCGACGATCACCGTGCGGTAGAAGCCGCGAACCAGAAAGTCGGTGAGCAGATACGTGCCGGGCTCTTGCGCCATCAACGTCGCGATCTCCGACCGGCCGGCGTAGACGTCGTAGCAGTGCGCGCCGGGAAGTCGCGAGACACCCCGCCTTTCGCACACCTCATCCAACGCCCCGTACGTACCGCAATCGGAGTAGGCGATCACGACCGGCCCGTCTCGCGGCTCAAGCTCGTCGAGCAGCGCTTCGACTTTCCCGGCGATCTGCTCAGGATGGTTGTGCAGCAGAGGCGGAAGCGGGTGGATCGAGATTCCCCAGCCCCGCTGGTGATCGAGCTCAATGAGGTCGTTCGCGAGGGCACCGCAGGCGATCACATCGACCATGGTCCTCGCTACCTCAGACCGGAAATGCGAGTTCGTCCACGAAGCGATCGTTAAAGTCCTCGCGATCTGATAATTCCACGTAGCTGATCACATTCAATAGCGAATGCGCCCCATTGCGCTCCGAGCCGGACAGGACGGCCATCTTGGCTCCCTCGCCCGCAACATTGCCCGCGCTCACGACGCGCGGCGGTGCGATGTCCGGAACAAGTCCGATACGTATCGCGTTCTTGGGAGATAGGTAACTGCCGAACGAGCCCGCAAGCAGCACTTGCTGGACGTCCTTTTCCTCGATACCGAATTCTTCGAGCAAGATCGCCCAGCCGGTGGAAATCGCGGCCTTGGCGAACTGCAACTCGCGCACGTCGCGCTGCGAAAGATATACACCGGTGCTCGTAATCGGATCGCCGGCGAGCACGAAGACCCGCTCCTGCCCCCGCATGACGAGTCGATCCGCCACCTGGGGCGCGAGTTCGGCCGCCCGCTCATCAGGCACGAACCGACCGGACTCGTCGATCAGGCCGACTCGCACTAACTCGGCGATGGCGTCTACCAGTCCGGAACCGCAGATGCCGGTCGCCGCGGCATCATCGATGACGTCAATGTGGAGGCCGGAGTCATCGATCCGGACAACTTCGATCGCGCCGGCCGCCGCCCGCATCCCGCACGCGATGGATGCAGCCTCAAAGGCCGGGCCTGCAGGCGCGGCGGTGGCCAACAGTCGATCTCCGTTGCCCAGGATCATCTCGCAGTTGGTGCCGACGTCGATGAACAGCCGAACTCGCTGGTCGCGGTCCATTCCGCAGGCAAGTGCTCCGGCGACGATGTCGCCTCCCACATAGGCACCGAGGGCGGGAAATACGCATGCGCGGGCGCGGGAATTGATCTTGATGCCGAGCTCACTGGCCCTGACATCGGGATAGTCCTCGGCAGCCAGGATGAATGGGGCAACGCCGAGGGGCTCTGGATCGATACCCAGTGCAATTTGGACCATCGTCGCGTTACCCGCAAGCGCCACCTGATAGACCTCACTGCGATCGACCCCGGCCTCGACGCACACCTCTTCGGTCAACTCATCCAAAGTCTCGTGCGCGAGCATCTGAAGTGAGTCCAGGGCCGTCGGATCTAGCATCGTTGCACTGATCCGACTGATGACATCGGCGCCATAGCGCTGCTGCTTGTTGAGCATTGACGACACCGAAAGCGGCATGCCGTTAATCAAATCCACGAGCGTCGCGACCACACTCGTGGTTCCAAGGTCGTAGGCAATCGCGAACACCCGGTCGCTGGTATCGCCGGGTTCGATCGCCACCAGGATGTCATCAACCACCACGACTGTGACCTTGAAGTCCGCAGAACGAAGGATCTTCGGTAAGCCTCGCAAAACCTGCGGGTCAGCACCTGACGCCATGTCGGTGATGCCATCCATCACCCGACGCAGATCCGGGCGCTGGTCGGTCAGTGTCGGTTCAGGCAGCTCGAGGTAGCGCTTGAGCACTGTCGGCCGATGGATGACCTGCCGCCCGACTCCTACAGTCGAGGCCTTCGGACGGGTGGTGAGAGGAGGTACATGCACACGCAGATCGCTCCACGCAGCCGCCTGACACGCCAAGCGCCAGCCCTTCTCCATCTCGTCTTCGGTGAACGCCCGAGCATCGACGCCTCCCGCGGGTACCTCACCCTCGAGAATCTGGACTCGGCACTTGCGGCAGGTACCGTGCCCGCCACAGGTGGAGTCAACAGCGATGGCGTTCCAACTCGCCACATCGAAGACGTTCACTCCGACCGGCGCGCGCACCTGCTTACCCGATGGTTCGAAGACCACGGACACACGAGCTACTTCCTCGGAGCCGGGATCCGCAAGCGAGGGGACCTCCGGGCCCGGGTCTTCGATGAGGAGGGTCGTATCCAGTTCCTGGTCTCGACCAGTACCGGAGCCAAAGTCGCTTTCTGTCATTACCCCTGCGCTGCCTCGCGTGCCCGGTGGGCCGAGATCCAGTTCATGCCCCACTCGTCATTGCCGAGCATCAGGTCCCCTGCCTTCACTGCCGTCACAATCTGTGGTGTGCGAGCGTCCATGATCGCGCTCGTCAATCCTGCACCCATAGCCACGGGAAGGAACACTGAATTGAGGGTGTGTCGGTCGGGCATTCCGAAGGACACATTGGACGCACCAAGGGTCATGTTGACCCCGATCTTGTTTGCGATGAGTTCGATCGTCTCCAAAGTACGAACAACCATCTGCGAGTCGGCACCGATCGGCATGGCTAGCGGATCGATGACGATGTCCTCGATCGGGATTCCGTACTTGGTGGTCGCGGTCTGCACGATGTACTCCGTCAACTCGAAACGGCGTTGTGGGTCTTCGGGAATCTCTTTGTCGTCGTTAGGAAGTGCGATGACGGCTGCCCCGTACTTCTTCACTAGGGGCAGGATCAGTTCCATGCGCTCGTCCTCAGCGGTCACCGAGTTCACGAGCGCCTTGCCCTCGTATGCAGCGAGTCCTGCATCCAAGGCCTCGACCACCGAAGAGTCGATACACAGCGGCATATCCGTCAAACTTTGAACCAAACGGACCGCGTCGGCCAAGACCGCCGCCTCGTCCACCAGGGGTGCGCCCATGTTGACGTCGAGCATCATCGCGCCCCCGGCGACCTGGTCTGCCACGTCCTTCTCCACGGCCGAAAGGTCCCCGGAGCGCAGTTGCTCTTGGAAGGTCTTACGACCCGTGGGGTTGATGCGCTCGCCGATGATGCAGAAAGGCTGATCGGATCCGATGGTCAAAGTCTGGTTCGCGGAGCTAACGGTGGTGTGCATGACTCTCCCCTTGTGATGGGCTTTCCGTGGGTTCTTCGTGTGCTTGCAAGTGTCAGGCGGTCTGATGGATTGACGGGTTTGCCCCTGATGCGAATTCCGGTCCGATCTGGAGATCGGTCACCAGTCGCCGCAAGGTGTCGTCATGACGGAAGTCGGTTATGTGAATCCCGGCAACACCCGCGAGTGACAGCGCGTGCTCGGATTGCTCCCGGACGAGTTGGTAGGACTCCTCCGCCGGATCCTCGGCATTGGCGACTCGATCGATCACATCCGACGGGACGTGGATTCCGGGCACGTTACCTTCCATGAAGCGCAACGCCCCGGCCGTCTTGGTCAAGATCACCGTCGGCAAGATCGCTGCGTCTCGTGTAACACCGTTGGAACGGCATGCCTCAATGAATGCTTCGAGTTTGTTCGGCTCGTAGCCGATCTGCAGCTGCAGGAACTTCGCGCCCCCGTCCACCTTCAAGCGTGCCCGTCGGGCACGTATCTCCACCGGCGGCGCAAACGGATTCTCGACCGCTCCGATGAGGAGTTCTCGGTGGTGCTTGAGCTTGCGCCCGGAGAGGTACGTCCCACGGGAAATTCCGTTCATGATCGACACCAACTGCGGACCATCGATGTCGAAGACCCGTCGAGCCTCCGGCTCGTCGCCCGCCGTGACGTCGTCTCCGGTCAGTGCGCAGAAGGCGGTTACCCCGTGCATTTGGGCACCCACGATGTCCGCCTGAGCTGCGATCCGGTTCTTGTCCCGGCACACCACCTGCATGATCGGCTCGCCACCCACCTGCTTGACGGCGATAGCCATCGAGACGTTGCTGGCGTGCGCGTGCGCCGCAGGGTTGTCCGTGATGTTCACCGCATCCACGTACGGCCGATAATGGTCGAATGCCTCGCGCACGGTTTCGAGGTCTCCCCCATCTAGGGACGGAAACTCAGCCGTCACGATGGGGCGTTGCCTACTGTCGACGAGGCTTGCGAACTGCGACATCACTGCTCAACCAACCAACCGTCGGGCGTCTCGCGGTCCTTACCGTTCACCAAGTTGAGCCAGGATGAATCCCCTTTGAGGGAATTGTTCACCGGTGGTCGAAGGTGCCCCACCTCTTCGCGCCACGAGGACGGCAGCAGCGGCAGGGTCTCAGCCCGGTGATTGGCCTTCACCCAAACGCACCGCATCTCGGGCTTGACCTCGCAGTTGCCGTCAGCTCGAACTCCCCCGCACGGTCCGTTGCGAAGTGTCTTGGGGCAGGTCATTGGGCATGTCATCCCCGTTGAATGCAAAACGCACTGTCCGCACATCTGGCAGTCCCACACGGGTCCTTTAACCACATGCTCAGCCATCGGCAGCAACTTGCGCAGCATGCTCAGGCTCCAGACCGAACCGCGAGGAGTTCCTTGGCACGGCGCACGGCCGTTGCAGCATCCGCGGCGTAGCCGTCGGCACCTGAGACGTCGGCGTACTCCTGGGTAACCGGCGCACCCCCGACCATGATGATGATGTCGTCGCGCAACCCCGCCTTTTCGATGGCGTTGATGTTCACCTTGAACATCGGCATCGTGGTAGTCAAGAAGGCTGACATACCAACGATGTCCGGCTTGTGCTCTTGGATAGCTTCGATGAACTTCTCTGGTGGCACCTGCACACCGATATCGATCACGTGGAAGCCAGCGCCTTCGAGCATGATGTTGACCAAGTTCTTACCGATGTCGTGAACGTCACCCTTTACCGTTCCCATCAAGAACGTGCCCACACTCTCTGCACCCGTTTGGGCGAGCAGTGGTCGGAGTACTTCCAGGGCACCGCTCATCGCCTTGCCCGCGATCAGCATCTCGGGCACGAAGAAGTCCCCCCGCTCGAAACGAGCGCCCACTTCTTCGAGCGCGGGAATTAGCGCGTCGAATAACAGTGTGTCCGGACTCATGCCCAGCTCAAGACCAGAATTGGTGTGCTCGAGAACCGCCGGCGCGTTGCCGACCATGGTCTCGTCGTAGAGCGCCTTCAACACATCGTCCGGAGTCATGCAGCTCCCACCCTTCCTCCTGTTTGAGTTACGTTCGAACCATTGGTGTCCACGACCTCGTCGAACCCGTGGACACCCTCGAACCCGAGCGAGACAGAAGCGGCGTGAGCCGCGTCCACGAGCAACTCGGCGTATTGATGAGTGACCTCGCGCGTCATGCGCAGGGTCGGGCCGGAGATAGAAAGAGCCGCCACGACGCTGCCGTCGGCGGTGAACACAGGAGCAGCCACGGCGATGAGCCCTGGCTCGAGTTCGGAATCGGCCAAGGCCCAACCCCGAGCCCGGCTCCTGTCCAAATCTTCCTCGAGGCGCTGACGCGATGTGATCGTCCGGGAACTTATCTTGCGCAACCGGCCCGGCGGGAGTTCGGCGCCATAGGCGAGGAACACCTTGCCCAGCGCCGAGGCGTGCAGGGGGATCTTCTGGTCCCCCCAGTTCACCCCACCGATCAGGTAGGTGCACTCCAACTGGCTGATCTGCTCGACTTCCTGTCCATCGAGGACAGCAAGATTTATCTTCTCGCCGGTGGCTTCGCTGAGAGCTGTCATGTGCGGGCGGCAGGCTTCGATGAGTTCATCGGTCGGACGCCGAGAATGGGCGAAGCGCGTCACTGCACCGCCCGGACGGACGGATCCGTCCTCGCTCCTGGAGATGAGATCGTGCCGCTCGAGGCTGGAGAGCAGTCGAGACAGGGTGCTCTTGGCTAGTTCACTAGACCCTTGCAGCTCACCGAATGTGAGGGGTTCCTCAGCTTCTAGCACTGTCAGGAGCAGGCCCGCCGCACGGTCGACAGCTTGGGTACCCGACACGGTTGCCACCACACTCCCACTTCGCAAAACTTGGCGGGCCCAGGCTCTTCCCTTGGGGCCCACATTGTGGAACGCTTGTTCCACATTGGGAGTGTAGGAACCACCCTCACTCCCGTCAAGGGTGAAGTGACCACCGAGGAGACCCATGTTCCGCAACTCGATGCCCCGCTACGAGATCCTGTCCCAGGACGCGCTCGCCACGTTGGATTCCGGTTGGCGACGAATAGTCAGTGAGATCGGCATCCAGTTCGCCAAACCGGAGGCGGTCGAACTCTTCGCGGCCCACGGTCAGAAGGTGGACGGAGAGACCGTCTTCTTAGATCCGGAGTTCGTCCTCGAGCAAGTCGCTAAGGCACCGAGCGAATTCGATATGCAGGCACGCAATCACGATCGTGATGTACACATCGGGGGCGACTCGATGGTGTTCTCCAGCGTCTACGGCCCACCCTTCTTCCGACGAGGCGATGAGCGCCGTGACGGCACACTCGCTGATTTCGAGGACTTCGCCAGGCTGGCCCAATCCTTTGACGTCATGGACAGCGTCGGCGGCGTCGTCGTGGAACCGAACGATGCGCCCTTGGATTCGCGCCACCTCGACATGGTTTACCGGGCCTTGACCATGACGGACAAGATCATCATGGGCAACGTGGTGACCGGGACCAACGCTGAAGACACCATCGCCATGGGCGAGATGGTCTTCGGAGGTCGTGCGTCGATCGAGGAGAAGCCGTTCTGCATCTCGTTGATCAACTGCAATTCGCCTCTGCGGTGGGACGACCGGATGCTGGATTCCCTCTTCGTCTACACGAAGGCGCGCCAACCCTGCATCGTGACCCCATTCCTGTTGATGGGAGCGATGGCTCCGGTCACCATTCCCGCTGCGCTCGCTCAGCAGATCGCCGAGGCCCTCTCAGGTGTCGCCCTCACCCAGCTCATCAACCCTGGAGCGCCGGTCGTCTTCGGATCATTCCTGTCCAACATCGATATGCAATCGGGCTCGCCCCAATTCGGAACCCCCGAATCTGGCATCGGTCTGCTGGCAACCGGTCAGATAGCGCGCCACTTCGGGTTGCCATTTCGCGGCGGCGGCGGTCTCAATTCCTCGCAGCTGCCCGATGCTCAGGCTGGATACGAGGCAATGATGACTCTCATGCCAGCGTTCCTTTCCGGCACGAACTTCATCATGCACTCGG
Organism: Candidatus Nanopelagicales bacterium; assembly: GCA_030836325.1. Next base: position 44,415 of record JAURQC010000112.1, read on the forward strand.
CCGGCTGGCTAGAGGGTGGCTTGGTTTCCAGTATTGAGAAGTACGTGATCGACGTTCAACTGCTGGAGATGCTGCAGCACCAGTTCACTCCGTTGGAAATCGACGAAGCTTCGATGGCATTCGATGCGCACACCGAGGTCGGGCACGGCGGACACTTCCTGGGCGCCATGCACACGATGGAGCGATTCCGCGACTGCTTCTACCGCCCGTTCCTGTCCAGTGCGGACAACTTCGAGCGCTGGACGCGTAACGGGTCCAAGGACACCGCAACCCGCGCGGGCGAGATCGCCGCGACCAAGATCGAGGAATACCAAGAGCCCCCCATGGACGAAGCACTTAAGGAGCAACTCCAAGACTTCGTTTCCCGACGTCGCACAGAACTAGGCGACTAGCCTTCGGCTTCATGAAACAGTCCTTCGACTACGTCATCGTCGGTGGTGGATCGGCGGGCAGCGCCCTAGCCAACAGATTGAGTGAGGACGGCACGAAAACCGTCCTGCTGCTGGAAGCGGGGCGGCGCGACTGGTGGTGGGAGGTCTATATCCACATGCCTGCGGCCTTGACCTTTCCGATCGGTAACCCGCGCTACGACTGGATGTACGCCAGCGAGCCCGAACCCGGCATGAATGGACGCCGCGTCACCGCCGGTCGGGGGAAGATCCTGGGTGGTTCGAGCAGCATCAACGGAATGATTTTCCAGCGGGGCAACCCCCTCGACTATGAGAAGTGGGCCAGCAACCCGGGCATGGAGTCGTGGGACTACGCCCACTGCCTTCCCTACTTCAAGAAGATGGAGAACTGCCTCGCCGGCGCCGACGAATGGCGCGGTGACTCTGGACCCCTCGTCGTGACCCGCGGCCAGGTTCGAAACCCGCTGTTCTCGGCGTTCTTCGAAGCCGTTCAACAGGCCGGGTACCCGCTCACGGCTGACGTCAACGGGTACAAACAGGAGGGTTTCGCCGCATTCGACGGCAGCCTCTACAAGGGAAGACGCGTCAACGCCTCCAAGGCTTACCTGACGCAGGCCCGCAAACGCCCGAACCTCTCCATCCGAACGCGCTCGCTGGTGACCAAGGTCAACATGTCCGGAACCAGGGCCACCGGGGTTCGGGTCCGCGACCGGCGCGGCAAGACCTACGACGTCTCCGCAGGAGAGGTCATTTTGAGCGGTGGAGCGATCAACTCTCCGCAATTGCTGCAGCTGTCGGGCATTGGCAACGCCGAACACTTGAAGTCGGTCGGCGTTGATGTCGTCCACCACCTCCCGGGGGTCGGCGAGAACCTTCAGGACCACCTCGAGGTGTACGTCCAGCACTCATGCACACAACCGGTCTCGCTGAATCCGAACCTCCAGTTCTGGCGCCGTCCCTTCATAGGTGCCGCCTGGCTATTCGGACGCACGGGACCGGGGGCCTCCAACCACTTCGAAGCCGGGGGATTCGCCCGCGGCAACAAAGACGTCGACTACCCGAACCTGATGTTCCACTTCCTGCCCATCGCCGTCCGTTACGACGGCACGGCACCGGAGTCCGGTCACGGCTACCAGGTGCACATCGGCCCGATGTTCTCCGACGCCCGAGGGTCGGTAAGGATCACCTCCACCGACCCCACCAAGGCGCCGGCCATGCAGTTCAACTACCTGACCACTGAGCAGGACAAGCGCGAGTGGGTCGAGGCGATCGCAGTTGCCCGGGACATCCTCAACCAATCGGCATTTGCTCCCTACAGCGGCGGGGAGATCTCGCCGGGACCCGATGTCCGGACCGACGAGGAGATCTTGGAGTGGGTTCGCCGGGACGGCGAAACGGCCTACCACCCCTCCTGCACCTGCAAGATGGGCATCGACGAAATGTCTGTCGTGGACCCCGAATCCATGAGGGTGCACGGCATAGAGGGCCTTCGGGTGATCGACGCGTCCGTTATGCCCACGATCACGAACGCGAATATCTACGCGCCCACCATGATGATTGCGGAAAAGTCAGCAGATGGCATCAATGGGGTAAATCCGCTCCCACCGGAGCCGATTCCGTTCTATCGTCACCGCGACCACACCGCCTAGGGCAGCGGGCTGATCGGCGACGCACCGACTATCGACGAGGGGGCTCGTAAGACCATGACCGGACTGCTCATCGACGGCAGGTGGGTTCCCGCCGAAAGCGGGGACACCCGGACCATCGTCTGCCCAGCCGACGGGCGCGAAGTGGGCACTGTTCCCGAAGCGTCCGCGGCCGACACTGAGAAGGCCATCGCCGCTGCTCGCCGGGCGTTCGACGACGGCGGGTGGCAACGCACATCCGCCTGGGAGCGAGCCGCCCTGCTAAACGCGGTGGCCGATCGCCTCGAAGCCGAGGTTGAAACGGTTGCCGCCGCTGAGTCGGCCGACACCGGGAAGCGACTCGAGGAATCTAGGTACGACGTAACCGACGTCGTCTCGTGCTTTCGGTACTTCGCAGGCCTCATCCCCAAAGACAGCGGACGGGTCATCGACACCGGGAGTCACACAACTATTTCGCGCGTGCAGTACGAGCCCGTGGGCGTGTGCGGACTGATCACGCCCTGGAACTACCCGCTGCTGCAGGCAAGTTGGAAAGTCGCTCCCGCTCTCGCGGCAGGGTGCACGTTCGTCCTCAAGCCCAGTGAGTTGACGCCGCACACCTCGACTTTGCTGATGCAGTATCTGATGGATGCCGGGTTACCCGCTGGAGTTGGCAACCTGATCCTCGGCGCCGGCGCAACGGCGGGGGCGCCCTTGGCCTCTCATCCAGACATCGACATGGTGTCCTTCACCGGCGGTCTCATCACCGGTCGCGCGATCATGGCCGCTGCCGCACCGACGGTTAAGAAGGTGGCCCTTGAACTCGGGGGCAAGAACCCCAACGTCGTATTCGCCGACGCCGACTGGGATGCGGCGATCGATAACGCCCTAACAGCCGTCTTCCTGCACTCAGGGCAGGTGTGTTCTGCTGGAGCACGGCTGATCGTCGAAGAAGGCATTCACGATGAATTCGTTGATGCCCTCGTCGGGGCGGCTGAGGGCATTCGGCTCGGTGGGCCTGACGACGAGCACGCCCAGACCGGCACCCTCATCAGCGCCGGACACCGCGAGAAAGTGGCGGCGTACGTGGCGCAGGCCGTAGCCGAAGGTGCCGTATTGCGCTGCGGCGGCAAAGAACCCGACGATCCAGCGCTCGCTAACGGCTTTTTCTACCTACCGACGATCCTCGATGGGTGCAACGCGTCCATGACCTGCGTTCAGGAGGAGTCCTTCGGCCCCGTTTTGACAGTCGAAACTTTCCGCACCGAAGATGAAGCGATTCGCATCGCCAATGACACTTACTACGGACTGGCCGGAGCTGTTTGGACGTCCGATGTGTCACGTGGGCAGCGCGTAGCCAACGCACTTCGCCACGGAACCATCTGGATCAACGACTTCCACCCGTACCTCCCGCAAGCTGAGTGGGGCGGGTTCAAGCAGTCCGGTGTCGGCCGGGAACTCGGCGCCCAGGGATTCACCGAATACCTCGAGGCCAAGCACGTCTACCAAAACCTCGACCCAAAGCCCACCGAATGGTTCGACGTCCCCACCAAGGAGTCGCGAAGACAATGACCAGCCCGGCACCCGCGGAAGTCAGCACCGACGCAGCCATCTCCGTGCGAGGACTATGGAAAATCTTCGGTGACAAGGCAAACGAAATCATCGACTCTCCTGACGCACGGCTCCCTCGACCGGAACTGCTGGAAAAGACTGGATGCGTCGCTGCCGTCAGGGACGCATCCTTCGATGTGGCCAACGGAGAAGTCTTCGTGGTCATGGGGTTGTCCGGATCAGGGAAGTCGACGCTGGTTCGGTGCCTCACCCGACTAATAGAGCCCACAGCAGGCGAGGTTTTCTTCGACGGTGAGGACATCCTCACGGCATCCAAGGCGCGCCTGCGGGAACTGAGGCGAACCAAGTTCTCGATGGTCTTCCAGCACTTCGGCCTGCTCCCCCACCGTCGGGTGATCGACAACATCGCCTACTCACTGGAGGTGAACGGCGTCAAGAAGGACGTACGGCACGAGCGAGCGATGGAGGTTATTGAACTTGTCGGCCTCGACGGATACGCCAATCACTTCCCCGAACAACTCTCCGGTGGCATGCAGCAGCGCGTCGGCCTGGCTCGAGCACTTGCCGTCAATCCCGAGGTCATGTTCCTTGATGAACCATTCAGCGCCTTGGACCCCCTGATCCGCCGGGATATGCAAAACGAGGTAAAGCGACTCCATCAGGATCTCAATAAGACCATGGTGTTCATTACCCACGATCTATCAGAAGCAATGAAGCTCGGGGACCGGATCGCCATAATGCGCGACGGAGACATCGTGCAAATGGCAACACCAGCCGATCTCGTCATGCATCCGGCCGACGACTATGTCGCGGATTTCACCAACGACATCCCGAAGTCCCATGTGCTCACCGTCGGGTACATCGCTCGGCCTGCTGGTGACGGCGAGGAGATCTCCGGCCAGCCGATAGACGCCGACGTCATCATCCGTGACGCGATCCCGCGCATCGTTAATGCCACCGGACCGGTCCCGGTCAATCGCTCCGGAGAGAGCATCGGTGTTATCGGCAAGGAAGACATCTTGCATCTCGTAGCCGAGGATGCCTCCGAGGGCAGTGCTACGTGAACGCACTGCACTCTCTACCCGCATGGATGCAAAAGCGCAGCACGCTCGTCTTGCTTGTCGTGGGCGTTTGGTTCGTGCTCGGCACGGTCCTGGCCGGTGTCCACACTCTCGAACTGTCCACCGCGACGAATACCCCGGTAACCGACTGGCTCCGGGAATTCGCGGCGTCGATTCGCGGTAGCCGCGCAGAGTCGCCGATCTTTGTCTATGTCTTCAATCCACTTCGCGGCGCAATCGAAGGATTTATCGAGATTATCCGGGCGTTTATCGCGGTACCCGCCTCCGGCAACGTCATCCCGATCATCGGATGGCTCGGGGTGGTCGCCCTGGTGGGCTACATCGTCTACGCGTCGTCCAACTGGCGGACATCACTGCTTTCGATGGCGCTGCTCACCGCTTGCGGGATGCTCGGGGTCTGGGCCTACACGATGGACACGCTGGCTATGACCATCGGGGCCGTTTTGTTGTCACTCGCGATCGCTCTGCCGATCGGCATTTGGGCGGGATTGAGCGATCGGGTGATGGCCTTCATCAGGCCCATCCTCGACCTAGCACAGATCCTCCCGACGTTGGTATACCTGGCTCCGCTCGCACTCGTCTTCTTGATTGGAATCGCCGCCGCCACCATCGCGACGATGATCTACAGCATCCCGATCTGCGTGCGCATCACTGCGCATGCGATTCGAAGCCTCAAAGCCGGTCCCATCGAGGCTGCCGAGTCCATGGGGTCTACCCGAGGGCAGATGCTCCGCAAAGTCCAACTCCCCATGGCACGTCGCACCATCATTCTCGGAATCAATCAAACGACGCTCGCTGCACTTTCATTCGTCGTTATCGCCGCCCTGATCGGGGCGCCTGGTCTCGGCAAGCCAGTGATCGAAGCCCTCACAATTCGCAATGTGGGTGACGGAGTCGTGGCCGGCCTGGCAGTTGTGTTGCTCGCCGTCATGCTGGACCGAGCAACGACCGCCGCCGTTCAGCACAGTGCGGAACTACCTCCCGAGGGAGCTGCTCTTGTGCGGCGCCGAATCGGGCTGATTGGCGGCGGTGTCCTCACTCTCATCGCGATCTACCTGTCGCGCTTCCAACTCTGGGCAGCGGTCTTCCCCGAGCAACTCATGATTGGCGAGTACATCGCCAACGCGGCGGACGCCGTGACGGAATGGATCACCTCGACCTTCTACTTCCTGACCATCGGCCTGAACGAGAACTTCACGATTCACGTCCTCAATCGCGTGGAATCGCTTCTCGCGAACACTCCCTGGTACATCACGATCATCGCCATCTCGCTTCTGGCCGCAATCATCGGCGGTCGTTTCGTTGCGATCTTGTCGGCAGTCCTTCTGGGAGCCATCGTCTTGATTGGCCTGTGGAATGACGCCATGGTCACCCTCACCCAGGTTCTCATCGCAACCAGCATCGTGATGCTGATTGGTGTCGTCATGGGCGTGCTGGCTGGTCGCAGCGCCCGCATCGAACGGGCTCTGAAACCCATACTTGATGCCGGACAAACGCTCCCCGCCTTCGTCTATCTGGTGCCCGTTCTCGCTCTCTTCGGACCGTCTCGTTTTGCGGCGATCGTGTGCGGCGTCTTCTACGCCACACCCGTCGTGGTGCGGGTTGTCGCAGATGGGGTCCGCGGAGTACCAAGCGACATGGTCGAGGCCGCTGTCTCGTCCGGGTCGAGCACCACGCAAGTCGTCACCAAGGTGCAGTTACCTGCGTCCAAGCGCTCACTTTTGTTGGGTGCTAACCAGGGAATGATCTTCGTTCTCGCCGTCGTGGTCATCGGCGGGTTCGTTGGGGCGGGTGGCCTCGGCTACCTGGTCATCGTTGGACAGTCCAAACCGGAGCTTCAGGGCAAAGGACTGGCGGCAGGCCTGGCAATCGTCTTGCTGGGTGTTGTCATGGATCGCATCGCGCAAGCCGGGGCGCGTCGCAACGAGAAGAAACCCGCATGAGGGCGGGATGCAAGACCAACGTCCACCCTGGACGTTGGGATCTCCGAAAGGAAGAACAACTATGAGGAATCACCTACGGGGGCGCCTAGCGATTCTCCCGGCACTGGCTGCAGCCAGTTTGGTGCTTGCCGCATGTGGTGGCGATGTGAACGAAGCCGCTACCGAGGCAACAGAAGAGGCGGTTGCAGAAGAGACCGCCACGGAAGAAGCGCCCGAGGAAGCGCCCCAAGAGGAAGCCGTCGTCGCGGACTGCGGTGACTGGGGTGTAGCGATGCACGCGTGGGTGGGGTACACCGCCTCGGCCCAGGTTCTTTCCGACGTGGCACGTGACGCTCTCGGCTGCAACATCGAGCAGATTCAACTCGAAGAAGCAGGGGTCACCTACGACGCCATGGAAGCAGGCTCGGTCGACGTCATCATCGAAGACTGGGGTGGCGGCCGCTGGCAGGAGTGGGTTGACCGCGGGGCAATCCAAGAAGCTGGCTTCAACGGCAACGTCGGCCTCATCGGCATGTACGTTCCTCAGTGGATGTGTGAGGAGTACCCGGACATCTCCGACGGCACCAAGTTGAACGATTACGCCGATCTCTTCGTCACTCCGGAGTCGGGAGGCAAGGGTGCGTGGTACGAGGGTCCCCCCGGATACACCACGATCGGTGAGAAGATCATTAACGCCTACGACCTCAACTTCCAGGTGATCAACACCGGATCCGAGGCTGCGTTGATCGAGATGTTCACTCAAGCAGCCGATAACCAGGAGCCGGGTCTGGGCTACTTCTACGAGCCCCAGAATTTCCTGGCTCAGGTTGAACTCTGCCGGGTCAACTTCCCGGAGAACGACTGGAGCGACACAGCTGAAGCCAGCGGTCTGACGGACTACCCGCAGACTCCGTTGGTGAAGCTGTCGACTACCGAACTTCTGGACTCCGGTTCACCGTTCGCCACCCTCGTGTCGAACTTCGAGTGGACCAACGCCGACCAGAACTCCGTCGCTGCGGCGATCGAGGGCGGTGCCACCCCGGAGGAAGCCGCTGCCGATTGGATCAGCGCGAACACCGACACAGTCAATATGTGGCTGGACGGTACGGGAGCAAGCATGTAGTTCCCGGCTTACGCCACGGTGGGGGTCCTAGCAGCCGCTGGGGCCCCCACTCTTTTTGACCAAAGCCCTCCCGGGCGAGCCGCAGTCTTGCCACACTCAGACCAAGCATTCGAGCGGTAACCGTTGGAGGGGAGACTCCATGATCATCCACAGCAGCCCGCTGCCCGACGTCGTCATTCCTGATGTCTCGATAACCGACCACGTGTTGCGCGAAGCCGAACGGGTGCCAGACCGCCCGGCGTTGATCGACGGGCCGACAGGACGTACCTATTCCTACGCCCAACTCGCTGGAGCCATGAAGGCATTTGCCGGAGGACTGCAGGCACGCGGCCTAGGACCGGGAGACACGATCGCTTTGATGTCTCCGAACATCCCGGAGTTCGCGATCGTGTTCCATGGAGCAGCCATCGCCGGAGTCACGGTGAGCACAGTCAATCCGACGTACACTGCTGAAGAAGTCGCGTTCCAACTCCGTGATTCGCAGTCAAGCATGCTGATCACGATCGGTATGTTCGCCGAAACAGCAATGGCAGCTAGCCAAGTAGCCGGGGTCTCAAACATCTTCATCATCGGTGAGGCTCCCGAAGGAATGAACTCCTTCATGGAATTGATGGGCAGTCCCATCGACCAGGTAGCCGTCGATCTCAATCGTCAGATCGTCGTATTGCCGTATTCCTCGGGCACAACCGGCTTTCCCAAAGGTGTCATGCTCAATCATCGAAATCTCGTAGCCAACCTCGTGCAGTGCGAAGACGCGCTCGAGGTCGAAGACGGAGAAGTAGTGCTGGCTGTCCTTCCGTTCTTCCATATTTACGGGATGCAGGTGCTGATGAACTTCTTCCTCAGCAAGGGGTCGACGATCGTCACCGTGCCGCGTTTTGACCTCGAGCAAAGCTTGGGGTTGATCCAAGAGCACAAGATCACACGCCTGTTCGCAGTTCCACCGATCGTCCTGGCCCTGGCTAAGCATCCGCTCGTCGACAACTACGACCTCTCGAGTCTCAAACAGGTCTTCTCGGGCGCAGCGCCGCTAGGCGCCGAGCTCGCGCAAGAAGCTGCCGATCGCATCGCCTGCGAGGTGGTGCAGGGATACGGAATGACCGAGATGAGTCCTGTCTCCCATGTCACGCGCATGGGAGGCTTCAAGCCAGGCACCTGCGGTGTGACCGTTGCCAATACCGAGTGCCGAATCGTCGACGTCGAGAACGGCGACGATCAGGAAGTGGGTGGAGTCGGCGAGTTGTGGGTGCGAGGACCCCAGGTCATGAAGGGCTATCTCAACAACCCGGAGGCGACTGCGATCACCATCGACGAGGACGGGTGGCTACATACCGGTGACGTTGGCTTCATCGATGATGACGGACACCTGACGATCGTGGACCGCGTCAAGGAGCTCATCAAGTTCAAGGGCTTCCAGGTAGCGCCAGCCGAACTCGAGGCGCTACTTCTAACTCATCCGAAAATAGCCGACGCAGCGGTGATCGGAGTTCCCGACGACGAGGCTGGTGAACGACCGCGGGCATTCATCGTGGTGAAGCCCGGCCAGGACGTGAGCCCCGCCGACATCACTGCGTTCACAGCCGAGCACGTGGCCACCTACAAGGTGGTGCACGACATCGTGTTCACCGAGGAGATCCCCAAGTCGGCCTCGGGGAAGATCCTGAGGCGGATGCTGCGCGATCAGTAGTGCTTAGTTGCGATGTGATCCACTTACCCGGTGAGGAGTCTTCTGGCGGTCGCGGTGGGTGCCGCTATCGCACTTGCCGGCTGCAGTAGTGAACCGTCTGCCACTAGTCCGGCTTCGTCGCCATCCGATTCGGCTTCCCTTACCGAATCGCCGAGTGCGAGCCCGATGACACCGGAGGAAACATCCCCTGCAGACGAGTGGGAGGGCGCCGTTGCCTCGACCCGAGGTCAAGCAACGCTGGAATCGCAATTGATCACCAATGTCGAGGGCTTCGAGCGCATAGTCGCTGGCATCGGCAGCGTCGACATCGACACTTCCTATGGCGACATCACCTGGTCCGACGAACTGGCAACTACGCGTGAAATTCAAAGCACCGACGGACACTTCCTCGAGCTCGACGGCACATGGTTCGCCCTGGGCTCCGAAACCGGAGTCCCCACGAAGGTCGGTTTTTCTCCTCTGCGCGGGCTCGATACAGCCGACAACATCACCCGGATCGGGCCAGAGCAGGTTCTCGGAATGGAAACCACCCGATTCGACGCCTCACTCGATCCGATGATCGGGGCTTCAATCATGGGCTTCAGTGGTGAGGAGCTAACCGTGCTCGACGAGGCCACACCGTCAAGCCTCGTAGCAACGATCTGGATAGACGACCAGGGTCGGATCATCCGGATCCTTCGCGAGTACCTGGCCACCAGCGCCGATGGGGATCCGATTTCCGCAACCACCATGGATCTGCTCAGCGACTTCGCCGAAGCCTCGCCCATCAATGTGCCCGAGACCGCCGACGCCATTCCGGCACCGGTGTAGTCCACCCTCAATCCTGTACCCGATCTTCACCTCGGCTAGATGATCGACTTAACCACGGGTGCCACAGTGGATTCACACAACTCAGCAAAGCCCAGGAGGACCGACTCGAGGACATCGAGGCAGCGGCCGACGCCTGCCCCATGCAAGCCATTAGCCTGATCGAATCATGAGCGATCCGGTCATCATCGTTGGCGCAGGCTTAGGTGGGCTGCGTACAGCCGAGTCCCTTCGCGGCGCCGGCTACGACGACCACATCATCGTCATCGGTGACGAACCGCACCTTCCCTACAACCGGCCACCCTTGTCGAAGGAAGCCCTCGCGGGAGGGGTGGATGTCGAGGATCTGCACTTTCGTCGTCGTGCGTCAATCGAAGATGTGGAATGGCGACTAGGAACCCGGGTGAAGAGTTGCGACCTAACCGCATCGACGATCACGTTGGACGACGGCACCGAGCTTCCGTTCTCCGGCCTTGTCGTCGCATCGGGGATTCGTCCGCGTGAGTTGCCGATTCCCGGTCCCACCAACGGCCGAGTCCTACTGCGCAACGCCGACGACGCCGCTCACCTGCGTGATCGGCTCGGTCCGGGCAGTCGCCTGGTCATCATGGGAGCGGGCTTCATCGGTTGTGAAGTCGCCGCGACCGCACGCAAACTCGGAGCCGAGGTCGACGTTGTCGCACTCGATGCGGAGCCACTCATCCGACCTCTCGGTCCGGACTTTGGCGCAGCGATGCGTCGACATCACGAGGCCAATGGCGTTCGCTTCCACATGGGCCGGACCGTCTCAGAGTTTCTCGGTGACGAAAAAGTCACCGGGGTGCGGTTGGACGACGGCACCGAGATTCCCGCGACGATCGTTCTCGAGGCCGTCGGCTCGGTTCCCAACGCGGAATGGCTCGAGGGCAACGGCCTGGACCTCTCCGATGGCGTTCTCGTTGACAACTCCATGCGCATCATCGATAGCCCCACTCCCGCCGTGGCGATAGGTGACATTGCACGACACCCGAATGCACTGTTTCCCGGCGGCCCATGGCGCATCGAACACTGGAGCATGCCCACCGAAATCGGTCGTCATGCTGGCAAAACTCTGGCCACGCTCCTGGCGGGATCCGAAGTCGACTCAGCTCCCTTCTCGGCGTTGCCATCGTTTTGGAGCGACCAGTACGACCTCAACATCCAGTCCTTCGGGATGCCTGGGCTCGGCCAACCTCATCTTGTCGACGGAAGCTGGGATGGCGACTGCATCGTGGAATACCGGGATCCAAACTCCGATGACGAGCTCGTGGGCGTGGTGGGCGTGAACCGCAGCAAGGACTTGATGGCTTATCGCAAGCAGTTGCTCGCTCGGCAACCTTGACCAAATTGTGACCACGTTGGGGACCTATTCACGTCTCCCACGCGTCAAAGATGTGTGGACATGAGGAGGTTCTCTGCTGCGCTCGCGGCCGTGGCCGCTGTGGCGCTGCTCGCCGGATGCGGAGTAAACGTAGGCTCCTCCGACTACAACGAAGCCCCGGGTGTGGCGACGGAGGCCTCTGAGACGTTCTCGTCCGATGAGGCATCGAGTGTCCGCTCTGGCGAGCAGGTGATCCGAACGGCGAATATTTCGATGGACGTCGACGACGTCAACACGTCCGTCGCTGATATTTCCGCTGTCGCCGAGCAACTAGACGGCTTCGTCGAAAGCCAAAGCGTTCAAGGCATAGGCGAAGACGCCACGGCGTACATCACCATCCGCGTTCCTGCTGACAATCTCGATGCACTGCTGGAATCGATCGGTGCCCTTGGTGAGGTTTCCAGGACCAGCATCGACTCCCAGGACGTCACGGTCCAGGTCATCGATATTGAGGCCCGAATCAGCGCCCTCGAGGACTCCATCGCACGACTCCGGGAACTTCAGGGACAGGCTGCTTCGGTCGCCGACCTTGTCGCCGTGGAATCCGAACTCGCTGCGCGGCAATCCGAACTCGAGTCGCTGACCGCCCAACGCGACTATCTCGCACGACAGGTGGAGATGTCGACCGTCTATGTCTCGCTGGATCAACGCGACGTGGGACCGGGTGTCTCGCCTGACTTCCTCGGCGGCCTGGAAAACGGGTGGAACGCAATGATCGCCCTCACAGCAGGTCTCATCACGGCAGCCGGATTCCTTCTGCCCTTCTTGGCGGTTGCCGGAGTCATCACCGCCATCGTGCTCATAATCGTTGTCATCTCACGTCGCGACAGCAAGGAGAAGTTATGACACGCGCCACCACCAAGACGATCGCCCTCACTGCAGCCGGACTCTTGGGAGTTTCACTCATGACTGCATGCAGCGACTCCGGGACCAGCGAGTCAGTCGAGCCCACCGAGTCGACGCAATCATCGGAGCCAACAGTTGAAGACGGATCAGATGGGGAAGGCTCAGAGGACTTGGACATGAACATCACCCAGGAACAACGCGATTTCCTTGCAGAACTCGTCGCCGAGCCCATGCCGCAGGATGAAGCG
>JAURQC010000113.1 GCA_030836325.1 Candidatus Nanopelagicales bacterium
CGCACCATGGCCGAGGCGGCCTGGGCGTGCGCTGATCCGGGTATCCAGTACGACGACACCATCAACGACTGGCACACCAACCCCGAGACCGGTCGCATCAATGCATCTAACCCATGCTCGGAGTACATGAGCCTGGACAACTCCTCATGCAACCTCGCGAGCCTCAACTTGATGGAGTTCCTCAAGGACGACGACACCTTCGACGCTGATCGGTTCGCCAAGAGCGTGGAGTTCGTCATCACTGCGATGGACATCTCGATCTCCTTCGCGGACTTCCCGACTGAGGCAATCGGCGACACCACGCGTCGCTACCGCCAGCTCGGTATCGGCTACGCGAACCTCGGTGCGCTGCTCATGGCAACTGGTCTTCCGTACGACTCCGATGCTGGTCGTTCCTTCGCGGCCGCGATCACCTCGCTAATGACCGGTACTGCCTACAAGCGCAGTGCCGAGCTCGCCGGAGTGGTCGGTCCGTACGACGGCTACGCCCGCAACGAGTCTGCCCACAAGCGCGTCATGCGCAAGCACGCCGCTGCGAATGACAACGTCCGCAGTGTCTCCAGTCTTGACGGTGATGTGCTGCGGCTTGCAGTGAAGAACTGGGAAGAGTGCCTGGCCACCGGTGAGAAGAACGGCTGGCGCAACGCCCAGGCCTCGGTGCTCGCCCCGACCGGCACCATCGGATTCATGATGGACTGCGACACCACGGGTATCGAGCCGGACTTCTCGCTGGTGAAGTTCAAGAAGCTCGTCGGCGGCGGTTCGATGCAGATCGTCAACCAGACGATCCCGCGGGCTCTGCGCAAGCTCAGCTACACAGAGGAAACCATCGAGGCGATCGTGGAGTACATCTCCGAGAATGGTCACGTCATCGACGCTCCCGGCCTGAAGACCGAGCACTACGCCATCTTCGACACCGCAATGGGCGCACGCTCGATCTCTCCGATGGGTCACGTTCGGATGATGGCTGCCTGTCAGCCATTCTTGTCCGGCGCGATCTCCAAGACGGTGAACATGCCCGAGACGGCCACCGTCGAGGAGGTCGAGCAGATCTACTACGAGGGCTGGAAGCAGGGCCTGAAGGCGCTCGCCATCTACCGCGACAACTGCAAGGTAGGTCAGCCGCTGTCCGACGGTAAGGCCGCCAAGGTCGACGCCGAGGTAGAGGCGGCGATCGAGGGCATCGGTCAGCCGATTCGTCGGCGCTTGCCGAAGTCTCGTCCGAGCCGCACCACCAGCTTCTCCGTTGCTGGCGCGGAGGGTTACCTCACCGCCGGCAGCTACGAAGACGGCGAGCTCGGTGAGGTCTTCCTCAAGCTGGGCAAGCAGGGTTCGACCCTCGCCGGTGTCATGGACGCCTTCTCCATCGCGATCTCGATCGCGTTGCAGTACGGCGTTCCGCTGGAGGCGTTCGTCTCGAAGTTCGTCAACATGCGCTTCGAGCCGGCGGGTCTGACCGATGATCCGGACATCCGGATGAGCCAATCGATCATGGATTACATCTTCCGCCGGTTGGCGCTGGACTACCTGCCGCTGGAAAAGCGTGAAGCACTTGGCATCTTCACCGCCGACGAGCGTGCGGCAACGGCGGCTGCCAACTACGAGGCACCGCAGATCGCTGCTGCTCCGGCGGCCGACCTCGATGTCGACGTTGATGAAGCGGTGACCGAGGAAGCTCCCGCGGAGAAGCCTCAGGTCAGTAACGCGCACTCCAGCGCGGAACTGTTGGAGGAGATAACCGGAACGGCATCGGATGCGCCGCTGTGCATGACCTGCGGCATCAAGATGCGCCCGGCGGGTAGCTGCTATGTATGCGAGGGATGCGGAAGCACCTCCGGCTGCAGCTAACCAAAACTAAGTGAATGGGTCCCGCTCCGTGAGGTGCGGGACCCATTTGCGTTTATCGGTCTGGGGGTGTGCGCAAGGGTGTGGCTCGACCACGCCCGAATAGTCCTAATGTCCTGCTGATTGGGGGCAGGCGCGTTACGCTTTCGTGACCAGAAGATGTTGGGTCATGGGAGGTACACGATGCGCGGAACACGCAAGTGGGCGGTAATCGCGGCAAGCGGTGCGTTGGCCTTGAGCCTCGCTGCTTGTGGCGGCGGCGATGAGGACCCGGCGGCCGTTGACGTTGCTCCGAGTGAGGCCCCTGCGGATGCGCTCGACGTCGAGGTTGACGAAGCCATTCAGGTTATCCCTGCGTGTTCCAGCTACTTCGCATTCGACCTCAAGATGAGTGAGGTTGCCGGGTCGCCGGATGCCAAGAAGAAGGCCAAGCGGGACATGCTCGCTGAACTCAAAGGGCTTTCGGACCAGATGGTCCTCGACGCTGAAGAGGCCTACATTTCCGGCGATCTGCCCGAGAGTGTCCTAGTTAATGCCAACCGCATTCAAAAGAACCTCGGTCGCGTGAAGCCCAAGCAGGGGACCGACGGCATCAAGACGAAGCAGATGAATCGGATCGAGAAATCAGCGGCTCGTATTGAGCGCAGTTGCGAAGCAGCCGGTGACATGTTGCCCCAGGCAAATCTCGACGCGCGAACCTCCGCCTAGCCGCGTAGGTCCGCGCGCCGTAGAGCGCTTGGTCGCTATGCCTCGTTGAAGGTGTCGGGGTTTGGGCCGGTGCGCTTAGAGGTGTCTTCCAAGGCTTCGATGGCGATGAGATCGTCGGAGTCGAGTTCGAAATCGAAGACCTCAATATTGCTCCTGATCCGCTCGGGAGTCACCGATTTGGGGAGAACCACGTTCCCGATCTGCAGGTGCCAACGGATCATCACCTGAGCGGCGCTCTTGCCGTACTTCGCCCCGATGCCAGCCAACACCTCATCGTCGAGCAGCCCACCGGAGGCTAGGGGAGACCACGCCTCGGTCACGATGCCTAGTTCGGCGTCCACAGCGCGGACTTCACGCTGCGGCAGCCACGGGTGGAGTTCCACCTGGTTGATGGTCGGCGTGACGCCGGTAGCGTCGATGACGGTGCGCAGGTGATCAGGGTGGAAGTTCGAAACACCAGCAGACAAGGTCTTGCCTTGATCTTGCAGGTCCAGCACTGTTTCCCACGTCTCGAGGTAGAGACCGCGTTCGGGGGTGGGCCAGTGGATCAGGTACAGATCGACGTAGTCCAAGCCGAGGCGCTCGAGGGAGGCGTTCATGGCGGCGGTGGTCTTCTCGCGGCCCTGGTCGGTGTTCCAGAC
>JAURQC010000114.1 GCA_030836325.1 Candidatus Nanopelagicales bacterium
GTGCTCAAGCCCGCGGAGATCACTCCGTTGACCACGCTCATGCTGGCCGAAGACTGCATGGCTGCCGGAATTCCGGCGGGCGCGGTCAATGTGGTTGCTGGGGCTGGACCGGTTGCCGGTGAGGCGCTCATGTCCCATCCCGAGGTGAACATGGTGTCCTTCACTGGGTCCACCCCTGTGGGCAAGCGGGTGATGGAACTCGCGACCGCCAACCTCAAGCGTGTCCACCTTGAGCTCGGAGGCAAGGCGCCATTTCTGGTGTTCGACGACGCGAATCTCGACGCAGCCATCCAAGGAGCCGCAGCGGGTGCCCTGATCAATACCGGACAGGACTGCACAGCGGCCACGCGCGCCTACGTCCAGCGCCCGATCTACGACGCCTTCGTGGCAGGCGTGTCAGACCTCTTCTCTCAGATCGTGATCGGTGATCCGCTCGACGAAGCAACGGACATCGGCCCACTCATCTCCCGAAAGCAGCAAGAGCGGGTTGCGGGGTTCGTGGATCGAGCACGCCAGGATGGGGCAACCGTTCGGGTCGGCGGCCAGATTCCTGGAGGGGATCTAGCTAAGGGCGCGTTCTACCCAGCGACCGTCATCACCGATGCCGCCCAGGACAGTGAGATCGTCCAGTCCGAGATCTTCGGGCCGGTGCTCGTGGTCCTGCCCTTTGATTCCGACGACGAAGGTCTTGATTTGGCCAACGACACCCCCTATGGCCTAGCGGCGTCGGCGTGGTCGACGGACGTCTTTCGGACGCTGCGCGCCCAGCGCGAGATCCAAGCGGGCACGGTGTGGATCAACGACCACATTCCGATCATCAGCGAGATGCCCCACGGTGGCTATAAGCAGTCCGGCTTCGGCAAGGACATGTCCACCTACTCCTTTGAGGAGTACACCCAGGTCAAGCACGTGAGCATGGACATAACCGGCGCCGCCAGGAAGGGCTGGCACCGGACGATCTTCTCCGAAAAGTGACCATCTAAACCCCCTAAAACGGCTCCCGTAGGCCTATATTCCTCTCACAACGTGAACGAGAGGAATGTCATGACCTCGCACCGCCCTGAAATGATCGCCGCCCTCGCCGGCACGATGCGTTCGTCGGTATCCCGACGCCGTCTGCTGCAGGCAGCGGGTATTTCGTCCGTCGCTGTTGCGGCGGCCGCCTGTGGAACCGGGGGCGGCGATTCGGCATCCGATTCAGCCGCCAGCGCCCCCGAAGACGTCTCGGACTCCGAGAAGGTTGTGAACTGGTCCAACTGGGTCGAGTACATGGACATTGACGAGGACACCGGGGCCTACCCCACCCTTGAGCGTTTCCAGGAAGAGTCCGGCATTTCGGTGACCTACACCGAAGACGTGAACGACAACAACGAGTTCTACGCCAAGGTCCGGACTCAACTTGAGCAGGGGCAGGACATCGGTCGTGACCTAGTCGTGCTCACCGACTGGATGGCCGGCCTGTGGATTCAAAACGGCTTCGCCCAGAAGCTTGATAAGTCCGCCATTCCGAACTCGGCGAACCTCATTCCCCGTCTGCAGGACGTGTCTTTCGACAAGCCTCGTGACTACACGCTGCCCTGGCAGGGTGGCTTTGCCGGTCTCGGATACAACATCGCGGCGTACTCCGAGGCCACTGGCAACAGTTCGATGACGAGCCTCGATCAGCTCTTCGATCCGGCTCTCAAGGGCCGCATCACTTTGCTGACGGAGATGCGGGACACGATGGGTTGCATCATCGCCTGGCAGGGAAACGATCCGTCGAACTTCACCCAAGAGCAGTTCGAGCAGGCGATCGATGCGTTGACCGAGCAGGTCCAAAACGGTCAGGTCCGTCAGGTGACCGGAAACGATTACCTCGCTGCGCTCGAAAGCGGAGACGTCATCGGTGTCATCGGCTGGTCGGGTGACATCTTCGCCCTCGGTGAGGATTTTGCCTTCGCCCTGCCGGAGTCCGGAGGCACGCTGTGGACGGACAACATGCTTGTGCCGTCCACGTCGCGGCACAAGAAGAACGCCGAGGCGGTCATGAATTTCTACTACGACCCCGAGGTCGCCGCAGAGGTCGCCGCCTACATCAACTACCTGTGCCCGGTGTCCGGTGCTCAAGAGGCGATGGTGGCGATTGATCCCGAACTCGCGGATAACCCGTACATCTTCCCGACCGAGGACTTCCTCAGTCAGACATCCGTATTTATGGATCTGACTCCGGAACAGAACGAGGAGTACGAACGCCTGTTCCAAACCGCGATCGGTAACTAGTCGCTACGACGGTGCGGGGGCGAAAGCCCCCGCATTCGTCTTGTGGAGCACGTGTCGCACTTGAAAGGGTGATGAATGACCGAACGGCGTATGGTCGAGGATCTCCACCTTCGCAATCTCACCAAGATGTATGGGGACCTCGCTGCGGTCGATGACCTCACATTGACGATCCCCGCCGGGAGTTTCTTCGCTCTGCTCGGCGCCTCCGGATGCGGAAAAACCACCACTCTTCGGATGGTGGCAGGACTTGAAGAGCTCACCTCGGGCTCCATCGGCATCGGTGATCGTGACATCACGAGGCTGCGTGCTTACAAACGACCTGTCAACACCGTCTTTCAGTCCTATGCGCTCTTTCCGCACATGGACATCTTTGAGAACGTAGCGTTCGGTTTGCGCCGGCGCGGCGTGAAGGATGTCAAGGGTCCTGTTGAGCAGATGCTCGAACTCGTGGAGTTGGCGCCAATGGCGCGTCGCAAGCCGGCCCAACTGTCTGGTGGCCAGCAGCAGCGCGTTGCGGTTGCGCGTGCCCTCATCAATCAGCCGGACGTCCTACTTCTAGACGAGCCGCTCGGTGCCCTGGACTTGAAACTTCGTCGCCAGATGCAGATCGAACTCAAGCGCATTCAAACCGAGGTCGGCACTACGTTCGTCCACGTCACGCACGACCAAGAAGAAGCAATGACGATGGCTGATTCCGTAGCCGTCATGAATGCCGGCCGCATCGAGCAGATGGGTCACCCAGCGGAGATCTACGAGCAGCCGCGCACGGTATTCGTTGCGAACTTCCTCGGGCAGTCGAATCTGTTCGAGGGTCGCAAGTCCGGGACGAGTGGTGACCTCGTTCTCGTGGACTTCGGCGGACAGACGTTGGCACTCCCGCAGGGGCGTAACTCGGCCGAGGGTTCGGACATCATCGTGGGAGTCCGGCCGGAGAAGATGACGATTCTCGACGAACCCGATGCGCACCAAATCCCCGAATCGCATAACCGCCTTGCCGGCGTGGTTATCGACGTCTCGTACACCGGCGTCTCGACGCAGTACCTCGTGAAGACCGACGGTGGGCAACACATCACGGTCTTCGAACAAAACGTCCTGGTCGGTGATCGGTGCGACGTGGGGGACCGGGTGGTCGTGCACTGGGCTCCCGAGCACAGTTTCGGGCTGGCGGGCTGACCATGGCTGCGGTCATGACGGCACCGGGCTCAGGTAAGCAGAGTTCGCCTGAGCGCAAGCGATCTCGGACGGGCTACTGGCTCCTGCTGCCCGGCATGGGCTGGCTGGCAGTTTTCTTCGCGATTCCGTTCGTGACGTTGTTCCTCACCAGCTTGCAGGTCCCGGTGCCGGGAACGTCAGGGCAGTACATGCCGGCGTTCAATCTGATGAACTACCCGGAGGCCTTCTCGGCATACTCCGAGCAGTTCATTCGGTCTCTCGTCTACGCCGGCACCGCCACCGTCTTGGCTTTGATCATCGCCTATCCACTGGCGTACTTCATCGCCTTCCGTGGCGGTCAGTGGAAGGGTTTGCTGCTCGTGCTGGTGGTCGCACCCACCTTCGCGAGTTTTCTCTTGCGCACCTACGCGTGGCGCACGATCCTCGCGGATGAGGGTCCCATCACCAGTTTCTTCAACGCCATGAGTGTGCTGCCGCAAGACCGAATACTGAACACCGGCCTCGCCGTTATCGCCGGCCTGACCTACAACTTCCTGCCGTTCATGATCCTTCCGCTGTTCGCGTCACTGGACCGCATCGATCCTCGCTTGATCGAAGCATCGGGCGACCTCTACGCCCATCCAGCCACCACGTTCCGCAAGGTGATTTGGCCGCTGTCCCTCCCGGGTGTGGTCGCCGGGACGTTGCTCACGTTCATTCCGGCGTTCGGTGACTACATCAACGCCCAACTCTTGGGTAGCACCGGAGACCGCATGATCGGTAATGCGATCCAGATCAACTTCATCCAGTTCCGTGACTACCCGACAGCAGCCGCGTTGTCCTTCATGCTGATGGCGTTGATTTTGGTGATCGTGTTCTTCTATATCCGTCGAGCCGGGACGGAGGAGCTTGTCTGATGGCGTTCATCCGAAGGCACATCCTCACCGTCGTGGCGATGCTCGTGCTGGTCTATCTCTTCGTGCCGATTGCCGTTGTTGGCGTCCTGAGCTTCAACAACCCCGCTAGCGACTACAACACCCAGTGGAATGAGTTCAGCATCGACGCCTGGACAAACCTGTGTGGGGTCCCCGCGGTGTGTCAATCCTTCGGGGTGAGCGTGCGCATCGCCCTGCTCTCAACGATTGTGGCGACCATCCTCGGAACCATGATCGCCTTCGCCCTCGTGCGCTACCGATTCCGTGGGCGGCAGAGCACCAACCTGTTGATCTTCCTGCCGATGGCAACCCCTGAGGTGGTGATGGGTTCGAGCCTGTTGGCCCTATTCCTGAATCTGCGCTTCCCACTGGGTATGCCCACCGTGATCATCGCGCACATCATGTTCACGATCTCGTTCATCGTGGTGGCCGTGAAGGCCCGCCTGCAGGGCATGGATCCGAACTTGGAGCAGGCCGCACAAGACTTATACGCCAGCCCGCGCGCCACGTTCCGCTACGTCACGTTTCCGCTAGTAGCGCCGGGCATCGCGGGTGCAGCACTGCTCGGGTTCGCGTTGAGCTTTGACGACTTCATCATCAGCTTCTTCAACGCCGGCACCCTGGTCACCTTCCCGATCTACATCTGGGGTGCGGCGCAGCGCGGTATTCCGGTGCAGGTGAACGCGCTGGCGACTCTGGTCTTCTTCGCATCGCTCGCCATCGTCCTGATCGGGCAGTTCGTGGCTTGGCGTCGCCGCAAGTCCTTGCAGGCGTCTGTGGTTGATAGTGACGCCAACCTCAAGGCACTCAGCATGGATAGCCTGCCTCGCTCCTAGAACAACGCGAAAGGCCTAAAGTCGCAAGCGACAGGCCAGCGAGTCTCGGTCACCTGGCGGCTCATCCCTAGTTCGCTGTCATTGCTGGCGTAAACTCATGTCAACGACGACGCGTGAAGGGACTGGTGGGACAGCGCGACGGACGGTCGCGTATCGAGTCCTTCAACTCATCAGGAGTCCTGGTGCAATTCGCTGAAAAGTCCACGTCCATGGCGATCGCGTCTATTGCCGAGGCGGAGCGCTCGGTGTTCTGGCTCGACAATCCAAATCGTCCTGAACCCGAACCGTCCCTCGATCGCGACATAGACGCAGACCTGGTGATCGTTGGCGGCGGTTTTACTGGCCTGTGGACGGCGCTCCTTGCTCACGACGTCGATCCCGACCGCGACATCGTTCTCATTGAGCGCACCCAAATCGCCGATGGAGCAACGGGCAGAAA
>JAURQC010000115.1 GCA_030836325.1 Candidatus Nanopelagicales bacterium
AACCTCCAGCGGATGCAGGCCTTCACATCAGAATCGGTTTCCGATACGCCTGACGACGTCGTGGCTCGAGTCGCCGAGGAATTGCGTCGTCGTCGCTGGCGCGTGTGTACTGGATCGGACGCTTCAGTAACCCGCGATGCACATGATGGCGCAGCTCCGGAAGTGTGGGTGTCTGCTGAAAAGGGCTATCTGCGCGAGACAGGCAACCTGGTTTTTCACCTTTCGCTGGTGTTGATCTTGATCGCGGTAGCTGTCGGTGGTCTCTTCGGCTGGCGGGGCAACGTCATCATCAAGGAAGGCGGTGGCTTCTCAAACACATTGACGCAGTACGACGCCTGGGGTGGTGGGCGCCTTGCCTCCGCGGACACCATTCCGCCGTTCTCGTTCACCCTCGAGGACTTCGCTGTGGAGTTCGAGCGTGATGAGGCACAGCGGGGAGCGCCGCGGCTCTTCGAGGCCCGAGTTGCACTCCAAAGTGAGCCCGGCGGGGCGACTCGAAACGAACTCGTCGAAGTAAACTTCCCCATCTCTATCGCCGGCGCGAAGGTGTTTCTCGTTGGTCATGGCTATGCGCTGTCCTTCATCGTGCGTGACGCCTTCGGATCAGTCGTACTCGATGACGACGTCGTCTTCTTGCCTCAGGATGGCAATTTCACATCGACCGGTGTGATCAAAGTCCCCGACATGGAACCGCAGTTAGGCTTTCGGGGAATCTTCCTGCCGACATCGGCAATCGACGACATCCGTGGTCCGCACTCGGTCTTCCCCGACGCCGACGACCCATCGGTCTTCTTGTCCGCTTGGGAGGGCGATCTGGGCCTCGACTCTGGCATTCCGCAGAGCATTTACACCCTCACGACCGACCAAATGGAGCAGATTGGCCTGAGGGCGCTCGTTCCCGGACAGACCTGGGAGTTCCCACAGGGCGAGATCGAGTTCACGGGTTGGAAGCGGTGGTCGTCATTCCAGATCGCGTTCGATCCAGGCAAAGAGGCTGCCTTGATCGCTTCGGTGCTCGCCATGGTCGGCCTCATGGTGTCGTTGTTCACGAGGCGTCGGCGAGTGTGGGTCCGGGCGCGCAGTGAAAGACCAGGAAGTACGCTCGTAAGCGCTGCTGGATTGAGTAAGAGCGAGGCCGGAGATGTCTCCGACGACGTCCGCGAAGTCCAGCAGATCGTCACGAATGAGGAGGGTGAGCGCGACCGATGAGCGGCGGCAATTCCTTGGGTTTGGCGGAAGCGAGCAACGCTGCAATTTACGCAACTATGGTGACTTTGACGATCGCGATGGTCCTCTTCGCCGCCTCTTTCGCCAGTGGACGGCGTCGTAACACCGCAGCACGAGTCACGGCCCAACGCGAGGCGTCCAATGGAGCTGTCGCCGTACTGGAGCGCACCGATTCACCAGCGAACGTTGACTCTGGTCGACGCCTCGCCAACGTCGCAATGTCCTTGACGTGGCTCGCGACTGGCTTACTAACACTCGGGTTGATCTTTCGCGGCCTGTGGGCTGGCCGGGTTCCGTGGGGGAATATGTACGAATTCTCCATCAGTTCG
This sequence comes from Candidatus Nanopelagicales bacterium, assembly GCA_030836325.1. The sequence goes on from JAURQC010000115.1 coordinate 1,557, forward strand.
GCATGGGGTGTTCTGGTCGTCTTCTTGGTGATGTCCACCCGCCGTGATTTGCGTTGGCTCGGTTTGTTCGTCGTCGCTCCCGCGTTGCTCACCCTCGGTCTTGCGGTGACGGTGCTCTACACCGAGGCAGCCCAACTTGTACCGGCCCTGAAGTCCTACTGGTTGGTGATTCACGTTTCAGCGGCCATCATCTGTGCTGGAGCCTTCACGGTGGCTGCGTCGTCGGCAGCGATGTCACTCGTTCAGTCACGTCGTGAGGCCAAGAACGTCGTGTCGCACGGGATGTTGGCCTCAATTCCATCTGCCGAGCGGCTTCGCATCTTCACCAGCCGGATCATCGCTTTCGCATTCCCACTGTGGACGTTCGCGGTCATCGCTGGGGCCATCTGGGCAGAGAATGCGTGGGGTCGGTACTGGGGCTGGGATCCCAAAGAAACGTGGGCTTTTATTACGTGGGTTGTCTACGCGGCCTACCTACACGCGCGATCAACGGCCGGATGGCGGGGCAACCGAGCATCGTGGATTGCGATCCTCGGCTTGGTCACCTTCTTGATTAATTACTTCGGAGTGAACATCTTCGTCAACAGCCTGCACTCCTACGCGGGCCTTTAGGCCGTCGGCGCAGGCGCGTCACGCTCGACTAGCTCGCCTCGCCACGACGACGACGCATTTTCTTGCTCCAGACGTCGTCATCGAGTTTGCGAAGGAATCGTGGGTCATCGTCTGGTGCAACCGGGCCGCGCTTGCGACGGAAGGTGCCGCCCTCGGGCCACGTCTTGCCTAGCAGCAGCCAGATTGCGCCACCGATGAGTGGGAGCACGATCACGAGCACTAGCCACAGCCACTTGGGCAGGGTTCGCGCCTGAGCCTTGGGGGTGCGCGCGACATCAATGATGAAGTAAATGTAGAGCGCCACGGCAAGGAGGCTTAGGACGACGCGAAGCATGGTCTTGTAATGGTAACTGTGCGACGGCTCTTCGGCCGATCGGTGGGTACGGTTGAGCGGTGAGTTCATCCGAGCCCCAAGGTCCTGGTCGTTCTGGGTTGGCATCCATCGTCGTGTACACCCTCATGCGGGTGGGTCTGTTCCTGGCGGTCTGGCTGCTACTTCAGTTGATCACCCCGATTAGGGGCCTGTGGGGGCTCTTTGTTGCCATCATCGTCTCGGGTGTGCTGAGCGCTTTCGTCCTCAACCGCCAACGGACCGCGATGGGTGAGGTCATCGGTCGGTTCTTCGGCGGTATCAACGCACGCATCGACGCAGCCTCCAGAGCGGAGGACGATCCCGTTGAAGGCGAGTTCGATGCTCTACAGGAACAGGCGCAAGGACAGTCCGAGGCTCAAGGCGCCGGCGTAGATGATCACGAGCCGACCGGAAGCCGCCAGCGCGGGGATGAGTCCGGGTCCCTCGGTCCCGGACAGCACGATGCGCAACGGTCCCAGAGCCCACGGGAGCGCGGCGAGACCGAGTAGCGCCCCAGGCCCGGCTTCGTCGGTGATCAAGGACATGGGCACGAGTACCACGAAGGCCGCGATAACAAGCGAAGCGTAAAGGGTCCGAGTTCGTGCATCTCCAAGTCGGACGGCGAGGGTGCGCTTACCCGATTCGCGATCGGTTGGGATGTCCCGCAGGTTGTTGGTGACCAAAATCGCGCAGATGAGTGCCCCCACTCCGATGCTTGCCCAGATAGCTGCGAGATCGACCCTTCCCACCTGGACGTACATGGTTCCAAGGACCGGAACCAGGCCGAAGAAGATGAAGACGAAGACTTCTCCGAGACCGGCGTACCCGTATGGGCGCTTTCCTCCCGTGTAAAACCATGCAGCCGCTATCGACGCAGCCCCGACTGCGAGCAGCCACCAGTACCCGGAAATCGCCACGAGTGCGACACCAGAGATGGCGGCAACACCGAAACTTAGAAAGGCTGCACGACGCACACTTGTCGGCGTCGCGATGCCCTGACCCACCAGTCGGATTGGGCCGATGCGTTCAGCGTCGGTGCCGCGGATTCCATCGCTGTAGTCGTTGGCGTAGTTGACTCCAACCTGCAAGGTCAGCGCTACGACGAGTGCCAATACGGCCCGTAGCGGCATCCAGTCTGCGCCGGCCAGGGCAGTGCCGATGAGAACGGGGGCGATCGCAGCAGGCAAGGTTCGTGGCCGGCTCCCGCTCCACCACTGAGCGGCCGTCGTCACGCGAGTTCCTCGTTGTCAGGCTCGTCGACGGTTAGGCCAAGTTGCGAGGCTGTCGCTCGCCGATCGACTTTTCCGCTGACTGTTGAGATGAAGCCGTCTACTTGGTGAATCGATGATGGAGTGGCGATTGATCCCAAGATCGGAGCGATCCAATCGCGGAGTTCGTTTCGGTCGATGGCTTCGCCGACATAAATCATTGCGATGCGTTGATCGTGTGTTTCATCGTCCACCACGGGAACGGCTATCGCTGCGGTCGTGGCTGGATGGTCATTGAGTCGATCCTCGACAGCCACGAGGTCTACATTCACACCCTGGATGCTGACGATGTCGTCGAGTCGTCCGATCACTTGCAGGACTCCATCAGACCATCGCCCACGATCGTTGGTGCGAAGCCAACGTCCGTCGAATATTGCGTCAGCTCCGTCGCGGTAACCCTGCGCCAACATCGGTCCAGTGATCCAGATTCGCTGGTCGCTTTCATCCACTCGAATCTCGAGTCCATCAAGGGGCACGCCGTTCAAAACGCACCCGCCGCTCGTCTCGGTCATGCCGTACGTGGTGGTGACGACGATTCCAGCGGCTTGGCAGTCCCGCGCAGCCTGCGGAGCGAGTGCTGCCCCACCGACGAGGATCAAGGAGCACTCGGCCAGTGCGGTGCGTCCGGCAGCGCTCGAGAGCAGTCGGGGAAGTTGCGTCGGAACCAAGGAGACCGCGATTGGTCGGTTCGTCGCCGTTGCAGCATCTACTGCCTTCGCGAACGCCTCGTCTGTGAAACGCTCCGCGCCGCCGACGCTGCTGACGGCGATTGGTTGCCGCCCCGTGGCGTGGGCCCGAATCATCACGTTCAGGCCGCCGATGGAAGTCGGGGGAATGGCCAAGATCCAAGTTGGATCGCCACCGGCACGAGAGTTGATCTGTTGTGTGGTCGACGTGAGCGCCGATGCTGTGAGCATCACCCCTCGCGGGTTGCCGGTTGATCCGGAGGTACTTACTACGACTGCGATATGACCGGGCACCGGGTCGTCTGGACGCACGGCCCTGCGCATCGCCGCGACGACCGGACCCGGAAGTGACGGTGATTCCTCGGGAATGGGCGCGATGGTCAACTCACCTGCCAAGGCGGCATCGAGGCGACTCCAGAGCGCATCGATAGCTGCTGGGCCGGTGGGTACCTCGATCAGTTTGAGGGTCCGGGCGGTATCGCTGTTCGACATCGTGCCGAGCGTAGGTGCTGCCGGTAGCGTTGCCAGCATGGATACCCGTACTCGTTACCCGCTACCTCCCGTTGCACCAGAAGACTCTCCCGTGTGGCAGGACCCAAGCCATAGTTCGATGCTGCCTGGGTGTGAATGGGAATCGGTGGGCGACTACCGAGACATTCGGTACGAGGTTTCCACGGGGGAGCAGGCGGGGATCGCCAAGATCACCATTGATCGGCCACATAAGCGCAATGCCTTCCGCCCGCAGACGCTTTTTGAATTGTCCGAGGCGATGAATCGCGCACGCGACGACGATCAGATCGGTGTGATCATCTTGACCGGCCAGGGTGATCTGGCTTTCTGCTCGGGAGGGGACCAGGTCATCCGGGGCGATGACGGCTACATCGGCGACGACGACGTAGCCAACAAGGGCATCGGCCGCCTGAACGTCCTGGATCTGCAGATCCAGATTCGTCGCATTCCCAAGCCGGTGATCGCCATGATCGCCGGGTATGCAATCGGTGGTGGGCACGTGCTTCACGTGGTCTGTGACCTCAGCATCGCCGCGGACAACGCTCGATTCGGGCAGACTGGTCCGAAAGTCGGCTCATTCGATGGTGGGTACGGATCAGGTCTGCTCGCCCGCACCATCGGGCAAAAGAGGTCCCGCGAAATCTGGTACACCTGCCGGCAGTACGGCGCAGAGCAGGCCTACGACTGGGGTCTTGTTAACGCCGTCGTGCCGATCGAGGACCTGGAAATCGAGACGGTGCGCTGGTCGCAGGAGATGTTGGCGCTCTCACCGCTGGCCTTACGCATGCTCAAGGCGTCCCACAACGCCGCCGACGACGGTCTTGCCGGTGTTCAGCAACTCGCAGGTGATGCAACTTTGCTGTTCTACATGACACAAGAGGCGCAAGAAGGTCGGGACGCATACAAGGAAAAGCGGCGTCCGGACTTCGATCAGTTTCCACGTCGTCCGTGAGCTACCTCAGCACTCTGGAGGTCCCCGGTCCCGCATCAGTCGAGGAGCTCCTCGCCTCATCGGTGGTGTTCTCACTGCCTCTGCGGGTTCCCTTTCGCGGGCTCACATCCCGAGAGGGGATGTTGCTCAAGGGGCCATCGGGGTGGGGTGAGTTCGCACCTTTCGATGACTACGACCTTGCGCGGTCGGCCCGTTGGTTAGGTGCGGCCCTGGAAGCTGCCTGGGGTCAGTGGCCTGCAGCTCAACGGGATTTTGTCGATGTCAATGCGATTATCCCAGCCGTTGACTCCAGTCGAGCAGCTGTGCTCACCCGCGAGGCAATCGCCGAAGGCGGCTGTCAAACCATCAAGGTGAAGGTCGGTTCGACACTGGCGGAGGACGAAGCTCGCGTGGTTGCGGTGCGCGACGCACTGGACACATCGGATGTGGACGGCCGCATTCGCCTAGATGTCAATGGCATGTGGAACCTGGATCAGGCCGACACGGCTTTACGTCGTCTGAGCAAGTACGGGATCGAGTACGTCGAGCAGCCGTGTGAGTCCCTCGATGACATTGCACGACTCCGTGCGGAAGTGGACGTACCAATCGCCGTTGATGAGGCCTTGCGCTTATCCGAGGATCCAGCATCGGTGCGCCTCGCCGGCGTCGCGGACTATGCGATCTGCAAGCCGATGACGCTGGGAGGTGCTTGTGCTACCACGCGGATCGCGGCCTCCGTAGGTGTGCCCGTAGTGATCAGTGGTTCTTTGGATTCAGCCGTCGGCTTGTCTAGTTGCATCGCGGCAGCCGCGGCATTGCCCGACCTCCCGCTTGCGAGTGGGCTGGGAACCGGAACGCTCTTGGCGCGTGACGTGATTGACCCACCTTTGCGTCCGGACAATGGCCGTCTATCCGTGCGACGCATTGCACCTGATCTTGATTCGCTTATGCAAGCGACCGATGGTGTGGCACAGTCCCGGGTGGCCTGGTGGCGGGAACGTCTCGCTGAGTCGTTCGAGTATCTGCGGCGATCAACGCCTGGAGTGTCGACCCCGGCTGATCAGGTGGAAGGCTAGGGGCGTGGAGCACACGATAAAGCCGTCTGTCGCCCAAGCTCTCGTGATGGTGGATGAACTGATGCGCTGCGGGGTGACCGATGTTGTGCTCGCAGTCGGCTCGCGTTCAGCGCCACTGGCTTTAGCGCTGTCTGCAGCAGAGCAGCGGGGTGAGCTTCGTCTTCATGTTCGGGTCGATGAACGAGTTGCGGGTTTCGTCGCTCTTGGCATTGGCAAGGCGACGGGTGTTCCCGCTGCTGTCGTAACGACGTCTGGAACCGCGGTGGCCAATCTTCTTCCTGCTGTAGTGGAAGCCCACGAGTCGCGAGTTCCGCTGCTTGTTCTCACTGCGGACCGACCGGATCGACTCCGAAGCGTCGGAGCCAACCAGGTCATTGAGCAGCGCGGCATCTTCGGTTCCTTCACCAGGATCGACCTGGAGATGGAAACCGCTCACGGCTATCGAAACCAGTACTGGCGCTCAACGATTGCCCGATGCGTTGCGGTGGCAACGGACTCGATCGATCCGGGTCCGGTGCACGTGAATGTGGCGTTTGATGAGCCGCTAGTCGGTGATGGGATCGACGGATCGCTCCCGCCGGAATTGCAGGGACGGTCCGATGGTCGACCATGGACCGCTGATGCTCGACTCGTAGCGGGGATGAGTATCCAACTCGATGAAGCCCTCGCACTGCTAGATGAAGAAGCGACGGTTCCGGCCCGTGGCTTGATCGTGGTTGGTGATCACGACGACGACGATGCTGTGGACCTGGTCGATGAACTCTCCGACGCCATGGGTTGGCCGGTCATCTCCGAGCCTTCTGGCCGTGCGAATGGAGCTGAACTTGGTCTGGCGCACGGCCCGCTCGTGTGCGATGACCCGACATTCGTGGTCGAGCACATTCCCGATCTCGTCTTGACCGTTGGTCGAGTTGGTTTGTACCGCTCGCTTGCCTCGGTGATCGCCAAGTCGCGCATGCACGTCGCTATCGATACTCGCTCATCATGGAGTGACCCGACGCGAACAGCCGACCTTGTTTTGGCCGCCGTCCCGTTGCCTCCCGGAGAGGCCGGGACGGATCCGCAGTGGTGGTCCGCCTGGGAGCGAGCGGACCTCATGGCTGCTGCTGCGGTCGAAACGGTGCTTGGTTCGTCCAGTGCACCACCGTCGGGCATGCAGCTGGCTCGGATGGTGGCCAGTGCGCTTCCCGAGGACGCACAGTTCTTCCTGGGGTCATCGTCGATTGTCCGCCACGTTGGCAGTTTCGCAGGTAGTTACCTAAAGGAGATCGACGTCCTGGGTAACCGCGGAACTTCCGGCATCGATGGTTGTGTCTCTACAGCTTGGGGGGCCGCCATCGGTTTCCAAGCACTGGGGGGCGGGTCAACTGTGGCCCTGGTTGGCGATCAGACGTTTTGGTACGACTCCAACGCCCTGGCGGTTCCGGAGTCGGAAGATCGGCCAGACCTGGTCATCGTCGTCGCGGACAACGACGGCGCAGGGATCTTCTCAACGCTCGAACAGGGATCACCGTCGTACGAGCAGCATTTTGAGCGCGTCTTCGGGGTGCCTTTGGGAGTCGAACTCGTCCAACTGGCATCGAGCTTTGGTGTCTCGGTCGTGGCAGTTGACCAGCCCGAGGCCATCTCGACATGCATTCAGGAGCGGCTATCCGACGGTGTCCATGTGATCGTCGTGCGCACGTGCGATCGAACGCACGAGGCAAGCCTGTGGTCGAGTGTGCAAGACGCCGTTCGTCAAGCGATCGATAGTGGCTGACGGGTAGCGCGCGGGGAATATGGCGATGGATCCGAAGCGTCGGGCGAGGATCGTTGACGCGGCAGCAGAACTTTTCGCTACCAATGGCGTGGTGAACGTCGGTCGACACGACATCGCACGCGCAGCTGGCGTCACTATGCGGTCGGTCAACGCCGTAGGTGAGCATCGTGTTGATCTTCTGCGCGAAGCCGTTGAGCTGCTTCCTGATGGCCCATTGGCCGAGGCGCTGCGCGAACACGCAGGGAATGCCGTTCATGCCGGGGCGATGTCGACTCTGCTGTCTGCCGCTCATGAGGTCTTGGGTGATCCTTCGGCAGCGTGGGATCCGGTCGAACTGCAGGCGCTGATCGTCTCGCCCTACGACGATGCCCTGCGCGGATTGATGGGTGCTCGGGTGGAGCGGCGCTGGGTGGCGGCGCGTGAACTGCTTCGACAACTAGAGATCGTCGGAGACCAGGCAGGTGAAGAAGCGGCGGTGCTCCATCTTCTGGCGGTGGGTGTGGGCATAGCGGCGCTGGCTCCAGTCGTGCCCAAGGCACACGACACGAATGCGTGGACGGCGTTGTCCGCTCGGATCATTGAATCGCTGTCGGAGTACCAGCCTGAAGTCGATGCGGATCCCGGGATGTCTCATCACCTCGAAACCCGAGTGTGGAGGGCTCGTCTCACACTGCCAACGGGCGCCGGTGCGATCGCCCATCTGACTCGGGTGCTTTCCATGATGGATGTCTCGCCGGTGACGATGACCACCGCGCCGGTGGGCAAGGAAGGTCGCGAGAGTCTTGTCGATCTGATTCTTCGATCGTCTGATCACATGACCAGAGCCATGGTGGCCGACGCGTTACGAACTGTCGGTCGGGACGTAGTGGTCGGTCGCGGGGAGGCCGATGACGGCGAGGACGTCGCTGCACGCGTACTCGAACTCAGTACTCGCTTATTGGCGCATCCTGAACTCGCGCCCCGCGCCGCTGCCGAACTCTTGCTCGCAGATTCTTGGGAGGTTGTCGATGCGTCGGAAGGAGACGACTCCTCGCCCCAGGCCGTCCGTCTGCAGTGGACAGTCGACGAGCATGTGGTCGTCCGTCGCAGCAGTGCACCTTTCACCGCCGGTGAGTATGCGCGAGCATCGGCACTGCTGGGATTGATGGACGCTGTGACCGTTGCCCGCGGAACAAAAAGCTTCGGTTGGCGTGACACTCTTGCTGACGGCACGGAAATCGTGACTCGTCTGGCGCGCCCGGAGGACACGGCAGACGTTGAGTCGCTGCACTCGCGGTGTTCCACCGACAGCCTCTTCCAGCGCTACTTCACACCCAAAAACACGTGGCGGGAGGAAAACCTGCGCAGGATCTCCGGTGGTCACCGGGGAATCACGTTGATCGTTGAAGCCCACGACTCGGACGTCATCGCGATTGGTAATGCTTTTCCGCTGACCCCAGATGAGTCCCAGGATCTGCACGTTGTCGCGCAAGGAGAGATCGCGCTCCTGGTCGACGATGCTTGGCATGGCAGGGGAATCGGTCGGTTGCTTCTTCGGCATCTCGCGGAGTCCGCTCCGCGACTGGGATTCGACTATCTAGTGGCGTTCGTGCTGGAAGACAACGGCGCTATGCGATCGCTACTCGACCCAGATGTGTGGCAGGCGCGACCAGCGCCGGACCTCGGGGCAAGTGCGCTTGCGTTCTATGCACCTGTGAGTTCGATTAACGAGGTTCGAGAGCCGTCTTCATTGGAATGAACTTCGCGCGGGATTCGGCGAGTTCGCGCTCAGGATCTGACCCCACGACGATCCCGCAACCCGCGAAGGCGCGGACTGTTTGTGCCTGGAGGTCTACGAGTCCACAGCGCAGCGCGATTCCGAACTCCCCGTCACCGCGAGTGTCGAACCACCCCACGGGACCGGCGTATCGGTCCCGGGACATGCCTTCGAGCTCTTCGATGACGGACAGCGCACGTTCCGTGGGTGTTCCGCAGACGGCGGCCGTTGGGTGGAGGGAGGCAGCGAGCGCAAGTAATGAGGCGTCGTCGGCGAGACGTCCGGTGACGTCGGTCGCGAGGTGTTGGACGTTGGCAAGTTCGAGCACGCCGGGTCTTTCGGGAATATCCATGTCGGTGCAATGCGTAGCGAGCGCTTTGGCGACTGAGCGAACTGCGTAGGCGTGCTCGGCGAGGTCTTTGTCACTGGCTAGTAGGGCTTGCGCTAGGCCCTGATCTTCCGCGCTATCCCCGCGTCGTCGGACGGTGCCTGCGAGGACACGACTTGTGACAAGGTCGCCCGTTCGCCGGACGAGGAGTTCAGGCGTAGCGCCGATGAGGTTTGCAACGTTGAAGGTCCAGCACGTCGGGTAGTCCTGGGCAAGTCGGTCGAGTAGCAGGCGTGGATCGAGAGTGCCGTCCACGCTTGCGACGACGTCCCTGGCCAGGACGACCTTGTCGAGTTCGCCAGCGCCAATTCGTTCAACAGCACGACCGACGGCCTTCTCCCACTCAGGTGCCGTCATGGAGCCGTCGTGCCACGTGACGGACGTGGGTTCGGTTCGGGGCTCGAAAGCCGAGGATTCATCGACAGTGACGACCGGCTCAGACCCGGGAGTGTGGATGCTCGTGATCCACGCCTGCTCGCCGCGCTGACCGATCAGGATCGACGGAACGATGATCTCTGACGGATCTTGAGGATCGAAGGAGTAGGACGCGAAAGCGATCGGCCCAGTGCCGGGTACCGAGACCAAATCGTCAACGGCCATCGTGTCGCACAGCTCTGCCCACCACCGCTGTGTGCGTGAAAAGCGTTCGACGCCTCGCACCTGAAGTCGAGCTGCGACGCCCCACCCGATGAGTCCATCACCACGCCTTACCCAGCACACGTTCTCTCCAGCCGGAAGCAGCGAGAGCAGATCGTGACGTGAGTTGAGCGGGCGCGTGGTTGCGACCAGCTGCGTAGGCGAGTCGAACTGGGGGTGCCAAGACACCTCGTCAGGGTAGGGGCAGACCCGAGACTTGTCCTCTGGGAGCATTCGGACATGTCGCGAGCCGGACTAGACAAACAACCGCACGATGTCGCGGCGATGTTTGACGATGTCGCCGAGCGGTACGACCTGACGAACGATGTCTTGGCTATGGGGCAGACCAGGCGTTGGCGTAAGGCTGTTGTCTCCGCCGTTGGAGCGCTTCCCGGTGATCGCGTTTTGGACCTCGCAGCAGGCACAGGAACCTCCAGCGAACCGATCGCTCGCTCCGGAGCCTTTGTCGTGGCGTGCGATTTCTCACAAGGGATGCTGGCTGTTGGGCGCAAACGCAATCCGCGCCTATCCTTCGTCGCCGGCGACGCCCTTGCGCTGCCGTTTGCGGATGATTCTTTTGATGCCGTGACGATTTCCTTTGGACTGCGTAACGTCAACGACCGCGACGCCGGACTTCGCGAACTGCTGCGTGTGACCCGGCCCGGTGGCCGGCTCGTCGTGTGTGAGTTCTCCCACCCGACCTGGGCGCCATTTCGTCAGGTCTATTCGCAGTACCTGATGGGTGCACTACCTGCTGTTGCGCGCCGCGCCTCATCGAATCCTGACGCCTATGTGTACCTAGCAGAGTCCATTCGAGCGTGGCCAGATCAGGCGCAATTAGCGGCAGACATCCTCTCCACGGGATGGCACAAGGCGGCCTGGCGGAACCTCTCGGGGGGCATCGTCGCGCTTCATCGGGCGGTGAAGCCCGAGGGCTAGGACAACGGGGGCGGGGCCTGTCGCCCGCCTCGGTGCGGCCACTATGCTTTCGTTGGTCGTGAAGTGTTTCACGAGCGCGCAAGCGGTGCTCGTTGCCTCCACGTCCGGACAACATCCACGCTCGCGTTCGCTTTGACCAGCAAACGCGACGATTAAGCGAGGAGCAGCCGGCGCCGTGAACGTCTACACGCCGATTTTTGTGTTGGGGGCTTTGGCCTTCGGGTTCGCCGCATTCTCGGTCGTCATTGCGACGTTCACCGGTCCCAAGCGCTACAACCGGGCTAAGTACGACGCCTACGAATGCGGAATTGAGCCAACGCCGCAACCGATCGGTGGCGGACGCTTCCCGGTGAAGTACTACCTCACCGCGATGATGTTCATCATCTTCGACATCGAACTCGTCTTTTTGTATCCGTGGGCGGTGTCCTTCGACGCGCTCGGGGCCTTCGGTCTCGTAGCGATGATGTTGTTCTTGCTCAACCTGGCCGTGCCCTACGTCTACGAGTGGCGTCGTGGTGGATTGGAGTGGGACTGACATGGGTCTTGAAGAGAAGCTTCCTTCGGGGATCCTCCTGACGAGCGTGGAGAAAGTTGCGGGTTATGCCCGTAAGGGCTCGCTGTGGCCTGCCACCTTTGGCCTCGCGTGCTGCGCGATCGAGATGATGGCTACCGGCGGACCGCGATACGACATCGCACGCTTCGGTATGGAAGTTTTCCGTGCCTCTCCGCGGCAGGCGGACCTGATGATCGTTGCGGGACGCGTGAGCCAGAAGATGGCCCCGGTTTTGCGTCAGATCTACGACCAAATGCCCAACCCCAAGTGGGTTCTCGCGATGGGCGTGTGTGCGTCGAGCGGTGGCATGTTCAACAACTACGCCGTCGTGCAAGGCGTCGACCATGTTGTGCCCGTTGACATGTACCTGCCTGGCTGCCCGCCCCGCCCCGAGATGCTCATTGATGCCATTTTGAAGATCCATGACGACATCCAAGACATGAAGCTGGGTGCCAACGCCAAGGCAGAGATGATTGAAAACGAGCAGCTCGCCCTGGCCGCTCCCAGCACGCTGGAGATGAAGGGACTGCTCCGGTGAGCCTCGAGAACACACCGGTCGTACCTGAGGGCGTTAACGAGATCGACATCATCGGCGTCCGCCAAGGTTCCTTCAACGTCTCTGGCTCTGGCGACACCAGCGGCTTCGGTGGCTTGGTCTCACCGATCGTTATGCCGGGGGCGACTGCCAAGCCTTACGGCGGTTGGTTTGACGAAGTCTCTGAGGAGATTGAACTGTCCTTGGCCGACCGAAACCTCCCCGCCTCATCGGTCATCGACAAGGTGGTGGTCGATCGGGGGGAGATCACGTTCTTCGTGCATCGCGAGCACCTCGTGGACTTCGCGCGGGTGTTGCGCGATGAGCCGGGGCTCCGTTTCGAGATGTGCATGGGCGTCAATGGCGTGCACTACCCCGAGGATTCGGGCCGTGAACTGCACGCGGTGTATCCGTTCCTATCGATCACCCACAACCGTCGGATCCGTGTCGAAGTAACGGCCCCCGATGCTGACCCGCACATGCCGTCCATCGTCAGCATCTACCCCTCGAACGACTGGCACGAGCGCGAAGCATGGGATTTCTTCGGGATCGTCTTCGATGGCCATCCCGCGTTGACGCGCATTGAAATGCCCGACGACTGGGCTGGGCATCCACAGCGCAAGGACTACCCGCTCGGCGGAATTCCCGTCGAGTACAAGGGTGCGACCATCCCCGCTCCTGATAACCGGAGGGCGTACAACTGATGACCGACGTCACCTACACAACAGCCGCGACCCCGGGCGAGGACGAAGATACCTACGCCGGGAGTTACGAGACGACCGAGGGCACCATCTACAACCTCTCCGGTGGCGACTGGGACTCCATCGCTGCTGCACCTGAAGGAGAGAAGGAGCGCATCGTCGTCAATATGGGGCCCCAACACCCGTCCACCCACGGAGTGTTGCGCCTAGTCCTCGAGCTCGATGGGGAAACCGTCACCGATGCACGCTGCGGCATTGGCTACCTGCATACGGGCATTGAGAAGAACTTGGAGTTCCGCACTTGGGTGCAGGGCGTCACGTTCGTCACCCGTATGGATTACCTGAGCCCGTTCTTCAACGAGGCCGCCTACGTGCTCGCCGTCGAGAAGTTGCTCGGCATCACCGATCAGATCCCCGAGCGCGCGAACGTCATCCGCGTGCTGATGATGGAGCTGAACCGGGTTTCCTCCCACCTGGTTGCATTGGCAACCGGTGGCATGGAACTGGGTGCTCTCACCGCGATGACCTTCGGTTTCCGCGAGCGTGAACTCGTCCTCGATCTGTTCGAGATGGTTACCGGTCTGCGCATGAACAGTGCGTTCTTCCGTCCGGGCGGTGTCGCTCAAGATCTTCCTGCCGATGGTGAGAAGGCGATCCGCGACACCCTGCCGCTGCTTCGCAAGCGAATGAAAGACACCGCCGATCTCTTGATTGACAACGCGATCTGGATGGGTCGCACCGTCGATGTCGGCTATCTCGACCTGCAGGGCTGCATGGCGCTGGGCATGACTGGTCCGGTGTTGCGTTCGGCTGGCTTGCCGCACGATCTGCGCAAGTCGCAGCCCTACTGCGGCTACGAGACGTACGAGTTCGACGTCCCGACCCAAACATCCTGCGACGCCTATGGTCGATTCCTGATCCGCATCGCGGAGATGCACGAATCCCTCAAGATCGTTGAGCAGTGCCTCGATCGCCTAACTCCCGGACCGATCATGGTCGAGGACAAGAAGATTGCCTGGCCTGCGCAACTTTCTATTGGGTCCGACGGTCAAGGGAACTCGACCGAGCACATCAAGCACATCATGTCCCAATCGATGGAAGCTTTGATCCACCACTTCAAGTTGGTAACCGAGGGTTTCACGGTTCCCCCCGGCCAGGCCTACGTAGCGGTGGAGTCACCCCGCGGTGAACTCGGTGCGCATGTGGTGAGTGCGGGTGGCACACGCCCGTACCGCGTGCACTTCCGGGATCCGTCCTTCAACAACCTGCAGGCGACTGCAGCCATGTCCCAGGGGAGCATGGTCGCGGACGTCATCGCTGCCGTCGCGAGCATTGATCCCGTCATGGGTGGCGTGGACCGATAGCGGAAACTGGAGAGAAGCAAGACATGCCGATCAGCGACACCACCCGCGAGCAAATGCGAGAGATCGCTGCGCGCTATCCCAGCGCTCGCAGCGCACTTCTGCCAATGCTCCATCTCGCGCAGAGCGATGAAGACGAGATCACCACCGACGGCATCAATGCCTGTGCAGAGGTCCTGGGGATCACCGCAGCCGAGGTAACGGCGGTAGCGACCTTCTACACGATGTACAAGCGTGAAAAGGTCGGAAAGCACCACATCGGTGTATGCATCAACACGATGTGCGGTCTGCTCGGTGGCGACGCCGTGTGGGACGCCGTTGTCGAGGCTACCGGTGGCTCACACAACGCACCTACCCCGGACGGTGAGTTCTTCCTCGAGCGCATCGAGTGCCAAGCCGCGTGCACCCATGCTCCGGTGATGACGGTCGACTGGGAGTTCATGGACGACGTCACTCCGGGTAGCGCCGTGGAAGTCCTCGACAAGCTCCGCCGCGGCGAGCAGATCGAGTCCACCCGCGGCCCGGTTATTCGGGATTTTGAGGCGACTGAACACACGCTGGCATTCCCCGACGACGGTTTGGCTGACGCGCCGAGCGTCGACGACAAGATGCTTGCAGGACTTCGGATCGCAAAGGAGCAGGGCATGCAGGGAGGAAACGCCTGATGGCTACACCGCTGACTCCGGTCATAACCGAGCACTGGGACCGCCCGGATCTCTACACCCTCGACGGCTACCGAGCGGTCGGCGGTTATCGGGCACTGGAGAAGGCTCTTCGTACCGATCCCGACGACATCATCGCCCAGGTCAAGGATTCGGGTCTGCGCGGGCGCGGTGGCGCGGGCTTCCCCACGGGAATGAAGTGGAGTTTCGTTCCGCAAGGTGACGGCAAACCGCACTATCTGGTCGTCAATGCCGACGAGTCCGAGCCGGGTGCGTGCAAGGACATCCCGATCATGATGGCCAACCCGCATGCGTTGGTTGAAGGCGTGATCATTACGTCCTTCGCAATCCGCGCCAACCACGCCTTCATCTACATCCGCGGTGAGGTACCCAACGCCATTCGCAAGGTCGAATTCGCGGTCAAGCAGGCAAAGGAAGCCGGCCTCATCGGAACCAACATCATGGGTACCGGTTTCGATCTTGAGGTGGTCGTCCACTCCGGAGCCGGCGCCTACATCTGTGGTGAAGAGACGGCGCTGCTCGATTCGCTTGAGGGTTACCGCGGTCAACCGCGCTTGAAGCCTCCATTCCCGGCCGTCGCCGGCTTGTATGCCTCACCGACGGTGATTAACAACGTCGAGACGATCGCGAACATCCCCTACATTGTCGACCGCGGCGTGGAGTGGTTCCGCGGATTCGGTACCGAGAAGTCCCCTGGTTTCAAGGTGTTCGCCGTCTCCGGTCACGTCAAGCGGCCGGGCATCTACGAGGCCCCCCTTGGGATCACCATGCGCGAACTCCTCGACTACGCCGGCGGCATGCGTGACGGCAGCCAGGTCAAGTTCTGGCTGCCCGGAGGCTCGTCTGTGCCGCTACTCACCGCCGAACACCTCGATCTTCCGCTCACTTATGAAGCCATGGCTGAGGCTGGAACCATGCTGGGCACCGGCACGCCGATGGTCTTTGACCAGACGGTTAGCGTCGTGAAAGCGGTGACGCGTTGGCTGGAGTTCTACAAGCACGAGTCCTGTGGAAAGTGCACTCCGTGTCGTGAGGGTACGTACTGGATCACCGGGGTCTTGGAGAAGTTCGAGCACGGCCACGGTCAGCAGTCAGAGATGGACACCCTGGTTGACTTGTGCGGGCAGATTTCTGGGCGGTCGTTCTGTGCTCTCGGAGACGCTGCGGCAACGCCGTATCCGTCGGCGTTGAAGTACTTCCGCGAGGAGTTCGAAGCCGCCACCCACACCTCAGCTGACGAGCAGTTCGATCCTGTCGCCTCCTACGTCTTTGCCGGAGTGGGTGCTCGATGACCGTTACGAATGAACCCGGGGCCGATCTTGAGGTGCCGTCCGAGCTCGTCACCGTCATCATCGACGGCGTCGCGATCGGCGTTCCGAAGGGCACGTTGGTTATCCGTGCGGCAGAGATGCTCGGGATCGAAATCCCGCGTTTTTGCGATCACCCATTGCTAGACCCGGTTGCCGCATGCCGCGCCTGCCTCATCGAGATCGACGGTGTCCCCAAGCCGCAGCCGGCTTGCGCGCAGGTCGTCAGCGACGGCATGCAGGTCCACACCCAGTACTCCTCGGACGTCGCGCGCCTCGCGCAAGAGGGCGTCATGGAATTCCTGCTGTTGAACCACCCGCTCGACTGCCCGGTCTGCGACAAGGGTGGGGAGTGCCCATTGCAGAACCAGGCGATGAGTAATGGTCGTCCGGAGTCACGGTTTACCGAGGAAAAGCGCACGTTCGAAAAGCCCATCAATGTCAGCGCCCAGGTGCTGCTCGACCGCGAGCGCTGTGTGTCGTGTGCCCGTTGCACGCGCTTTGCCGACCAGATTGCCGGCGATCCCATGCTCGAACTGCTCGAGCGCGGTGCGCAGCAGCAGGTCGGAACCGCCTCCGACGAGCCATTCGACTCCTACTTCTCCGGCAACACCATCCAGATCTGTCCGGTAGGTGCGCTGACCAGCGCGACCTACCGCTTCCGGGCACGGCCGTTCGATCTCGTTTCAGTCCCCACCTCGTGTGAGCACTGTGCGTCCGGATGCTCGCTGCGCACCGACTACCGACGTTCCACCATCACCCGCCGGCTGGCGTGGGACGACCCCCAGGTCAACGAGGAGTGGAACTGCGACAAAGGCCGTTTCGCCTTCGCATACATGCAGCAGGGTCGGCTCGAGTGGCCGATGGTGCGCGAGAACGGCGAGCTGCGCACAGCGTCTTGGCCCGAGGCCCTTGCAATTGCTGCCCGAGGCTTGCAGGC
>JAURQC010000116.1 GCA_030836325.1 Candidatus Nanopelagicales bacterium
ACATTGGCGAGAACGAAGTCTGCAGTGACCGGTACGTCGAGAACCACCTGCTGGTCACGACCACGCAAAAACAAGAGACCATCGGATTTGATTACTTGCCAGTCCGCCTCACGTCCACGAGTGCTCACGGTAATGACGGGAATCGTGGACGACGATGCGAGTCGTACCCCCCAATCGTCGTCGATGACGACGACGGCTCGCCGAGCTCGCTCGGCGGTGAAGAGTGCCGCCTTCGCTGCAAAATACATCTCCATGTCGCCGTGATAATCAAGATGATCGTGGCTGAGGCCGGTAAAGACGGCGAGGTCGAACAAGATGCCATCCACGCGGTTCTCACACAACGCAATACTGGATACCTCCATGACTGCGGCACGGACTCCGTCGTCGAGCATCGATCTCAGAATCGGATGGATGTCCGCGGCTTCGGGCGTTGTGCGCGGCCCCGAATCCAATACTCGACCCTGAACCCGGGCGCCGAGAGTGCCGATCACGCCACTGTGCAGTCCATATGAGTCGAGTGCCAAAGAGATAAGGAAGGACACACTCGTCTTGCCATTGGTGCCTGTAACCCCCACCAGTGCAAGCGAATTAGCGGGGAAATCCACCAATGCCGCGGCTATCCCCGCCGCGCACCGTCTCGGGCCAGCCACTGTGATCACCGGCACATCAATCGCGCCGCGCTCATCAAGGATTCGTTTTCCTTCGTCGTCAGTAATAACCGCCGTCGCCCCGCGCTGAATTGCATCCGAAACGAAGTTCGCACCGTGTGTTCGATGCCCTGGGAGTGCGACGAAAACATAACCGGAGTGAACTTTGTTCGACGAGATCGCGATCCCACGAACGTCGATATCCAAAGCTGCGTGATCGACAGAACCAGTGATCGCAAGCGACGGCGCGGCCACAACGCGGGCGGCGCTTTGGAGAACTTCCGACAGCCGCACGGACTATCCGGTCGTCAAAGTGAGTTGAGGAGCTCGCTTACCGGACGGTGGAATCTGCATCGCCTGAAGAGCATAGGTGGTGATTTCCTTGAACACCGACGCAGCCAACTCACCGCCACCGCGCCCCCGCTTGGGCTGATGCACAAATACCCCTACGGCCAGCCGCGGAGCATCGGCCGGCGCGACACCTATGAATGACGCCGTGACGTCGCCGGCGTAGCAACGACAGTCAGGGTCGACAAACTGAGCGGTACCCGTCTTACCCGCGACTCGGTATCCGGGTATGCGTGCCTGCGGCGCAGTGCCCCCATCACCCGTTACAGCTTCCATCATGGCCAGGACCTGACGAGCGGTGTCCTCGCGAACCACCCGATCGCGTTCGGAGTCCGGCGTTTCCACCACCGCACCGTCAGGCTCCACGATCGCCTCAATGATCGACGGCTTGACCCTGACTCCCCCGTTGGCGATGGTGGCAAATACATCCGTCATTTGGACTGCCGTGACCGAATAGCCCTGACCGAAAGTCATCGTCGGGAACGAGGTACCCGACCAGTTCTCCGGCTGCAGCATCAGACCCGCAGATTCACCAGGCAATCCGAGATCAGTTCGACCGTTGATTCCAAATTTCTCCATGTACCGGGCTAACTGCTTCTTGGGCATCTTTTCGGCCGCGAGGATCATGCCGATATTGCTGGATTTTGCGAACGCTCCAGTCAAAGTCAGACGAAGAGTTCCGTGCTCCCAGTAGTCGTTGAATTTCTTACCGGCTCGCTCCAACTTCCCGGGAACCTTGATCGGCGTCAACGGAGTGACCGCTCCCTCGTTGATTGCGGCCGCTGCGGTAATCACCTTGCCTGTTGAACCCGGTTCGAAAATGTCGGTGATGGCACGATTGCGTCGTTCTTCGGGAAGCGACTGAGTTAATCGATTCGGATCAAAGTCCGGCGCTGTGGCCATGGCCAAAATTTTGCCGGTCTGCACATCTATGACGACAGCCGTCGCACTTGAGGCTCCGGATCGCTGAACAACACCCTGAATAGCTTCCTGAGCAACGAACTGGATATCCCTGTCGATCGTCAGTTGTACATCTGCTCCTGCGATCGCATCAACCGACGACTGATTCTGCGTGGGGATGACCCGACCGCCGGGCCCGCGTTCATAAGTTTGCTGACCCGGTTTACCAGTGAGGATGTCGTTGAACGCAGACTCGATGCCTGCGCCGCCTGAGCCATCGCCTTGAACGAAACCAACAATGTGCGACGCCAGATCACCAGCGGGGTAGATGCGGCGGGACGTTTCCTCGCTGAAGATCCCGGGCAAGCGTAAGGCGGCAATTCGCTCCCAGGTCTGTGGCGTGACCCCTTTCGCGACATACATGAATCGCTTGTCACCCGTGAGGCGATCGGCAAGTACGTCCTGCGGCACCTCCAAGATCGGAGCCAACTCGACCGCCAGCGCGGCCGGGTCCTCGATGAGAGTTTGATCAGCCGTTACGTCTCTCGCCTCCACCGTCACTGCGAGCGGTTGACCCGTGCGATCAACAATGTTTCCCCGGTATGCAGGAATCTCCATCGTCCGAAGGCGCTGACTCAAAGCGGCATCCGCGAGGGCTTCCCCGCGAACGGCCTGCAAGTCGACTAGCCGCGTCGCGAATATGGACGCAATGATGGCCGTGGCAAGTAGTAATACCGTTCCGCGTCGCCGGATGTCGCCGGGCCGGAAATCTCCCTGGGTCATGCTTCCGGAGTTGGAGTCTCCACCGTCACCCCGCGGCCGCTTGCCCTGTGCGCCCGCCGACCTGTTCGACGACGCACGCGAAGGAGACTGACGGGTCGGGTAGCGAGTGCTCATCACTCACCCGCCTCGGTCAGTTGAGCTCCGTCAGCCTCAGGTGCAGCCGGTTGATCAGGATCGACCAACACCGCGCCATCTGTGGTGGCGGTCTCTCGAAGCGCCTGACGCTCCTCGTTGCGCCGTGCTTGCTCGGTCGCCGCGTCCGTAATCGCCTCAGCGCCAGGCTCTACCAGAACGGCACCATCACCGATTTGTCGACGCTCGGCGGACGGACTCTCTTCTCCCCCCGCCACTTGGTCAATGGGCAGTGGGTCGATAAGCGTTGCGGTCAACGATCCCGCCACATTCGCCGTTCGAGTTTGATCACCTGGGGCGGGCTTGGCTTTGCCTCGCACCCTGCCGCTGGGAATCGTCAGGAACACTGGCCGGGTCGTCGGCACCATCCCCAACGCCCGCGCCTTGGATTCCAAGACTGGGGGCGCAGCCGCAGCAGCAATGGCCTCGGTCAAGGACGCTTCCTGGCGGGCCAGTTCGCGCTGCTCTAACTGCAACTCGCTGACCACAAAGGCGGTTTGAGCCACGGATGTGTTCAGCAGCAACATCACGATCAGCCCAAGAGCCAAGATCACCGTAATAACCACGGCGAACAGTCCGCGGCTTGCACGCTCAGGTCGCAGCGGAGCTACCAAGCGAAGATGGGGCAACTCGTCTTTGAACTTCCGTCCCGCGGCCTGGGTGGCGTATTCCGTGCTCGTTGATGGCAGTTGAAGTTCGGTTGGAACGGCGCTCATGCGGCGATCCGTTCGATTGCGCGCAACCGCACCGATGCAGCACGTGGATTGGCATCGATTTCTTCCTCCGAGGCCATCTCCGCCCCCCGAGTTAACAAGCGGAACGATGCCTTCTTGTCTTCAGGCACGATCGGTAAATCAATAGGGACGTTGACCGAGCAGCGCGCCGTGAATTCGGACTTAACGATGCGATCTTCGAGAGACTGATACGACAACACCACCACTCGCCCACCGACAGCGAGCACGTCCAGCGCCGCAGGAATGGCGCGGCGCAAGACAGTCAATTCACCATTGACCTCGATGCGCAGAGCTTGGAAGGTCCGCTTAGCCGGATTTCCTCCCTTGCGGCGAGCTGCAGCTGGAACGGCATCCTTGACGATGGACACCAGCTCTGTGGAACTGACGAGACGGTGGTCAGCTCGCGCCCTCACTATTCCGCGGGCGATGCGCGATGCAAACTTCTCCTCGCCGAACTGACGAAGGATGCGCACGAGATCTGCTTCGTCGTAGTCGTTGACGACATCGGCCGCGGTCAGCGAATCAGCCGCGTTCATCCGCATGTCCAACGGTGCCTCGTGGGAATACGAGAAGCCGCGTGACGGGTCGTCCAACTGCATCGAGGAGACTCCGAGGTCGAAGAGGATCCCGTCGGCGCGATGAATGCCCAGATCGGCCAGCACATCGGGAATCTCGTCGTAGACGGCGTGGACCAGTTGCACACGCTCACCCCAGGAAGCAAGACGAGTCCGGGCAACCTCAAGCGCAGATGTGTCACGGTCGATACCGATGAGTCGCACGGCAGGGAACCGCTGAAGTGCCAAAGACGAGTGACCTCCAAGACCCTCAGTTGCGTCCACAAGAACAGCTCCCGGCTGCGTGAGAGCCGGTGCGAGGAGGGCGAGAACACGCTCGCTGAAGACGGGCGTGTGCTGAGCGAAGGTTGAGGTCACGAGTCGACTTCCCCATCGACCGGGACGTGAACAGTCCCGAACGTGGATTTAGGCCCAGCCGGCCACGATCACGGACAGGACGTATAGGACCGTGCCTGTGGCCACTCCGGCGACCATGACGGTGACGCCTGTGCGCATCGGACTAAAGACCGAGGCTGCTTCCGGTGCCTCGTTGATTACTGCCATGTTCTTCTCCTTGTTCGCGGTTGAGATGAACGCTTGTTCTTGTTGGGTTCGCTGTTCGGACTCGGCACGTGAGGGCTGTGCCCCATCAGGTCGGTCAGGTCCCCGCCCGCTTTGCGCGTCCTGACACCGGGGAAGGGGTGCCAGGGGGCGCCGAGCGGGAGGGGGCCTCATCGCCTGCGTCACATCACGCCGGGAACCACCTCCTCGTCCATCCCTGAGAAGTCGTCCTCTTGGTTGCTCAAATAGGTCTCCCAGGCCGAGGAATCCCAAATCTCTGCCGTGGTGCCGTTGCCAACGACGATCACGTCGCGGTCGAGGCCGGCGTATTCGCGTAGCGCAGGGGGGAGTGTGATGCGGCCCTGGCGGTCAGGAATCTCGTCCGAAGCGCCCGAGAACAACACCCGCAGATACGCGCGCACGCGGGCATCCGACCGAGAGGCCTCGTTCAAGCGCTCTGAATAAGCGGCGAATTCGGCGGCTGGCCAAACGACGATGGAGCGGTCCTGACCCTTGGTCAGCACCAGGCCGGCAGCTAACTGCTCACGAAACTTTGCTGGGAGGACCAGCCGACCTTTGTCGTCCAAGCGGGGTGCGTGGGTGCCCAAAAACATTGGCTTCCCCTTCCCCACTTGTGCCACTTCAGCCCCATTAGCCTCAATTGTTGGCCCAAGTCTCGCCACTGTACTCCATTTCCCTCCACCGTCAACCCTCTCATGCCAAAACTTGCCCCCCATCTCCCCCATCGACCCGCGGGCTATCCCCGGCGCGCTGCCCCCGCCGTGATCCCAGGGCTGCCTACAGTTCCTCCCGTGTGCAAAACCCGCCTTGCTGTCGTCTTGATTGGGGCGTCGGTAGCCCTAGCCGCGTGCTCTTCACCATCGCCGCAATCCACGACCGCCACCTCAACGCCCAATCCAGCCGAAAGCTCTACGCCCTCTTCCGCCCCAAGCGCCACGCCAACTCCCACACCCACCCCCACCCCCACGCCTACGCCTACGCCGAGCCCAATCCCCACCTCTCCGCTGAACGGCCTTCCGCAACCTGAGACCTCTCCGGTCCTCGTCGTGAAGTTGGACAACACCCGAAATGCCCAACCTCATGCGGGCCTAGAACGCGCAGACATCGTCTACATCGAAGAAGTCGAGTACGGGATAACCCGCCTAGCCGCCGTTTTTTCATCGAACGTGCCGAAGAGGATCGGACCTATCCGTTCGGCCCGGATCACGGACATCGATCTGCTAGCCCAGTACGGCTCGCCCGCCTTCAGCTTCTCCGGCGTTCAACGAAAGATGTGGCCGGTGATCGATGCGTCCTCGTTGATCGACATCTCTCCCAACAAGGCGGCCTCGGCCTACGAGCGGGATTTCGATCGCCGAGCGCCATACAACTACTTCCTCAATGGACGTAAAGGCCTATCGGCCGCCCCCGACGCTTCACTCGATCGGGACATCGGCCTTCGATTCGATCCCAAGCCCCCTCCGAATGGACTGGTCGGCCTGTCGGCACGCGTGGAGTGGCCTGCCTCCTCCGCCGAATTCACCTACGACCAGGCGAGCCGGCTATACGAGGTCTCGATGAACGACCGCCCTGCAGACGTGGAAGGTCAAGAAGTAGGTCAGCGAGCAGCGACAGTGGTGATCCAGTACGTCGAGCAAGAGCCGTCGCGATTCTTCGATAAGGGCGGAGGCAACACACCTCATGCCATCACAATCGGTGAAGGCGATGCAGTGATCATGCGGGACGGCCTGATGTACCTCGGGCGATGGTCACGACCGGACGAGCAATCGGGGACGACTTTCACTGACAAAGACGGTGAGTTATTGACGTTCAAGCCTGGTCAGCAATGGATCGCCCTCGCTGATCGCGAGCGAGAGGCAACGTTGTTCCCTGCTCCAGCGAAGAAGTCGAAGAAAGATAAGAAGGAGAAAGCGGAAGACTCCGACTAGTTCTACGCCGGCGGTGTCGCATCGTCACACGCAACGACGCTTCGCACGCCTTCTTCGTCGTAGTGGTAAACGGCAAACTGTCCGAAATCCGCAGCGACAGCGCAACCGTGATCAAGGGGCATACCCCACACGAGCCATCCTGGCTCCCGCCAGGTTCCATCCGCCGAGAACCCGTCTGCCCGCCAAAGATCTGGATAGATGGCTCGCAGGACTTCCAGCATCCGAGCATTTGCTACCTCGTTCTGCGCCCACGTTGGACGATCCGTTCCGGGGTTATAGGCAGTCATGACGACGGCCGACTGCCCACGGGACAGACATTCCAAAGAAGGATCAACCCACTCGTCATTCGAGGGATCTTGGGCGGCAACCAAAGCCTGCTCGTAGATCGCGAAGAGGACGTCACGCTCACCCATATTCACATGATGCCAAAGTTTCAGAATTTGAATCAGTTGCGCTCAGCACAAAGCCGCATTCAAAACTTCGACGTCAGCCCCGCACTTATGGGTTCGGTAGACATCCGACTCCGGTGACGTAGCCAGCGTGTTCCCAGACACGAACATCCACCACGCCCAGCGTAGGAAGAGCGACACCCACTCGAGGCGCAGGACCGGATAGTTCCACATCCACGACGGGCCAGCGGGCGAGGGAACCACCGAGCCCGTGGCCCGTTGCTTTCGCCGCAGCTTCCTTGGCGACGAAGATCGACACAGCGCCCAGCGAGACCGTCAACTCCTCTTCACCAGGAAGCAATGCCCGACGAAGCCGAGAGACATCGCGGTCCGCGCTCTCGACATCAACACCAATTCGGCCCGGTCCGATGGCGCCAAGGACCACGCCACGCGTGTGGGCTATCGAGACACCCCAAGCCGACCCGGAGATGATCGGCGCGCCCTCAGCCGAGATATCCACGCGCTCAACGTGCAAGCCCACCGATGAAGCAGCATCACGCACTGCGGCTCTCCCGAGCATCCACTCCTCCCACCGCCGAGAACCGATCTCGGGAGCACCTGGATCGTTGAGGCAATATCCGGTATCAACGAGCGACCCCCGATCACGGTCGTCGTAGGTGCACGAGGCGATCACCACCCCATCGACCGGGCACGGCCAACGAGAAGTAGTCATCACTTCTGCAGTATGGCTCCTCCTGCTGATGCAGGCATGCAACTTGCATGAAAGACTCCTTTACTCCCGATTTCGGGAAGACAGGAGGGCGATCCGTGCCCAGCAGCGTGCAAGAAGAACAAGCCTTCGCCGACCACGCCCACACGCTGTTGAACGAGCACATCGCCCACGTGCAATCGCGCATCAAAGCGACAACCGATGCACCCGGAACGGGCACGGGGCAAGACGAACTTGAGCGCGAAGCCCTCTTAGACAACCTCCAACAACAACTGCACGCAGCCCAGGCGGCCACGGCCCGGATTTGCTTCGGCCGACTGAGGTTCGCCAACGGCGACGATCACCACGTTGGACGAATCGGTATGCGTGACGACAACGGTGAAGTCGTTCTACTCGACTGGCGCGCCCCACAAGCGGCTCCCTTCTACCAAGCGACAACCATGAATCCCATGGGAGTCACTACGCGCCGACGCATCGCCACCCGCCCCGACCACGACGGTCCACGCGTCACCCACGTCGACGACGAGCACTTCAACGGAGAGGCTCCTACTCCCGAATCGAGCAAGGACACAGCTGCTCATGCAGCGACGACCGAGATGGATGCTCCACGGACTGGTCGGATGGCCGACATTCTTGCCAGCATTGCGGCCGACCAAGACGCCATCATTCGCAGCCCCTTGGATCAGGTCACCGTCGTTCAAGGTGGACCGGGTACCGGCAAAACTGTCGTCGCCCTGCATCGGGCTGCCTGGTTGCTCTACACCCACAGAGAAAAGCTCGCGCGAGACGGCGTCCTTATCGTGGGACCTAGCAAGGTCTTCCTGCACTACATCGATCAGGTGCTACCGAGTCTCGGTGAGACCGACGTCGTCCTCTTGACTCCCGGCCAGCTGTACCCGGACATCCGAACCACCGTTACGGATTCGCCGTCGATTGCACGCATCAAGGGAAGCGAGCGCATGGCTCGAGTCGTCGCATCGGCTGTGGCCAATCGCGTTCGAATCCCGCGCGATGGCCTTGCCTTTTCCACCAACACCGGCATGAGGATTCGGCTCACCAACCACGAGCTTGAACAGGCCAGCAAGGGGATCTCGCGAAGTCGGCGATTCCACGAGGGCCGCGATCCCTTCCTGCGACGCGTTCTCCAGCGCGCGGCACGCAATGTCGCAGCCGACACCGGGCACGACCCTGACGACCAGGACTACTGCGAAGATCTCGTCGCCTCGATGGTGGATGACCCGAACGTCCGACGTAAATTCAACCTGATGTGGCTTCCGACAACCCCCGAGCGCGTGATCCACGAACTACTCACCACACCTTCGGTTATGCGCAAAGTGGCCGACGGCGTGCTGAGTCCTGATGAGCAACGTCTGCTCGTGAGATCTGGTGAGGCTCCCTGGACCACCGATGATCTTCCTCTTCTTGATGAAGCTGCGGATGCGCTCGGACCGTGGACTCCCCCGGCAGCGCCCGCGGCCGACCAATCGGACTACCGCGAACTACAAGCCTCCGACGCCTACCGGATCCGTCCTTCACGGACCGGTGAGCGCTCCGGCTCTCTTGCCGAGCGAGCCATCGACGATCGAGAGTGGGTGTACGGCCACGTAATCGTCGATGAGGCCCAAGAGCTCAGCGCTATGGCATGGCGTGCAGTGCGACGCCGCGCAAGCCGCAAATCCATGACCGTTGTCGGTGACCTGCAGCAGTCGTCCCATCCGGCGGGACCACGCTCTTGGAATCAGGCGCTGCCGTGGGCCACCGACAAGATCGCGCTCAACACCTTGACCGTCACGTATCGGATCACGCGTCAGATTGCTGACGCAGCCACTCGTCTTCTACTAGAAGCGGGAGGCGACCCTCCCGTCCTCACACCTATTCGAGACGGAGCCGATGTTGTCGAAACCTCCATGCCCCTCACCGCTTTTCCCGACTACGCGTTGTCCTCGAGACCAACAGAGGGACGAAGTGCAGTTATCGCGCCCGATTCCCTTGTCGACCAATTGCGCTTGCTGCTTCCTGGACCAGAATTCGGTTTTGACGACGACGCCTTGGACGCACCAATAGCGGTCTTGACGGCTCAGCAAGCCAAGGGCTTGGAATTTGACTCAGTACTGGTCCTGGATCCGGCAGGACTCAGCGCTCAACACGAGCGCGGAGCAGACGTCTATGTTGCGGCCACACGCGCAACCCAGGTTCTGCACCTCGTCACACCCGAGTAAGCGAGAGGAGCCGCTAGACCAACTCAGGCTGGTGGCTGTCTCGGTGCACCACTACCGGGCAATGAGCGTGGTTGACACAGGCATTGGCCACGGATCCGATGTGCACATCCGGCATCCCGCTGTGACCGCGGGCACCAACCACGAGTAGTTCGGCCCCGTGGGACGCCATCGTCAGCGCAAGTCCTGGGCGCTCCTGGACGAGTCGTCGCTCGACCTCGACACCAGGTACCTCAGCACAAGCACGGGCAACTGTCCGATCGAGCATCTCTCGGGCATCGCGTGCGTAATCACTGTCCTGGTAGGTAGGCGACACGAAGATCGTCCACGGGACGTCGTAACCAGTGACCGCGACTACCGAGTGACCCATGCCTTGGGCCAGACGCATCCCCCACTGCAGTGCCTGGACGCTCGACTCCGAGCCATCGACACCGACCACGATGAATCCCATGGCACCCCCTTGTTGGTAATTGGCCTTTCGAGGCTACGCAGGGTCGGATCCGGGTCGCAACTGCTAGTCGGTCACTGTCACGTTGTGTGACTTACGAAAACCTCCGACTAGTCAGCATTCCGTGACTCGCGAAGCGACTCCGTGACGTCCGAGGGAAGTTCGAGATCGGTTGCGGATGCGACCCCGAGTTCCTTCATCCTGCGCGCTTGGACCATGACGCGGGTATCCATCGAGCCGATGAAATCGTTGTAGCCCTTGACTGCACTCATCAAACCCTTGCGCAGCGTGCCGAGGTGATCGACTGCAGTCTCCAAGCGATTCAGCATTTCTGCTCCCGCCGCTCGAATGTCCTCTGCGTTATCGGCCATCAACTTGCGCTGATACCCGAATTGGATAGTGCGGAGCATCCCCAAGATGGTGGTCGGTGTCGCCAAAACGACATTGCGCGCAAAGACCTCCTCTAGGAGAAGGCCATTGCATTCGAGAGCCGACGACAACAAAGACTCAAGCGGCAAGAACATGACGACAAAGTCCGGGCTCTTACTCGACTCCCAGTATCGCTTTGACGACAATTCCTTGGCCCTGGCCAAGACATCATCTGCGTGCTTGCGCAGATGCGCTTGGATCTGATCGTCGTCGTCAGCCTTGATTGCCTTCCAGTAAGCATCGAACGGGAACTTGGCATCGATGAGGATCTCCCCACCACCAGGCAAATCGATGACGACGTCAGGCCGAGCACCGCCGCTATCTGATGTTCGAGTGTCTTGACGCCGAAAGTGCACCCCCTCAACGAGCCCGGAATGCTCGAGGAGTTGCTCGAGTTGCATCTCACCCCATTGCCCACGTGATTGCCCCGAACTCATAGCCGCCACGAGTTGGCGGGTCGCCGATTCCAGGGAGGTGTAGTTGCGCTGCACACCTTCGATATGGGTGCGAAGTTCGGCCGCCGATTTGGCTCGCTCAACTTCCGCCTGCTGCGTCTGCCGACGCAAGCCCTCCAGCGCCTCGCGCACTGGCTCGAGGCGATCCTCCATCGACTTTGCCGTCGACCGTTCGACTTGCAGCGATGCGCGATCGGACTCCAACACTCGGATCTGCCCACGCGCATCGATCAGCTCAGCGTTGAGCCGTGCCACCTCTGCATCAGCCTCGGCCCGAAGAACACCAACTGCCTGATCGAACTCGCTACGTCCCACCCGCCGCGCTACAAGCCAGCCGACGATCAGCCCTACGAGGACACCAAGGATGACCCCTACTCCCACGACCAAGCCAAGACCAACATCGGTCACGTTCGGATCCCTTTCGCCGCCTGAACCATCAGGCTAGCGATCACCTATGACATTTCATGGTGTGACGGGCACCAGGCCCTTGGCGATCCTGAGCAATTGGGAGTACGACAGCCCCTGACTGTCAATACGAACGTCCGATGCCAAAGGTCCACCATCATCGAATGTCCGGGCAAGCACTTCAAGGGTCCCCCCGAAGCGGGCCACGTCCGCACGCGTACATCGCCGCTGATTCGTGCGAGCATCGCCTGCTGCCCTGCAGTCGGCGTACACCCGCGCACGAACAACCCGCTTACTTCCCGGGGCACCCATCCGGATGGCCACCGTGTCCACCAGACCCTGCGAGGTTCTGTCTACGGGACGAGCCGCCCAGCGATCAGCAGCGTTCTTTTGGGCGATCGTGAAGCTCGGCACTCGCTTGCCGTAAGTCGATCCAGCAAACGACGCCCGCTTGGACTTTTTCCCGTAGGCGATGACGTCAATCGGACCCTTGCGTCGCAAGCCGGCGGTGTAGGTCGGGCGCCACAGGGCAAGGTCATCTCCAAGCGCCGTGACGGCTCGGCCGTAGTTCGTCGAGCCGGTCACCACATCCCGAGCGGCGGACGCAGGAGATGCAAAAACGGTAACGACCAATGTCGAAGTGACCGCCACGGCCGTGGCCGCCGACAAGTGGTGACGTCGTCGCGTGGATAGCAAGGATCGCCTGGTAAACCTGAGGGCGCCGAACACGCCGTCACCCTACGTGGATAGTTCCGCTGCTTAGCGCACCCGGGTTACCTGCGAAGCACGCGAGCACCACGAACACCGGGTAAGCGTCACCTTCACGCGAGTCCTGGGTGCAACGGATCGATCGAGCACCACATCGAATTGGCCGTCCTCTACCGTCGCAATCTGTGGCGCACCCCACGTCGCACCCTTCGCAACGCGGATTTCTGCCACTCCGGTCGCGACGGAATCGCCGGCTGCGACTCGCCCACGAATGCGCACACCGCCCTTGGTGTGCCGTGCGGTGAGTCGAGTGAATTCTGATCCAGCTGGCCGAACCCAAAATGTCAGCGGATCCAGAGAAAAACTTTGCTCGGCGCCGGGTGCGATCGCGCGCACCACGGTGGCCAGTTGGAATTCACCGGTTCCGTCAGCAGGGCAGACGAATATCTCGTCCAGTACCTGACCGGAGACTGGATCTCCGGGCAGAACAAGAAACGTTCCCTCGTTCGACGTGGCAGTCGACCCGACCTTCGTCACGGTCGTTTCTCCCAGGACAGATGTGTCGTCTGCCCGTCCGTAGGTCACAAGGATCGGGATGAACAAACACTCTGCGTCAGAGAACTGCCAATCGTTGTCCATAGCTACCGAAACCTGAGCCGTCGTGACGGCCGCCGGTGGCGACTCCACTATCTCCGCTCCAGCCGGCACCGCCAGCAATCCCGGTGCAGCCGCGAGCGCCCCAGACAAGATGAGCGCCTTTGCACAAAGGCGTCGTCGACTACTGATCATCATGCCCGGATCGGTGAGGAGATAGATGGTCTGCGATGCGTTCTGCTCGTTGTTTCAACTTGTCGTCTTCAGCGCGCTCGTGCTTCACCGCTTCATCGAGCAGGGCAACCCGATCCGAAGACGACTGACTGGACCAGTCGTGAACCACGCTGGTTCTCAACACGACGTCCTGCACCGACCGATTGCGACGACTCACAACCGCCCACAACAATCCGACAGGAAAGACAACACAGAAAGCGGCACGGACCGTGGCCAACTTCCAACCGGGTCGCAAGCCATGACTGTTGAGCAACCGAAGACCCATGAGGTACTGCCCCAGACTTCGGCCGTTGGTGGCCCAAATCCACGACCAGTAAGCCCATATAAGGAAGTAACCGCCCAATACGAAGTAGCCGACGCGCGGCAATCCGTAATCGACTAGTGGATTGAAAATCAACAGGAACAGCCACAGGCCGATCCATGCTAGAACGATGACGAACCCGATAAAGACGACATCGATCACCGCCGCAATCGAGCGAATGACGAGTCCGGCTCGGTCACCTTGAAATTGCCGCGCGGCGACCGGAAGAGTTTCGAGGATGATCGGGCCCCCATCCCCGTGTTCCTCGCGATACTGGCGAAAGGAGGTCATGAATCCTCACCGGAAGGTGAAGCGGCCGGGGACGGCTCTACGTCGAGGTCTCGCTCGCGACGTCGGAGCAGGATGGTGTCGACGACCTTGGAGATGATCTCGTCGGTACGGATGGCTGAGACGCGGGTCGTGGTGAATGCGTCGAGCGCAACCCCACCGGTGCTCTCTCGAATGATCTGCGGAAGGTCGATCTCCTCAATGATGTAATCGGCGATCTGCAGCATGGGGACCCGGTCGATCACTGCGTCGATGTCAGCGCGGCCAACGATCGCATCCACATCAACGCGATCAAGGACTATCTCCGTAATGTCAATCTCATCGAGTGCCCGAAGGACGATCGACCGCAAGTCCACGTTTTGGAGAACCACATCGGTCAGATCGATGCGCGAGATGATCGCATCCGCGATCGCCGGAACCATGCGGTCCAGAACCGCACCGGCAGCCGCTCGGATGGTGGCATCGGTCAAGGCAAATACCGTTTGCGTGCTGTACACGACGAGACCGAGTGTGCTGGCTGCTAAGTCGCGAGCCAACGCGATTACGTCGCCCTCAGGTTCATAGGGCCGTGACACGACCACGACCTCGCGGCTGGACATACCGACCATCATGCTGCACCCCGTAGATTGACGTCGTGAGACACCTGAAATGGTTTGCTATCGCTCTCGGTGGGGCCCTGCTCGCGGGCGTACTGGCAATTGCTGCCTGGTGGATCTCATCGAATATCGAACGCACCGACACGCAGGCCTCCATAGAGCCCTTCTACATCCCCCCTGACCCGCTGCCCACTGAACCCGGGACGGTCATCCGGACCGAACCACTTGATGTAGATGTCCCAGGCGCCAACGCCTACCGCATCCTCTACGTTTCCGAACGGCCCGATGGCACTCCAGCCGCGAGCAGCGGGATGTTGTTCATCCCCGAAACCCCTGCTCCACCCGAGGGGCGTCCCGTCGTTGCGTGGGCACACGGAACTGTGGGGATGGGCGATGCGTGTGCTCCATCACGGGCCGCGAATCCACTCGGCGATACCGACAACTGGTTGGACCAGATGATGGCGCTGGGATGGGTTGTCACCGCCACCGACTACGTCGGGCTCGGAACACCAGGACCGGAGTTGTACCTCGTGAAGGAAGCCGAGGTGCGCGATGTTGTGAATTCGGTTCGAGCCGCCCGCAACGTCGCCGACGCCCAGGCCGGATCCGACTATGTGGTGTGGGGTCACTCCCAGGGCGGTCACTCGACTTTGTGGAGTGGGCATCTGGCACCCGAACTCGCTCCAGAACTCAACCTGCTCGGTGTCGCAGCGGCAGCACCGGCCGGCGAACTTGCGGACATCATGGGTGCCCAATGGAACACGACCGTTGGGTGGGGTATCGGTCCGGAGGTTCTGATCTCCTGGCCCGCCGCCGACGACCGACTCTCCGCCGCACAAGTAGCAACGGCCACCGGCCTACGCACCTACGAGCAGCTCGCCAATGACTGCACCTACGACAAACAACTGCTACTCGAAGTGCTCGCGCTGCGATCAGCCGGTCAAGAGTTCTTCGCTCGCAATCCCATCGATCTTCCTGATTGGGCCGATTTCGTCGCTGACCAAACTCCACCACCGCTGCCCGCGGACATGCCGGTATTCCTCGCGCAAGGAACCGCAGATGAGATCGTGCTGGCGTGGCCCAATGCCAAGCTTCAGGAGTCGTGGTGCGCAGCTGGTTCCACCATTAGCTCACTGTGGATGGGCGGAATCGGGCATCTCGCGGCGGCGACGACGTCCGGACCCTCCGCCGTAGCGTGGATTGCCGACCGGTTTGCCGGACGACCAGCCCAGCGGACGTGTGATGTCCCACCACCCGTCGCACCGCGGCCCGCGTCACCGAGCGACGAGGCGGCTTCTACTCAGCAAGGGGGCCGTTCTTAGCCTCGGGAAAGTAGTCCTGCCCGATGCCACTACTGCGCCTAGGCACCATCACCGATCGGAACCACGAGACGATTTCATCTCCGTCTTGATTAAGTCCACGCGTCTTCATTCGGATGATTCCCATCTCTGGACGTGACGATGATTCCCGCGCTTCCAGACACAGACTTTCCGCGTAGATGGTGTCTCCGATGTACACCGGGTGCGTCAATTTGATGTCAGTCCAACCGAGGTTGGCAACGGCGTTTTGACTCATGTCGATGACCGAAAGCCCCAGCACAAGCGCAACTGTCAAACCTGAGTTGACGATGATGCGACCTTCGGTGATCGGGTTGCTCTGCGCCAGATCGGCGTTGAAGTGGTTCTGGTTGGTGTTGCAGGTCAGCAGCGTGAACCAGGTTGAGTCGGCCTCAGAGATAGTCCGGCCGAACGGATGCTGGTACGTGGTGCCAACTTCGAAGTCCTCAAAGAAGCGGCCCAGTTGTGCGGGGACGACGTTTGTCATCGCCCCATCATGTCAGCGATCACCGTCGGCGCGCTTGCGCCACCGCTCTTCCATGCGATCCATAAAGCCACTCGAACGGCGGGGCTGCTTACGGGCGCGGGGAGCTTGCGCTGTGGCGGTGCCTTCCTCCTCAGCGTCCGCCTCAGCTTCGTCGGTGGTTGCAGCGGTGCCTCGGGTGAAGGCGAAGTAGATCAAGACCGCACCAGCGAGCATGACGGCGAATCCGACAACACCCAATACAGCCAGCGGCATCGCCATTCCCGCAATCACGATCCCCAAGCCCCCGAGCACGCCGAGCACTCCTAGCGCCGCGCGCGAGCGACTCGCGGCTCCCCCGGTGGAGCGAAGGCTCGTGGCGAACTTCGGATCCTCGGCGTAGAGGGCCTTTTCCATCTGCTCCAGCAGACGTTGCTCATGCTCCGATAGCGGCATGGCGTGCCCCCTTTCCTCGTCGCGTGCTCTCGGTACCAGAGTAAGTCTGCCCCAGGGTCGAACTCCACGCTTGTTGGCGGATGAGCACAGAATAAGCCGCGACCCACCCTGAGGAAACCCCCGCACCCCTGTTCGGCTTAGTCAAGGCGTCCAAGGCCACCATCAGCGGACCCGCCCGGGACGGACGGCGCCGGGGCCGTAGCGCTGACGGAGCCGATCCATGGCAACTTCGGCATCTCGATGCCCGCGGTCGGGGGCATCGAGCAACAGTTGGGTCGGGGTCTCGTCCGCCGACGACAATCCTTCTACCCGCACTCCCACGAGCCGGATTCGTGCCCGCTGCAGCCCAAGCGCCTCGAATAGCGACCACGCCGTGGCATAGATGTCGGCTCCCACATCGGTGGATACATCCAGCGTCCGAGATCGGGTGATGGTGGTGAAATCCGCAAAGCGGACCTTCAGGCCGACGGTGCGGGCGACACAGTTCGACGCCCGCAGACGGCGTGCTACTTGATCGGCAAGGCCGGCGATCCGGGATCGGATCCATTCGTGATCGTCGGTATCGGAATCGAAGGTTTCCTCGTTGCCGATGCTCTTGTCCGGTTCATTCGGGATGACCGCCCGTGGATCGCGCCCCCACGACAAGTCATGGAGATGGCGACCCTGCGCTGATCCCACGGCCCGCTCCAAAGTGGTGACGGGGGTCTCGGCGATATCGGCAACGGTCTCTAAACCCAACCGTACGAGTTGTTCCTCGGTGCGCTCCCCCACACCCCAGAGCGCACCAACCGGAAGTGGGTGCAAGAAATCGATCACTTTGCTTCGTGGAATCAGGAGTAAACCATCGGGCTTGCTGTGGGTTGAGGCGAGTTTCGCCACGAACTTGCTCGGTGCCACTCCGACTGAGCAGGTGATGCCAACTTCCTCCTGCACCCGGGATCGGATGAGTGATGCGATGGCGACGGGGCGGCCGAGACGCCGAAGTGCACCTGCCACATCCAAGAAGGCCTCGTCGAGGGACAGCGGCTCCACGATCGGAGTGATCGAACCGAATATGTCCATCACCGCCCGTGATGCCTGGGCATAGCGATCATGGTGCGGGGAGATGAACGTGGCGTGCGGAGCTAGACGCTTGGCCCGGGACATCGGCATCGCGGAATGGACACCGAGTGCACGGGCTTCGTAGGTGGCCGAGAGAACCACACCCCGATTTCCGGTACTGGCACCGACGATCACCGGGGTGCCGCGCAGTTCGGGCTGTTCGAGCAATTCCACAGATGCGTAGAAGGCATCCATATCGACATGCAGGATCGTGCACCCGGCATCGTCGTCTCCGAAGTGAGTTGGCCCTTTCGGGCGGCGCACCTGACTGCGGCTCACCCTCGCTCCCTCCGATGACGACCCATCACCCAGCGGTAGGTCGCCCTAGCCTCGGCTATGTCGCACCTTACGGCTCGTGGGCCGCCAACTCCTCGGGCTGCGGTTTCGATGCGGTCGATTCGGATGCAGTCCTTCTGGACTCCCCACTGACGACCATCACCACAGCACCGACGACCACGATCAGTCCGACGACCACATCGATCGTGATCGCCTCGCCCAGCAAAAGCCAGCCCAGCGCGACCGCAACAGCGGGATTGACGTAGGCGAACGTACCCACGACGGAGATCGAGGCGTGCTCGAGCAGCCACACATATGCCACCAATGACACGATCGACACTGCGATCAAGTAGCCGTAGGCCGCCCAGGATGACGGAGTGATCGATGCCGGCTCCCACCGTTGCCCGAGAAGCAGGCCGACGATGACCAAGAAGACTCCGGCGACGGCCAACTGATAGACCGCGGATGTCACGGCGTCGGCAGGTAGCCCTAACCGAGGGGCTCGCCATGAAGCCGCCGCCCAGGACAGGCTCCCCAGGAGAAGAACAAACGACCAGACGGTGACCTGGATGTCGGTCCCGCCCACCGGTTGCGTACCACCAGGCAGCAGCATGAATGCGATGCCGACGATGCCCAGTGCGGTTCCGATGAGAGTCAGTACTGGAGCACGATCTCGTGCCATGAATCGAAAGATGATGAACCAGATCGGAATCACGGAGATGATCACCGCAGCAACGCCCGATGGCACGTAACGAAGGGCCATCGTCGCCGCCCCTTGCGCAACACCGAACAGAGCGATGCCCATGATCAATGCACCGCGAAATTGCGACCAGGAGACTTTCAGACTCGAAGGACCCTTGATCACGGCCGCTATCGCTGCGAGCACGACAGCGGAGATGACGAATCGACTTCCGCTTCCCAGCAGCGGGGCCATGCTCTGCACCATGACGGCGATGGCAACGTAGGAAGACCCCCACAGGATCCACACCAGAAGAAGTGGCCCGGCGATACGCGATAAGGGCTCTTGGGTTACGCCACGAGCGTCGATGTGAGTTCCTATCTGTATCGACCGACCACGAGGCCGACCAGTAACCGGGGTGAGAAAGCAAAGCCTCCTGGAGAGTAGCGGCAAATGCTGTCGTCATCCGGAGACTCCGGGACTGGAGTGCCAGAACTTTCCTGGTGGTCGATTCACTGACACACCGGCAGGCGCGATGTCCGCATAGGGCGATTGACGGAAGCCGCTGGCATGCACCAGCACTTTTCTCGGTTCTGTGAGATCAGAGTCCGAGGTCTTGGTTGCCTCCTCCACTGGATCGTAGGTCAGTAACTCTCGGACTACATCCATTCCCTGGTCCTTCCAGAGCCGCCGCACGTCCCCGAGATCCCAGCAACCAGTAGCGCGCATCGACACCCCTCGTGGCCCCGACCGTCGGAGACGACCTCGGATGATCAACAGCCACGAGTTGAACAACGTCGAGGAATAGTGCTCTTGAACATCGTCGAAGAAAGCTGCATCGATCGGGCCCGTGGAATCATCGAGCGTCACGAAGATCACTCGTCGACCGCTACGTACCGGTGGACTTTGAATAGCGACCTTGACGCCCGCTACCCACACATCGCTGCCGGAGCGCTGCTTTAACAGATCGCACGCCGCCGTAGCGCGCATCTCACTTAGTAGATCCTTGTAGAAGTCCACGACGTGCGCGCTGACGTCCAGGCCCAGGACGGACATCTCCGATCGGACTCGATCGCTCGTCTTCATCTCCGGCAATCCGGTGGTTGGCACGTGTTCGGCCGCCGATCCGAGTAAATCGAGCGACAACTGCGCATCGATGCTCGCCGGACTGGCATGTCTGTCGATGTCGGCAACCTGCAGGAGAAGATCGCGCCGCGTGGTGGGCGCTGGGTGTAGTGCATCGAAGGCGCCCGTCACCACCAGGTTCTCCGCAGTGGGGCGCGACAGCCCTGCTCTACGGATCGCATCAGCCAGGGAAGAGAAGGGACGACGACCAATCAGCGCCTGCACCTCCTGCTCACTGATACCCGCCACCTCGGTCAGCGGGATACGAATGGCGTTCGCATCGGTGCCTTCTACGCAATATGCGCTGCCCGATGCATTGACATCGATACCCAATACCTGGATTCCATGTACTCGTGCGTCGTCGAGCAATAAACGCTTGGGGTACATCCCCGGGTCGTGCGTCAATATTCCTGAATAGAAGGCAGCTGGATGGTGCGCCTTGAGCCAAGCTGATTGATACGTGGGAAGTGCGAACGCTGCAGCATGCGCCTTGCAGAATCCAAAGGAAGCGAACGCGCGCAAGATCTCCCACACTCGCTCGACGGTAGGGACGTCATACCCGTGGTTGATAGCGGTCGGGTAGAACCACGCACGAACATCGTCCTGACCTTCCGGTGAACCCATACTGCGCCGGCATTCATCCGCTTCGGCGAGCGAGCAGCCGGTCATGGTCGCGATGATCCGTAACACCTGCTCGTGGAACACCACGACTCCGTAGGTCTCGCGCAATATCAGTTCGAGATCGGGATGCGGGTACTCCGGAGCACTCCATCCCTGGCGAGCCATCAGAAACGGAGTAACCATGTCGGATTTGACCGGCCCTGGCCGAAACAGCGATATGTCGATGATCAGATCGGAGAATCGATCCGGCGCGAACTTACCGAGAAGTTCCCGCTGACCGGGTGATTCGATCTGGAAACATCCCAAGGTCTTGGTTGATCTGATCAACGCGAAGGTCTGCGCGTCATCGAGGCGATCATCGTCGAGTTCAATGCGCTCCCCTGTACTGCTCTCGATTTCGTCAACCGCATGGGCGATCGCCGATTGCATTCGAACCCCGAGCACATCGAGTTTGAGAAGACCCATGTGCTCAACGTCATGCTTATCGAAATGACTCATCCGATAACCCGCAGCGCTACTTTCTACGGGAGTCCGATCGAGCAACGTGGCATCGGAGAGGACCACTCCACATGGATGCATGGCGATATCCCTTGGCAGTCCATCGAGGCCTTCGACGAGATCGAGGAAGTGATCGAGTTGCCCACCTTGCGCGAGTTGTCCGATGTGCGAGTTCCGCAACTCGGGTAGATCGCCAAGTGCACTTCTTGCCTGACGAGCACGCACGTGCGGAAAAGCCTTCGCAAACGCATCGACTTCGCCTGCGTCCATGCCAAGTGCGGCTCCGACGTCTCGGACTGCGTGCCGTACTCGGTAGGTCTCCATCATCGAGACGCTTGCGACTCGATCGTCTCCAAAACGCTCACGGATGAGGTCGTAGACCTCGAGGCGGCGAGCCGACTCAACGTCTATGTCGATATCCGGCAACACCCGTCGTAGTGGAGACAAGAAACGCTCCATCAATAGTCCGTGCCGAATCGGGTCCACACCACTGATCCCCAGAAGATGCGTGACGAGACTTCCGGCACCCGAGCCACGCGCCGCCACTCGTATCCCGCGGGCGCGCACCATGTCGACTACCTCGGCAACGGTCAGGAAATACCCGGAAAAACCCAAGCCCGTGATGGTGCGAAGTTCAGCCTCGAGTCGGTGCTCGGCGTCACCTCTATCTGTTCCGGAGTACCGGTCGAGAATCGCTGCAGCGCATCGATGGCGCAACAGCGCATCGGCCTCCTTGACCGGGTCGGTGATCTGTCTTCCCAGCAGCACATCGAGTTCGGGGACGAACACTTCCCCCAGACCTAGATCCCGTTCGGGATCCAGCGCGCAGTACTGCGCGAGATGCCACGTGTCTTCCAGTAAACGTCGACCACCGCGTTCGTCTTGCCCACCAGACGCGTGCGCGATCTCCGCGGCAATCTCGGCCATCTCTTCTGCGGATTTCAGATATGCGTGCGCACCCCGCTGACGTTCGATCCGTGGAGAACTCAATGGCACGAGAAGCCGTGACGCATCCAGCACCTCGGCTATACCCGCATGCTCGGGCTCGGCGTACCGAACGGCATTGGTGAGAATGACGGGCAATTTCTGCCCCCGCGCCCATCCGAGCATGCGTGCAGCCGCAGCCGTGGAGTAACGATGCCGACGATGCAGCGGGAAACTCTGCTGCCGATGGGATGCAACACCGATTGCGAGATATCGATCGAATACCGCACGCCACGGCCGAGCCGCTGCTTCGGCAAGAGTTGTGCGTTCGGCGGTGAGGTATCGACCAACCTCCGATTCCGCCCCAAGCACCGCGACTATGCCCTCGCTGTGTTCACGCAGAGCCGACCACGGCACCCACGGTTCGCCGCGGACGGTGTGATCACCGGTATGTGCAGCACTGACGAGTCGACACAACGACGCCCAGCCACGCGCACCGGTCGCAAGCAACAGGACCCGCGGACGCGTCTCATCAATCCACTGACCACCGCGCGCTGGCGTCCGGGGGCGAGAGGTGGCGCGAGTACTGGAGGCACGCACATCTGGATGCACCCGTTCTAGCTGCGTCGCCTCAACCGCGATATCCACTCCGAGCACCGGACGCACCCCTAAACGAGAGCATTCGCGTGCCCACCGAACCGCCGCATACAAACCGTCTCGGTCGGTGAGAGCGATGATCGATTGGCCGAGTTCGGCGCTGCGCTGCACGAGCGATTCGGGCAACGTGGCGCCATAGCGAAGCGAATGACTCGACGCTACGTGCAGATGGGCGAACGGTGGTGAAGTAGTCCCCACGCCTAACCGACAGCGCGCAGACGCAGATCGAGTGCTGGCTGGTGGGCCAACTCGAGTACGTCGCACACTCGGGCCAGGAAGATCTGTGCATCACGAACGAGATCATCCGCTGCGCGTGCACTGACACATGGGATACCCGCCTCAGCAGCGGCACGGGTCTGGGCGCCCGCGGCAAAGAAGTCCGCCCACTCCGACAGCGGTGGACACACCTCGCGCAGCACCACCCACGCGCTACGCACCTGCTGGCGCGCTGGGTGCCTGTCTCGAGACCGTGGAGCCACGGCGGCGATCACCGCTGCGGCTGCCCGTAGCGCAGCGAGATGTGCGGCTGCGTACCTCTCATGCGGGGTGCCTGCCAACGCCGCCCGCGCCAAACTGCGCTGCGCGCTACACATCAGATTGTCGGGAGCGATGGGATCGACGGTCGGGGTCGAGTTCATTGCAAGAATCCCTTCTTGTTACGTGTGCTGGTTGTTTTCGACCCGTTTTCTCGACCCTGCTACTCGAACCGTTTTCTCGACCCTGCTCCAAAACGGACCCGGCCGCTGGGGCTGGGGTCGAGGCAACCCCAGCGGCCTACGGGCCCGCTTGGTGGAGTTCTGCATTACGCGGAACTCCTGCACTTTCACCCCAGCCGCGAATCCGGGGCAATTCGAACACATGTTCGAATTAGATCGAACGCTAAACCCCACCCCTGACACTCGTCAACCCGTATGTCTGATCCCTCTAGGCGATCCCTCTATGCGGCCTCGCCCACCCCCGCATGCGGCGATGGGCGACATCAGGCAGGCTCAAGTCCGGACCGTGAACCCCGCTTTCGTTAGAGGTGCTTGCTATGCCCGCCACACCGGCCGACCTATTGGCCGACGGCCGAATCGACGACTTTTGCCTGTTGCATCCACGATGGAACCGCGAGGGCAACACCCTCGTAGCCGAGGTGAAGGCGAAGACCTTCCTCGCAGGTATTGACTACGTCACCAAGGTCGCCAACGCCGCCGAGGAAATGGATCATCACCCGGACATAGACATCCGCTGGCGCACCCTGACATTCCGACTCTCCACGCATTCCGCGGGTGGCATCACCGACCTCGACACCACATTGGCCGAGCGGATCGACATGATCGTCGATCTTCTTCCCTAACCGGGATTCCTTCTCCCCCAATTAGCCGGTGACAGCTCCCTTGGAGGCGCTGCCCACAAGCTTGGCGTACTTAGCCAGTACACCGCGGTCGTAGCGCGGGGGCAGCGGCTCGAAGGTCGTCCGGCGAGCAGCCAGTTCGTCGTCGTCCACGAGCACGTCCAGTGTGCGGTTGGGGATGTCGATACGGACCTTGTCCCCGTCGCGCAGCAGCCCGATCGGGCCGCCGTCCACCGCTTCGGGCGCCACGTGCCCCACGCACAGCCCGGTGGTGCCTCCCGAGAAGCGTCCGTCGGTGATCAGCAGGACATCCTTACCGAGGCCAGCTCCCTTGATCGCTCCGGTGATCATCAGCATTTCGCGCATCCCCGGCCCACCCTTGGGCCCTTCATAACGAATAACGACGACATCCCCCGCCTGAATCGTCCCGTCGGAGAGCGCCTCCATCGCCGCCTGCTCGCGGTCAAAGACTTTGGCGGTTCCCTCGAAGACGTCCACCGGGACCCCTGCGTTCTTCACCACTGCCCCCTCGGGTGCCAGCGACCCGCCGAGGATGGTGATGCCACCGGTGGCCCCGATCGGATTGCCGATGGGTCGGACCACGGTGCCATCGGGCTCGGGGATCTCGATAGCGGCGAGGTTTTCAGCCATCGTCTTGCCGGTCACGGTCAGCGCATCACCGTGCAGCAGGCCCGCATCGAGCAATGCCTTGAGCACGACCGGAACACCACCCACCTTGTCCAGGTCGAACATCAGGAATTCGCCGAACGGCTTCAGGTCCGCCACGTGCGGCACCTTCGAGCCGATCCGGTGGAAATCGTGCATGTCGAGTTCCACGCCAACTTCGTAGGCGATCGCGGGCAGGTGCAACACCGCATTGGTGGAACCACCAAGAGCCATGATCACCGCGATGGCGTTCTCCAATGACTCCTTGGTGATGATGTCGCGCGCTGTGATGCCTTGCCGGAGCATCTCGACTACTGCCTCACCGCTACGACGAGCCAAGGTGTCGCGACGCGCATCAACCGCCGGCGGCGACGACGAACCAGGTAACGCCAAGCCCATGGCTTCCGCAGCGCTGGCCATCGTGTTGGCGGTGTACATGCCACCGCAGGTTCCGGCGCTCGGACACACCGCGCGCTCGATGCGATCGACGTCTTCATTGCTCATCAAGCCGCGAGCACGGGCACCGACAGCCTCGAATGCGGTCACGATGTTCACCGTCTCCTCGCTGCCATCGGTCAAGCGCACATGGCCGGGTAGGAGTGAACCCGCATACAGCAGCACCGAGGCGATGTCGAGACGACCAGCAGCCATCATCATCGCGGGAATCGACTTGTCACATCCCGCGAGAGTGACCATGCCGTCCAACCGCTCGGCCTGCATCACCGTCTCGACCGAATCGGCGATCACCTCGCGGCTCACGAGCGAGAAGTGCATGCCTTCATGACCCATCGAGATGACGTCGGAAACGGTGATCGTCCCGAATTCCATCGGGAATCCACCGCCTGCTTCGACTCCTTGCGCAACAGACGTTGCGACATCTCGCAGCGACATATTGCACGGAGTGATCCGGTTGTAACTGTTGGCGATTCCGATTTGCGGCTTGGCGAAGTCGTCGTCGTCCATTCCCAATGCGCGCAACATCCCCCGATTCGGTGCGCGATCGGGACCATCGGTGACCAGGAAGCTACGGGGTTTCATCTGCGAGGGGGATGCCATGCTCGTAGTGTAGGAACCACACTCAGCGGGGGCGCTACAAGCGAACAAGAAAGGGCTGAGACAACGACGTGACTTTCCATACATTGATCACCGCCTCCGAACTAGAGCACCTGCAGCAATCCGGTGATGAACTGGTGATCTTGGATGCTCGATTCAACCTCGACGACGAAGGCTGGGGTGATCGTGCGTTCGCGCAAGGACATATCCCCGGAGCCCAGCGAGCTGACCTTGCGAACGATCTTGGGGGGCCGATCATCGAAGGCGTTACCGGCCGCCGCCCCTGCCCCGATCCAACTGACTTCGAACAGACCGTTCGGTCCTGGGGCATCGGCCCCGACACCCAAGTAGTGGTCTACGACGCAGACCGTGGACTCATGGCTGCAGCGCGTGCGTGGTTCATGCTGCGTTGGCTCGGACACGACGCAGTGGCTGTCCTCGATGGTGGACTTCCGGCGTGGGAAAGCGCCGGACTTCCGCTGACCTCAGATGCCACGACGCCTCCTGTTCCTGCTCGAGCATTCGAGGCACGGGCGCGCCCGGAGATGCTTGCCGATGTCGATGAAGTGGATCGAATCCGCGTCGAGATCCCCACGCGGGTGTTCGATTCACGAGGTCCGGAGGGCTACCACGGCCAAGGTAAGTACTACGACCCCGTCCGCGGTCACATCAAGGGAGCCGGCCTCGCCGATCGCGCCGAGACACTCAACGACGACGGCACCTTCCGCAGTCCCGAACAGTTGCGTGCCCACTACGACTCCCTGCGCGGCGGACAAGACGGAGACCAGATCGTCTTCTACTGCGGCTCCGGAGTCACTGCAGCGCAGAACGTCCTGGCGATGGAGCATGCCGGACTACCGGGGGCGCGCATGTACGTCGGATCGTGGAGTGAGTGGATCATCGACCCCGCACGAGAGGTGGAAATGTGAGCCGGCCGTATCGCTTCGCTTTGATCGGGTGCGGATTCTTCGCGCAGAACCATCTGCAAGCGTGGGCCGAGATGCCCGAGGTGGAGCTAGTCGCCACGTGCGACATCAATTACGAAAGTGCGATAGCCGCAGCTCGGCAATTCGGTGGGACGCCATACACCGACGCCGCCGAACTCTTCGCACGCGAGGACCTCGATTTCGTTGACATCGCCACCACTCCCCCCACGCATCGCATGATGGTCGAACTCGCCGCCCAGCACGGGGTTGCGGCGATCTGCCAAAAGCCGCTGGCGTGGGACATGGCAGACGCCAAGGCGATGGTCAAGGCGATGGCGGAGGCGGACCTGCCATTCATGGTCCACGAGAACTTCCGCTTCCAGTATCCGATGCGGAAGGTCAAAGAAGTACTCGACAGCGGGGCCATCGGGCGGCCCTTCTTTGGTCGCATCAGCTTCCGCACAGCGCACGATGTCTACTCGGCGCAGCCGTGGTGCATGGACGCCGAGCGGATGATCATCGCCGACGTCTCGGTCCATCAGTTCGACCTGACCCGCTTCTTCCTCGGCGAACCCGATCGTTTGTTCACCGAAGCGATCCGGGTTAACCCGAAGATCAAGGGCGAGGACGTCGCCACGATCGTGCTGGGCCTGCCGGGCGCTACGTGCGTCGTCGATACGAGTTATGAGTCCAAGTCCGACCACAGCACCTACCCCCAGACCTTCGTCACGATCGAAGGAACCGAGGGAACGGTCACCTTGGGACCGGACTACCACCTGCAAGTGGTCTCCCCCGATGGCGTGCATGAGGAGACCCTGGAGATCCCCGAGCACTCGTGGGCGTCGGTGCCGTGGAACTGCATCCAAGACAGCGTGGTCAATGTGCAGCGGCACTGGATCCACTGCCTGCAAACGGGCGAGACCCCCGAGACCAGCGGTGCTGACACGCTGC
Organism: Candidatus Nanopelagicales bacterium; assembly: GCA_030836325.1. The sequence goes on from JAURQC010000116.1 coordinate 27,471, forward strand.
GCGTCTTGGACTTAACCCTGGGCGCCTACCAATCCCTGGAAACCGGAGAGCCCTACCAGGCCGGAAACATGCTGTGACCGAACCTCAGACGGTTCAGGTCGGTGACGTCACAGTCACGGTCGACGGTGCTGACCTGCGCGATATCCGCTGGCAGGGCGAGGAGGCGATCCGGCGGATCTATCCGGTGTTCCAGGACCGCAACTGGACCAACCGCCTCTTTGTTGTATCCGACGCTTCACTCGAAGAGAACGAGGACTCGATCGTCTTCACTGCACGCGGCACCGGATCCTTCGATGCCGAGCCGCTCACCTGGCAGGTACACGCGACGATCAGTGATCACGTCATCGACTACCGCTTCCAGGCCAACACGAATTCGCCGTTCTGGCGGAATCGGCTGGGTATGTGTCTGCTGCACCCGATGTCGGCTGCGGGTTCTGCCGTCGTCGTCGAACACACCGACGGCACGGTCACCGAATCGAACCTGCCGACCGATATCTCCCCGCATCAACCTTTTGTGGATATGCGCTCCATCACCCACCAACTGCCCAACGGTGCCAAGGCACGCGTGCAGTTCGTCGGTGAGGTCTTCGAGATGGAAGACCACCGCAACTGGACCGACGCATCCTTCAAGACTTACTGCACGCCCATCTCGCTGCCATTCCCGGTCGAGGTTGTGCCGGGTGCGGCAATCGATCAGCGCATCGAAGTCGAGTTCACACCCGGTCCTGGTGACCTAAACTCGGAGCCCACAACCAACCAAGACGTAATCGAGATTCGACGAACCGGTGAAGTGACCGACCTTCCGCGCCTTGGCCTGTCGCTGACTAGTAACGCGGTCGACCTCACCGATGCGCAGGCTGTAGCGCTCACGGAACTGCGATTGGACCACCTGCGGATTGCCATCGACGCAACCGATCCCGGTGCACCCGACCAGGTGACCCGAGCCGCGTCGTCGGCTGAGCGCATCGGTGCGCGCCTGCGGGTGGCATCGGTATGCGAATCGCCCGACGATCTCTCAGCGTTTAACCGCCTTTCGGATCACACGGTGTCACTGATCGACTGCTGGTATGTGTTCAGTTCAACGGACAAGGTCACGCCCGATGATTGGGCACCGCGGGCACGGGCAGCGCTCGGTGAGCGCTTCCACGACGTGACCCTCGGTGGTGGGACCGATCTGTACTTCACAGAGTTGAACCGTGAACCTCCCGACCCGATGGCTTTCGACGCCTTGAACTTCTCGCTCAATCCTCAGGTACATGCCTTCGACAACCGAACCCTCATCCAGAACGCGATGACACAGGCGGTCGTCGCAGGAAATGCAGCCCGCATCACCGAACCTGCCGAGGTATCGGTGGGACCTATCTCCCTGCGCCCGAGGTTCAACCCCAACGCAACCGATCCCGAGTCCGACGTCAGCAACACTGCGCTACCCAGCGACGTCGACGCCAGGCAGATGACCTACTTCGCAGCCAACTGGACCGCAATGAGCGTCAAGTACCTGGCTGAGGCCAACACCGTCGACGTTGCCAGCTACTTCGAGGTAGCAGGATGGAAAGGCGTGATGGAACGCGAGGAGGGCTCACCCGACCCCATCCACTTCCCGTCGACGCCAGGAAATCACTTCCCTGTTTGGGATGTATTCGCGGCACTAGCCGGCATGACCCGAGCACACACGACGGAGTCATCAGCCCCCGAGAGCGTCAACGCGTGCGTCGTCAGCAACGGTGCGGACACCAAGGCGCTGATCGCTAATTGGAGCGATGGGTCGCGCACCGTTCGAGTCAATGACGCTCTAACCCTCACAGTCCCTGCGCACTCCCTGACCGTCGTCGACCTACCAGCACTCGATTGAGAGGAACCACATGAAATCCGCACCATCCTTGCCCGCTACACCTGAGCTGTTCCGGATGGACGGCATGCGCGTTCTCTTGACTGGAGCTGGCGGCGCCATCGGTTCGGTCCTAGCGAAGGCCTTTGCCGACCTCGGTGCCACGGTCGCATTGCACGACCTAACCGAGGACAAAGTCGCGGGTCTTGCTTCGGAGATCAACGCCGCCGGCGGATCGGCGATGACCTTCGCGGCCGATGTCGCTGATCCCGACCAGTGCGTTTCACTGATCGAGGGAGCTGCCTCCGCCATGGGTGGGCTTGACGTCCTGGTCAACGGTGCCGGGATCAACCGACGCAAGCCCATCTTGGACGTCACGGTCGATGACTTCGACGCCATCACTGCAGTGAACATGCGCGCGGTCTACCTCTTGAGCCAAGCGGCGCATCCCTACCTGAAGGCATCGGACAACGGGGCGATCGTCAATTTGTCGTCCCTGAGCGCCCGCTACAGTTTCAACACCATCTCGGTTTATGCCGCAACCAAAGCCGCTGTGTCCGGCATGACGCGCAGTTTCGCCCGCGAGTGGATAGGCGACGGGATCCGCGTCAACTGCATCGAACCAGCGGTCGTACAAACGGAGTTCACAAAGCCGCTGTGGGGCGAAGAGCACCGCGCCCGATGGTTCGCGGACACCACCCCGATCGGCCGCCTTGCTCAAGCCGATGAACTCGTCGGCGCCGTGGTCTTCCTCGCTACACCAGCATCGAGCTACATCACCGGACAGTCGATCGTGATCGAAGGCGGGATCCTCGCCGGTGGCGACTGGGATTCCTACGCTGACACCAGTTCCTGACGCTGCTCCCCCAGACCGGTAATTCCCAGGGTCATGACGTCGCCTGCGGACAAATAGCCGGGCTCGGCCATACCCATCGCTACGCCGGGTGGAGTACCGGTATTCACCAGGTCACCCGGTTCCAGGACCATGAACTGGCTGACGTGATGGATGACGGTCGCGATGTCGAAGATCATGTCGTGGGTTGATCCGGTCTGCCGACGTTCACCGTTCACATCGAGCCATAGTTCGAGACCGGCCTGAAGGTCAATCTCGTCCGGCGTCGCAAGGAATGGGCCACACGGGTTAAAGGTTTCGCACGACTTGCCCTTGATCCACTGGCCACCGCCCCGCTCGAGCTGGAACGAACGCTCAGAGACATCATTGGCAACCGCGAAGCCCGCAATGTAGTCGAGTGCTTGCTCCGGTGAATCGAGATAACGGCACTGCTTGCTGATCACCACGGCGAGTTCAACCTCGTAGTCCACCTTCGCGGCGCCCCGCGGGATCAGGACGTCGTCGTTGGGACCAACGAGGCAATTGGGTGCTTTGGTGAACAAGATCGGCTCATCGGGAACCTTCATGCTCGACTCATTGGCGTGATCTACGTAGTTCAGACCAACACACAGGATCAAACTGGGCTTGGCGATTGGTGCACCGATTCGTCCCTGGACCTCCGGCAATGCAGAGATGTCCGCCGCCTGAAGCCGCTGGATTCCGTCGCCGGCGAAGAACTCCGGCGTGAAGTCCGAAACGATGCTCGATACGTCTCGATGAACCCCCGCAGCATCGAGGACCGCCGGGACTTCGTGACCCCGTTCGCCGATCCTCGCCAGTTTCATGTCATCTCCTTGTCATGGTTAGTGCGTCAAGTAACGTCGTTGTTGTCTTCATAGTTCCTCGGGGAAATCAACTCGTTTCCCCCGGATACCGGGGGAAACAGCGCGGATTCGCCGGTATCCGGGGGAAACGGCGTGAATCTCCCAGAGTGTGGGGAAAAGGGGCGTTAGCCAGTGACGGCTCCCTTGGAGGCGCTGCCCACCAGCTTGGCGTACTTAGCCAGTACTCCGCGGTCATAGCGCGGGGGCAGCGGCTCAAAGGACGCCCGGCGCTGATCCATCTCAGCCTCGTCCACCAGCACATCTAGCGTGCGGTTTGGGATGTCGATCTTGATCCGATCACCGTCCTTCAACAGCCCGATCGGGCCACCATCCACCGCCTCGGGCGCCACATGACCCACGCACAAACCCGTCGTACCACCAGAGAACCGACCATCAGTAATGAGCAGCACGTCCTTACCCAAACCCGCACCCTTGATCGCACCAGTGATCATCAACATCTCCCGCATCCCCGGACCACCCCTGGGACCCTCATAGCGGATGATCACCACATCCCCAGCCTGGATCGTGCCGTTCTCCAACGCATCCATCGCCGCCTGCTCACGCTCGAACACCCGGGCAGTGCCCTCAAACACCTCCACCGGAACACCAGCGTTCTTCACCACCGCACCATCAGGCGCCAGCGAACCGCCCAGGATCGTGATCCCGCCGGTTGGTGCGATTGCATCCTGGGAAGCCTTCAAAATCGTGCCGTCGGGATCAGGCGGATCGATATCCGCGAGATTCTCCGCCACCGTCTTACCGGTGACCGTCATGCAGTCACCATGGAGCAGACCAGCGTCGAGCAGACCGCGCATGATCACCGGAACGCCACCCACACGATCGACGTCACTCATGACGTAGCGACCAAATGGCTTCACATCCGCAAGCAACGGCACCTTCGAACCGATCCGGTGGAAGTCTTCAATGTGAAGTTCAACATTCGCCTCGTGGGCAATAGCGAGCAGGTGCAGCACCGCGTTGGTGGAACCACCGAAAGCCATGATGACGGCGATCGCGTTCTCCAGCGATTGACGTGTGATGATGTCGCGCGCTGTGATTCCCTGACGCAGCAGTTCCACGACCGCCTCACCGCTCTTGCGGGCGTAGCCGTCGCGGCGGCGGTCCACGGCTGGCGGTGCAGCAGAGCCGGGCAAGGACATCCCCATCGCCTCGGCTGCACTAGCCATCGTGTTTGCGGTGTACATGCCACCGCAGGCGCCCTCTCCGGGGCAGATCGCGCGCTCGATGCGATCGACATCCTCACGGGACATCAGACCGCGTGCGCAGGCTCCCACCGCCTCGAAGGCATCGATAATCGTGACGTCCTTCTCGGTGCCATCACTGAGCGTCACATGGCCGGGCAGGATCGATCCGGCGTAGACGAAGACAGAGGACACATCCAGGCGCGCGGAGGCCATGAGCATGCCTGGCAGCGACTTGTCGCACCCGGCGAAGGTGACCATTCCGTCGAGGCGTTCTGCTTCCACCACGGCCTCGACCGAATCGGCAATGATCTCGCGGCTCACCAGCGAGAAGTGCATACCTTCGTGGCCCATCGAGATGCCATCGGAGACCGAGATGGTTCCGAATTCCATCGGATACCCACCCGCGGCGTGCACGCCTTCCTTGGCCGCGGTCGCCAAGCGATCGAGTGAGAGATTACAGGGCGTGATCTCGTTCCAACTCGACGCGATCGCGACCTGTGGTTTTGCGAAGTCCTCATCGCCCATACCAACTGCGCGGAGCATGCCGCGTGCGGCAGCTCGCTCGAGACCATCGGTGACTTGGCGGCTACGTGGCTTGATATCCGGCATACCGGCACTCTATTGCGAGCCTGCGGCTAGCCAACCACCACGTTGCGTAGCGCAGCGCCATTGCGCCATCGCTGAACCTGCTCGGCGATGAGACCACGTGCTAAGCGCGGAAACGCATCGGTGTCGCCACCGATGTGCGGACTGATCACAACCCCGGGGGCTGACCACAACGGATGCTCGGCCGGCAAGGGTTCGGGGTCGGTGACATCAAGGGCGAACTCCAACCGCCCGGCATGGGTGAGCAGATCCTCGGTCACCGCGACCGGACCGCGGGCGACGTTCACTACCAGTGCGCCGTCGGGCAGTCGTGACAAGAACGCGTCGTCGACCATGCCGCGGGTTTCCTCGCTCAACGGCACCGCGAGCACCACGACGTCAGCCTCGGGAAGCAAGTACTCGAGATCCTCCGGGCCGGCCACCCCCTCGCGTGGTGTGCGACCCACCCGCGTGATGTCACAGCCGAACACAGCCAGGCAGTTCGAGATTGCGGTGCCTACTCCTCCGGTCCCAACGATCACCACCCGAGCTTGCTGCAGGGACCGACCACGACGGTGATCCCACGTGCCACTTGCCATATCTCGCGCTGCGCGGTCCAGTCCACGCCACCGAGCGATAACGAGGCCCACCGTGAGTTCTGCGGTGCTTTGCTCGTGCACGCCGGCGGCATTGCACAGCGTCACTTCGGCCGGTAAATGCGGCAGCACTGCGTCGAAGCCGACCGTAGGAAGTTGCACTACTTCCAGCCCAGGCATCTTCGCCATCCAGACCGCATTCGGGTGCTCGATGTAGGCCGGGACGAAGAAGCCCACCTGCTCGAGAATTTCGGTATCCGGTAACTGTCCCTCGCGATACCCGACCGCTGGCCCGATGTTCTCGGGAAGCAGATAGTCCGGCGCGAGGACGACAGTGTTAGCCATCGACACCCAAGTGCGCCAAGAGCAGTGTGCGGACCTTAGCCGCATCGGCTTGGCCCTTCGTGGCCTTCATGACGGCTCCCACGATTGCGCCTGCCGCCTGAACTTTGCCGCCGCGTATCTTCTCCGCGACGTCGGGTTGCTCGGCGAGTGCCTGTTCGATCGCTGCAAGCAGGGTCGAATCGTCGCCAACCACAACGAGTCCGCGCCCTTGAACGACGTCGTCAACGTCGCCCTCTCCTGCGATGACTCCTTCGAACACCGATCGCGCGAGCTTGTCGGTCAGGCTGCCATCGGCGATCAACGCCTCAACGCGAGCGATGTGCGCGGGTGTCACACCAAGATCGGCGAGTGCTATGCCCTGCTCGTTGGCGATACGCGTGAACTCGCCGGTCCACCATTTGCGCGCCGCCGCTTGATCGACACCGCTGGCGATGGTTTCTTCGACAAGGTCGAGTGCCTCGGCGTTGACCAGCGTCTGCATCTCCAGATCGGTGATCGCCCACTCGGCCTGAAGGCGAGCTCGCCGCACGGCAGGAGCCTCGGGCAAGGTGCCCCGCAGTTCCTCGACCCACTCTGCGCTTGGAGCAACGGGAACAAGATCGGGCTCAGGGAAGTAGCGGTAATCCTCAGCGTGCTCCTTGGAGCGTCCCGGAGTCGTCTCGCCGGTGTCCTCGTGAAAGTGCCGGGTCTCTTGCACCACGCGCCCACCACTGGTCAGCACGGCTGCCTGCCGCTCGATCTCGAATCGCACGGCGCGTTCGACGCTGCGCAACGAGTTAACGTTCTTAGTCTCCGACCGGGTGCCCCACGGTTCTCCCGGAGGTGCAAGCGAGACGTTCACGTCGCAGCGCAGCGAGCCCTGGTCCATACGGACGTCCGAGACGCCGAGGGCGCGCATGAGGTCGCGCAGTTCGGTGACGTAAGCGCGAGCCACGAGGGGGGCGAGTTCTCCCGCACCGACGATCGGCTTGGTGACGATCTCGATTAGTGGGATTCCTGCGCGGTTGTAGTCGACCAGGGAGTAGTCGGCACCGTGGATACGCCCGGTGTCTCCACCAGCATGGGTGAGCTTGCCGGTGTCCTCTTCCATGTGGACTCGCTCGATTTCCACCCGGAACTCTCGCGGACCGTCGTCGGTGGGAACGGTGACATCCAGGTACCCGTCGACACACAGGGGTTCGTCGTACTGACTTACCTGGTAGTCCTTGGGCATGTCCGGGTAGAAGTAGTTCTTGCGCGCAAACCGACACCAGGACGCGATCGAGCAGTTCAGCGACAGACCCATGCGGATCGTCGATTCGATCGCCGTTGCGTTGACCACGGGCATCGAGCCAGGAAGCCCTAGGCATACCGGGCACACGTGCGTGTTCGGCTCACCACCGAACTCCGTGGCGCACGAGCAGAACATCTTCGATGCAGTTCCGAGCTCGACGTGTGTTTCAAGCCCCAGCACAGGGTCAAACTTCGCAAGTGCGTCGTCGAACTTCATCCGTTCGATGGCTGATGTGCTCACAGTGATGGCACCTCCTCGATCAGCGCGTGACCTCGTTTGTCGACTAGAGCCTGTTCGAGTGCGGCACCGACTCGGTAGAGACGGTCGTCGCCTTGAGCCGGCGCCATGATCTGCAGACCAACCGGCAGGTTGTCCTCGGCGGCAAGTCCGATCGGGAGGGACATTGCACAGTTGCCCGCCAGGTTGACTGGAATGGTCGCGATGTCGTTGAGATACATCGCCAGCGGGTCGTCGACCTTCTCACCGATCTTGAACGCCGTGGTGGGCGTTGTCGGTGAGATCAGGACGTCGACCTTGTCGAAGGCGTCAGCGAAATCTCGCGAGATCAGCGTGCGGACCTTCTGCGCTTGGCCGTAGTAAGCGTCGTAGTAGCCGCTCGACAGCGCATAGGTACCGAGCATGATCCGGCGCTTCACTTCAGCACCGAAGCCCTGTTCACGGGTCGTGGCCATGACTTGCTCGACCGATGCATCCCCGTCATCTCCTGCGCGCAGGCCGTACCGCATGCCGTCAAAGCGAGCCAGATTGCTGGATGCTTCCGACGGCAGGATCAGGTAGTAGGCACCGAGTGCGTAGTCGAAGTGTGGGCACGAAACCTCGACCACCTCGGCACCGAGGTTGGTCAGGATCTGAACTGCCTCATCGAAACGCTCCCGGACTCCGGCTTGATAGCCCTCACCACCAAGTTCACGCACCAGGCCAATCCGCATGCCGCGAACGTCGCCGTTTCGGGCAGCGGTCACAACGTCGGGCACCGGCGCATTGATAGAAGTCGAGTCACGTGGGTCGTAGCCTGCGATGACCTCGTGGAGAAGCGCCGCATCCAGCACAGTGCGCGCGCAAGGTCCGGCCTGGTCCAGTGACGACGCGAGCGCGACGAGTCCGTAGCGCGAGACAGCGCCATAGGTCGGCTTCACCCCCACCGTGCCAGTGACCGATGCGGGCTGCCGGATGGATCCACCGGTGTCGGTTCCAATCGCCAACGGAGCTTCAAATGCGGCCAGCGCCGCCGCAGATCCACCACCCGATCCGCCGGGGATGCGCTCGATGTCCCACGGATTGCGGGTGGGCCCGTAGCCGCTGTGCTCAGTCGACGAACCCATGGCGAACTCGTCCATATTCGTCTTGCCGAGAATGACCACGTCCGCCTCACGCAACCGCTCAACGATCGTGGAGTCATACGGCGGCCGCCAACCCTCGAGGATGCGCGAGCCGCACGTCGTGGGCACACCGCGCATCGTCAAGACATCTTTCAGCGCCAGTGGAACGCCGGCGAGCGAACCCAAGTCCTCTCCAGCCGCTCTGCGCTCGTCGACCCGTCGAGCCGTGGCCAGCGCAGCGTCGGTATCGACATGTAAGAAGGCGTGGATCGTGCCGTCCACCTCGGCGATGCGATCCAAACAGGCTTGGGTGAGTTCCTCTGAGGTCACTTCCCCGGCCGCAAGAGCGGCACCGAGAGTTGCGGCGTCCTGCCGAACAAGATCCCCATCCATGATCTGGGCCATCTCACTCCTCTCCCAAGATGCGCGGAACACGGAACCGATCGTCTTCCCACGATGGCGCACCGGCCTCGATGTCCGCACGATCAAGCCCCGGGCGTGCAATGTCCTCACGGAAGACGTTGGTCATGGGGACCGGGTGTGAGGTCGGAGGAATGTCGTCGGCCGCCACTTCCGACACACGTTCGACGGCATCGACGATCGCCGCCAATTGTTCGGCGTAGTGGGCGGTCTCCTCGTCTGTTAGTTCGAGGCGAGCCAGATGTGCAAGGTGTTGCACCTGCTCGGGGGTGATGTTGGCCATGGCCTCATCCTTGCAGCCTCGTATTTACACTCCTTCGAGGCCGCGTTCGAGAAGTGCATCGAAGGACTCCGCGGGGATGACCTGCACACCGAGAGCCTCGGCCTTGGCCAACTTCGATCCCGCGCTCTCCCCCGCCACCAAGGCGGTTGTCTTCTTCGACACCGAACCCGTGACCTTGGCACCTCGGGCACTCGCCGCGGCCGAGGCTTCATCACGCGAGTACCCCGGGACAGTGCCGGTGATGACGATGGTGACTCCCGACAGGGTCTGCTCGAGTTCCTCTCCAGCATCGGCGACCTCGTCGAAGAGACGAACGCCACCACGTTCCCATTTCTCGATTATTTCCCTGTGCCAGTCCTCAGCGAACCACTCAACGACCGCCTCGGCGATAACCTGACCGACTCCCTCGACCTCCGCCAACCTCTCGGTCGTGGCCGCCGCAATGGCCTCCAGCGAGCCGAACTCACGCGCTAGTGCCTGAGCAGCAGTCGGGCCGACATGTCGAATCGAGAGAGCTACGAGAATCCGCCACAAGGGTCTTGTGCGTGCCTGCGCCAAGTTCGCGAGCATGACCTTGGCGTTCTCACCGAGTTGGCGACCAGTCTCGCCCTTGCCTGGATCTTTGGTGAAGAACTCGCATCCGAGGAGATCATCGGATGCGATCAAGAACAGGTCGCCCATGTTGGTGACGATGCCGCAGTCCAGAAGTGCGACTGCCGCCTTGTAACCAAGCCCCTCGATGTCGAGCGCTCCGCGTGATGCGACGTGGAACAGGCGTTCGCGCAGCTGAGCCGGACAGCGAGCGGCGTTAGGGCAGCGGAAGTCCTTGTCACCTTCCTTCTCGGGCCGCAGTGCTGTTCCACAGTCCGGGCAATGCGTCGGCATGACAAAGGCACGCTCGTCGCCGGTGCGCGCCTCAACGACGGGGCCGATCACCTCGGGGATGACGTCGCCGGCCTTACGCAAGAAGACCATGTCGCCGATCAACACACCCTTGCGTTCGACCTCGAACTGGTTGTGCAGCGTGGCCATCGAGACGGTCGACCCTGCCACCTTGACGGGATCCATCACGGCAAAGGGTGTGACGCGTCCGGTGCGACCCACGTTCACGGCGATATCGAGAAGTCTGGTGCGGACGACCTCCGGTGGGTACTTGTACGCGATGGCCCATCGCGGTGCCCGAGACGTTTCTCCGAGTTCGGACTGCAGGGAAAAGTCATCAACTTTGATGACCACCCCGTCGATCTCGTGCTCAACATCGTGGCGATGTTCGGCGTAGTAATCGATGTACTCGCGGACTCCAGCGATATCGGAGTGCACAGCCATCCGTGAACTAACGGGAATCCCCATGTCCGCCAGGACCGAGTAGATCTCGCTTTGCGATGTTACGTCGATTCCGTCTCGCGCTCCGATGCCGTGCGCGGTGAAACCCAATGCCGCCAGCCGACCCACGGCCAACTCGTACTCGCGCTCGAGCCGTTCGAGTCGAGCAACAGAACGCGAAGCGGTTGCCGCGCGAGCCACTTGCAACTCTTCCAGTCGCTTATCAATGCGCTGGCGGATAGTCCCCGATGCTGCGTTGCGGGGATTCGCGAACGGTGTTGCAGCCACGGCCATTTGTTCGTCGTTGATGCGCTCGAAGTTCTCCGTCGACAAGAACACCTCACCGCGGATCTCCACGAGCTCCGGAGGATCTAAGGAGGTCAACGTCTCAGGGATCGCATCAATGAATTGGGCGTTGTAGGTGATGTCCTCACCGGTCACACCGTCTCCCCGCGTTGCCACCGATGCAAGGCGTCCGTGGCGATACACGAGATCGACCGCAAGGCCGTCGATTTTCACCTCGCACAACAGCGGGGGCAACGACCCAAGGCCCCGCTCGATGCGGTCGAACCATGCAGTGAGTTCATCGCCATCGAAAGCATTGTCCAAGGAATACAAACGAACTAAGTGTTCGACCGGCTCGAACATCTCCGATGCTTGGCCACCAACAGTCTGAGTGGGCGACTCGCCGCTCGCCAACTCGGGATGCTGGCGCTCGAGGTCCTCGAGTTCACGAAAAAGTGCGTCGTACTCCTCATCGGACAACGTCGGGCGTTCATGCTGGTAGTAGGCGAGTCGGGCAGCGTTGACGGAGTCGACGAGTTCGACCCATCGCTTGCGAACAGCTGCTGAGGGTGCTCCGGCGAGCGAACCCTGATCCTCAGCCATGAGCAACCTCCGGGTGCTCGTCTCGAACCACCGCGCCCACACGATTGCAGGCGTCCATTACCGACCGAGCCGACTGTGGATCTACGTTCGACAGACCAGTACGCGGTGTGATTGCGATGGAGGCCGGAACCGCAGCGAATCCCTCTCGTTCCATGAACCGCCGCAGCTGTGCGCTGATCTCGGTGTCGCTTCTCGGAAGATCTGTTAGAACAGGCACGCAGCCCAGCATCAGGCCGATGCCCGATTCCCACAACCGAGGCAACGTCTCCGGCGACTCGAATGGCTGTGCCATGTCGACAGCGACGACGGCCGCACCCGAACCGATCATGAGGTCGACGGGCGCGTGGGCTGCTGCGCACCGGATAGCTGGCACGCCTCCCGCCTCACGCACCGCTCGAACAATGACTGATAGGTACCCTTCGGCAACCGCCGGTTCGACGCTTCGGTGGAACAACCGGCCGCTGCTCATCCGAACGCGACCATCCAGCACGCGTCGCAATTCGGGCTCATCTACTTGGGTGACGACTGTGGCCTCCGGCGCAGCGCGGCGCATGCGGATCACGAGGTTCCTCGCTGCTTCGGCAACTGCGCCAGCAATTTCCGCCACCGCACCTGAGTCTCGGATCAGCGACTCTCCCGCCTGGTCCTCGATCCGAGCGGCAAGCGACCACGGGCCGAGGATCTGGGTCTTAACGAGCCCGTGACTCCCCGAGGCGTACTCCTCGAAAGCTTCCAAGTCCTCCGACAGCCAGGTCCGAGCTCGTCGCAGCGTCCCTTGACCGGTGTGCCCGACACGCCAACCGCTGGTTGTGGTCTCGACTTCGAAAGTTCGATCAACGTCGGCCAGCATCGACGCCGTTCGCCCAACCGGATCACTCCCGGGTCCGCGTGCGGGCAGTTCCACGAGATGCGGCACGGCACCAAACTCACCAACCACCACATTCGTGGCTTCTCGGGTGTCCAGCCCGGGCATCGATCCCACCCCGGTCGCAGCAGCCGGCATCGGCCAGAGGAAATCCTCGCTCACGCGCGTTGCGCTTCGTGCGGACGCGCTCCAGCGTTCACGCTCCGAGTCTCGCAAATACGACCCGAGCCAAGCACCATCGATTGGTCGTAAAGCACCACGCTTTGGCCGGTGGCTAGACCACGGATGGGCTCAGGAAGGAATACCTCGATGCGATCGTCCATGAGCCGTGCCTGAGCCGGAACCGGCTGGTGGTGGGCGCGAACCTGGGCAGTGACATCCCGCCACCGATCATCAACAGGAGGCGCAGTCCAGATGACGTGATCGGCGACGATGCCATCGACATCCAACAATTCCGGTGCTCCGACGTAGACGGTGTCGGTCTGAGCGTCGATGTCGACTACGTATCTGGGACGACCGTCCTCCCCGGGAATGCGGAGGTCTAGACCGCGACGCTGACCGATCGTGACCGTGAAGGTGCCCTGGTGACTTCCCACCTGCTTTCCGGTAGCGACGTCGACGATCGATCCCGGCTGCTCCCCCAACTTCTTGGTCAAGAACCCCGCGGTGTCCCCGTCGGGAATGAAGCAGATGTCATGACTGTCGGGCTTGGATGCTGTGCGCAGCCCACGTCGTTCGGCTTCGGCGCGAACGTCCCCCTTCACCGAATCGCCTAACGGGAAGTAACAGTGCTGCAAGAGATCGCGTTCTATGACGGCCAGGACATAGGACTGGTCCTTGTCAGGATCGACTGCTCTGTGCAACTCCGGGCCATCCGCACCCTGGACGATCGTCGCGTAGTGACCGGTGGCGACACCATCGAAGCCCAGCGCCAAAGCACGATCAAGGACAGCACGAAACTTGATGTGCTCATTGCACCGCAAACAAGGATTGGGAGTTCGGTTGGCTCGGTACTCGGCCAGGAAATCCTCCATGACGTCCTCGGCGAATTCCGCGGAGAAATCCCATACATAGAAGGGAATTCCCAAGGTGTCGGCGACTCGACGCGCATCCCGAGCATCGTCGATCGTGCAGCAGCCTCGAGACTTCCCGCTGGTGGACTTAGAACGAGCGAGTGCCAGATGTACGCCGACCACGTCGTGGCCGGCGTCGACCATCCGCGCTGCGGCTACCGAAGAATCGACACCACCGGAGAGTGCCGCAACGATTTTCATAGTTCACCGGCCGCGGCACGCGCGTCACGGAATCGGTCGCTGGACACCGATCCGGCGCGGCGGGCGCGATCGACTGCGGCCGGGAGGGCTTCCAAGACCGCGGTGACGTCGTCGTGTGTGGAGGTCCGTCCGAAACTGAAACGAAGTGACGAGCGAGCAGTTCGCTCGTCAACTCCCATCGCCAAGAGAACGTGACTGGGCTCGGGAACACCTGCCGTGCAGGCCGAACCTGTCGAACAGTCGATACCCGCAGCATCGAGAAGCATTAGCAGCGAATCCCCTTCGGCTCCGGGGATAGAGACGTGGACATTGCCGGGTAGTCGTTGAGCACCATCACCGATGGTGCCGCCATTGATGATGGCATCGGGCACAACAGTGGTGATACCCGCGGCCAATTCCCTTTGCAGACTCTGGAGATGGGCAGCATGCGATAGCTGTTCAGTCACGGCGCGACGAACGGCGACAGCGAACGCCGCAGTAGCCGGGGCGTCGAACGTGCCCGAGCGAATATCGCGCTCTTGCCCACCGCCATGGGAAACAGGAACAACGGATTCGTGCGGATCGATGATCAATGCACCGATTCCAAACGGCCCGCCAACCTTGTGACCACTGATGGTTACAGCCGTCGCCGGAACCTCGGATAAATTCACCGGGACGTGCCCCAGGGCTTGCACAGCATCGGTGTGGAACGGGACTCCCGCCTCCTTGCAAGCGATCGCAATGTCACGCACCGGCTGGATGGTTCCGACCTCGTTGTTCGCCCACATGACGGTGACCAGGGCGATCCGCTCAGCATCGGTGGCAAGCCGCTCGTCGAGCCATGCGGTGTCGACCCGGCACGATCCATCAACAGGTATCCACAAAACGTCGGCACCCTCGTGCTTGCCCAACCATTCCACGGGGTCGAGGACTGCATGGTGCTCGACCGCAGAGGCAGCCACGATCGGATCGTTGACGCCTAGCCGCGTCCGGCGGGCCCAAAAGAGTCCTTTGACAGCGAGGTTGTCCGACTCGGTTCCTCCGGACGTGAAGACCACCGCCGAAGGTCGGGTCGCAAGGTCGTCGGCAATGGACTCCCGCGCCTCTTCCACGATCCGCCGAGCAGCACGCCCTGCGGCATGCAGCGAGGACGGATTGCCCGCTAGCTCAGTTGCATCGAGCCAGGCCTGCCGAGCCTGGGGAAGCATGGGCGTGGTCGCAGCGTGGTCGACGAACGAGCGTCGGCCACTGTCATCCCACTCCTGCGATGCCACCATCCGATGGTAGCCAGGGTCGCGACAGGACTAGTTCGAACGGCCCTGAATCTCTTCGGTGAGCTGAGGTACGACCTCGAACAGATCGCCAACAACCCCGAAGTCGGCGAGTTCGAACAAAGGCGCCTCAGCGTCCTTGTTCACCACGACGACGACCTTGGAGGTTTGCATGCCCGCGCGATGCTGGATGGCACCGGAGATTCCATTGGCGATGTACAGCTGCGGCGACACCGTCTTGCCGGTCTGTCCCACCTGATACTGGTGCGGGTACCAACCCGCATCGGTGGCCGCACGAGACGCACCGACCGCAGCACCGAGGGAGTCGGCCAGCTTTTCGATGACTTCGAACCCTTCGGCTCCGCCCACACCACGGCCTCCGGAAACAACCACAGCGGCCTCGGTCAGCTCGGGACGGCCACCCTTGCTGGCGACGGTCCGTTCGACCACGCGAGCCGTCTTGGCGACGTCGCTGACGGTAACGTCGATGCCCTTCACCTCGCACGTTGCTGCGGCGGCCTCGGGGGCCACGGAGTTCGGTCGCACCGTGTAGATCGGTACTCCGTGCGTCACCTTGGAGTGCACAACCGTGCTACCGCCGAAGACGCTCTGCGTCGCGATACCCGAAACGTCGATATCCACCGCATCGGTAATCACGCCACTGCCGATCCGTACCGCCAGCCGACCGGCTGCTTCCTTTCCGTCGGCGGACGACGGCACGAGCACGGCTGCTGGAGAGACGTCGGCCACCAACGCCGCGAGTACATCAACGATCGGCACGACCGGGTGATCGGACATATCGGCACCCTCGGCGACGTATACCGAGGTGGCTCCGTATTCACCCAAGGTGGCTGCGACGGCGTTGGCACCCTCGCCAAACCACACGACGGCCGGCTCACCGAGACGACGGGCGAGGGTGAGCAGTTCCAAAGTGGTCTTCTTGACGGCTCCGCTGGAAGCATCGCGCTCTGCTAAGACGAGAACTGTAGACATGTCGTGATCCTTCCTAGATGAACTTCTGCTCGGTCAGGTATGAGGCGATACGCGCCCCACCGTCGCCTTCGTCGGCAACGATGGTGCCGGCTGGCTTGGGTGGGCGAGCGGCAAAGTCCTCAACGGCGCTCCACGCAGCCGCCTGCCCAACGACCGCTGCTTCGATGCCGAGATCGCCGATCGACAGCGTCTCGACCGGCTTCTTCTTGGCCGCCATGATGCCCTTGAACGAGGGGTACCGAGGTTCGTTGATCTTCTCCACGACGCTGACGACCGCGGGCATGGCCGCCGTGACGGTGTCGAAGCCGTAGTCGGTTACGCGCTCGATTGTGACGTCGGATCCGGAGATCGTCACGCGCTGGGCGAAGGTGACCTGTGCGATGCCCAGACGCTCGGCAACCATGGCTGGGACAACACTCATGCGGGCGTCGGTGGACTCCGAGCCGAAGATGATCAAGTCGAAGCCCTTACCTTCAAGGGCCTTGGCGAGGACTGCGGACGTAGCGATGGCGTCCGATCCGTGCAGGGCGTCGTCTACGACGTGGATTCCGGCGTCGGCTCCCATGGAGAGCGCCTTGCGAACAGTCTCGGCGGCACGCTCCGGACCCATCGACACAACGGTCACCTCACCGCCGTGGGCCTCGGCGATCTGCAGTGCCTCTTCCACTGCGTACTCGTCGAGTTCGTTGAGCACCCCATCGGCCGACGCGCGGTCCAAAGTGGAGTCTTCCGGGGACAGTGCCTTCTCTGCCCACGTGTCGGGTACCTGCTTGACGCACACGGCAATCTTCATGTCGTTCCCTCTGCAATCGGCTCGTGTTACCAATTGATGATAATCATATTGTTGGTTGGCGACAACTTGACCCGCCTTATGTTACTCGCCAGTAACTTAGTCGGCACGTCGTTGTCCTCCGCTCTCCCTGAACCCCTGAGAAACGTAGCCCGCACCCAAAACCCCGAGGTGGGAAGCACGGCTAGGGTCAGGCCGTGCCACCAGGGCCCCCGGATGCTCCACTCACGGCTCCTGCCGGAGCCGCGGAAGGCGTCCTGACCGGCGAACGCACCTGGCCGGGGATCCCAGCGGAAAACTACTGGTTCGCACGACATTTGGCCTGCTATCGATGGGCAGCGACCCAACTCGCGACAACAACGGCCGTCTCTTCGCATGGCTCGCGACAACGAGCGTTCATCGACGCTGGAGCCGGTGAAGGCTACGGGTGCGAACTGTTGAGAACTACAACCGATGCGCACGTCGTCGCATTCGATCTAGACGAAACGACCATGCGCCATCTTCGGCACGCCTACCAAAACATCATCGGCGTCCTCGGCAATCTCATCGCATTGCCATTCCAAGACCGAGCCTTTGCTGCAGCCGTCTCCCTCCAAGTCGTGGAGCACATCTGGGATCCGATCGGCTATCTGTCTGAGCTCGACCGATGCACGGCGGGGCCGGTCATCATCAGCACCCCCAATCGCCCCGTGCACTCCCCCGGTTTGGCGCCCGGGGAGACACCCCGTAATCCCTTCCATGTCCGAGAGTTCGACGCAGCAGAGCTGCGCGCGCTTCTTGCTAGGTCATCAAACACTCGGTCCATCGCCCTTTGGGGACTTCACCACGGCGATCGCATCCAAAGATGGGAACACCGCAACGGCTCACTGGCGGAAGCACTCATCAAGGCCGATAGGAGTGCTCTGGACTTCGCAGAGACAGTGACCGACCAGGACTTCACGATCAGTCCTAGTGACGGCAACGACTCGACAGCCCAGGACCTCATCGCCTTATGGTGACCGCCCCCACGATCGGACGACTCGCGATCGTCTTGCATTCGCACCTGCCATGGCTGCTGGGATACGGAACGTGGCCGGTCGGTGAGGAATGGCTGCGCCAAGCGTGGGCGCACTCCTACCTCCCCGTTGTTGCTCTGCTGCGCGACCGAGCCGAACGGGGGCTGACGAATCAGCTCACCCTCGGCGTCACTCCCGTGCTCGCTGCCCAATGGGACGACCGTGATTCCATCGCAGAGCAAGCACGTTGGATCGGCGATTGGCGGCTGCGGGCAGCAGGTAAGGCCCTCGAGGCAAGCCGGCGACACGACGCCACCGCAGCCGACGATGCACATCGGCAATTCCGGCTCGCCGTCAACACCGAACGAGAACTTGATGCGCACTGGTCCGCCGGTGGCTCGGCGGCCATCCGGCCTCTCATCGATTCAGGGGTAATCGAACTTCTGGGCGGGCCCGTTACCCATGCGTTCACGCCACATCTACTTGAGCCGATCGCTGACATGTCTTTGAGCGCTGGGCTCGCCGACACGGCGGTACGCACCGGACACAGGCCGGAGGGCATCTGGGCTCCGGAATGCGCGTATGAGCCAGGCCTCGAAAATCTGTATGCGCGCCACGGCGTCACGCACTTCATGGTCGATGGACCAACGCTCCAGCACGTCAGCGCGAGCGTGCACCGACCACACCGGATTGCCGGCAGCGATGTAGTGGCGTTCGGACGCGATCTGTCGTTGACATACCGGGTCTGGTCGCCGCGTAAGGGTTACCCCGGTAATCCTTGGTATCAGGACTTTCATACTTTCGATCACGCGTGGGGCCTTCGCTCGTACCGAGTAACCAGCAAGACATCACAGACCAAGAAGCCGTACGACGAATCTGCGGCCAAGGCCCGAGTGCTCCAGGACGCCGACGACTTCATCGCTACCGCTACCCGAGTAATGCAAGAAAGCCCTACTCCCAACCCCGTTGTAGTCGTCGCCTACGACACCGAGTTGTTCGGCCACTGGTGGCACGAGGGACCCGACTTCCTGTCTGCAGTCCTGGACAAGGCAGCGCAGGCCGGAATCGAACTTACGACGCTCTCGCGCGAACGCGATCGCGCTTTCGATGAGCCTGCCATCGACATGCCCCGCGGAAGCTGGGGCAGCGGAAAGGACTTTGGGGTCTGGGAGCACGGCGAAGCAGGAGACATCCGGCGCCGCGGGCGTGGAGCGCAATACGCCGTCGCCCAATACCTTGACTCCCGACGGGAAAACCCTGCCGCGGGACGCGACATCTTCGGGGACTCGCTAACCACCGAACTCTTTCTCGGGTTGGCCAGTGACTGGGCATTCATGATCACCAAGGACTCTGCGGCTGAGTACGCGCGTGGTCGCGCCGACACCCACTTTCAACGGGTCTCAGATCTTCTCCAACACGCGCATCACCCATCCTCGGCATTGCACATGAGTATTCGGGATACGCGTTTGCCATTTCTGGACTCGCGCGCGAGCGGTTAATCCGAATGCATTTCTAGAGACTCGACTCGCGACCGGGTTGCCTCACGAGCTTTGCGCGCCATATCTGCCACATCCCGGCGTACCTGCGCTGACTCCTGTTCACGCTCACGACGGTCGGCTATGACGCGGGCGGGCACACCACCCACAATGGCGAAGTCCGGCACAGCGCCACGAACGACGGCGTTGGCACCCACGACGCATCCGCGACCGATGACACTGCCCCGCAGGATCGTCGACTTCACTCCGAGCCACACATCCGATCCGATGATCACCGGACTCTTGATCAGCCCTTGGCGACGAATAGGAACCGAGGTCGAGTCCGCCCGATGGTCAAAGTCCCCCACGTAGACCGAATCCGCGACGATGCACTCAGCTCCGAACTCGACGTCGATGTGGCAATTAATTGTGTTGTTTTGGCCGAAGACGCACTTATCCCCCACACGCAATGTTCCTTCGTGGCATCTAAGTACCGTGCCGCTTCCGAGATGCACCCAGCGGCCAAGAACAATTCGCCCCACGTGCGGGCGCACTTCACATCGCACACCTTTTCCTAGGAACACCGGACCGGTGAGCACGACACCACGCGAGAACAGCGCTAGCCGGATGAATCTCACGTAACGGATCAGGTACCAGCTGCTAAACGCGCGGTTAGCCACAATCCAGCGGAACGTATCCAGACCCCACCACCGCCACGATCGCGCCACCGCGGCCGGGGGCAACTCGCCGTGTCCCTGCTCACTGTGCATCGAACAACAGATTCCCATCTGTGCCCGCGACGAACCGTGGCGACTCATCGTCCCTCGGGATGCGGCCAGCGCGATCGTTGCCCGCGTGACCTCGCCGGACGCCCGAGGCGTACTGCGCTACTAATCGATCGGCGATCGACGCCCAACTGTGGTGGGCGATCACATGAGCACGCGCTCGCTCGGCTCGCGCTGCTGATTTGTCAGCATCCATCAGACTCGAGCACACCGCATCGGCCAGGCCAGCTACATCCCCGGCTTCGAAAGACCAGCCGTGGGCGTCGTCAGCGAGGAATTCGGCGAGCCCTCCAGCGTTCGAAGCAACCACCGGCGTCTTCACCACAGCCGCCTCAAGGGCAACTATCCCAAAGGGCTCGTAGATCGATGGCACGACCGCAACGTCGGCTGCCGCGACGAGCGCTCGAAGCTTCGATTCCGGCATCCATCCAACAAAGTCAACCCTCGACGCCACCCGCTTTCGACGAGCCAACGCCCGAAGGGCATCCTGTTGCGAGCCCTTGCCCGCGATGACGCACTGAACCGCAGGGAACTGTCGACGAATCCGCGGCAGGGCTTCGATCAAGGTGTGTGCGCCCTTCTCCCACTCCAGTCGGCCTGAGTGCACGATGAGGGGAGATCCGTATTTGGCCACCATCGCGGATTGAAGGTCGGCATCGACGATCGCGGCACCAGAATCGATCCCGTTCGGCACCACTTGGACATCAACTGCCCCGAAGAGACGTTCAACTTCCCATTTCATGTGTCGGCTACACACCAGGACTTGGTCGGCGTTGTGCACCGACCAACCCTCGACGCTGTGAATGGAACGAGACAGCTCACCTGGCAGCCAGCCCTGATGCCGTCCGGCCTCGGTTGCGTGAATGGTGTGCACCCAGGGCACCTCGAAGGCGTCTGACAGCGAAGCTGCCGCGTGGGCGGTCAGCCAGTCGTGCGCGTGTAGAACATCTGGCTTCCACGTCCGTCCCAG
Organism: Candidatus Nanopelagicales bacterium; assembly: GCA_030836325.1. Next base: position 48,670 of record JAURQC010000116.1, read on the forward strand.
CGACAGTCCGTATCGAGTCATGGCAGAAGCAAGTCCGGCAACCCAGCCCATCAATGTGCCGGCTTCGAAGGACACAAACGGCGCATCGCGCACGACGCGAATAACGCGAACGCCCTCGATCACCTCATCGACTGGCTCAGCTCCGGCATCGTCCACGTCTAGGCCGACGTGCGAGATCACAACGACGTCGTGCCCAGCACGCGCCTGTTCGGTCGCGACTGCGTACACGTGCCGACCCAGACCGCCGTAGACGACTGGCGGAAACTCCCAGGACAGGTGACAAATGCGCACTACGGCTTAACTCCGGTTACACCTACGTTGTAGAAGAACTCGTCCGGAACAACGTTGGAGAAGACCCGTCGATCAAGGAAATTCAGCCGCTGCCACCCCCGGTAAGCGAAGGTCGCCCACGACCACCCGAGCACTCCCGGCCGCACTGCCGCCTCGAATGTGCGAACCGGCCAACCAAACCAAGCGGCGGTCAATTCTTCTGTCTGCGTTCGCACATCCACAGCACCTGCCCGCATGCAGGCCGCGGCCAGCCGGTCGGGAGCGAAGGTGTGCAGGTCGACCACCGACTCCAACGCTGCTTCCCGGGAGGATTGCTCAAGTTCTTCATCGGGCTTGGCCCAATTCCCCGACCAGAACGGCAGCGATGCTGCACGACGTGTCGACCACCAGGTGAGCCGAGACAAGCGCCGGGCGATGAAATCACCCTTGCTGGTTGGCTCCCCACAAATCACGAAACGACCACCGGGGCGAAGGACACGAAGGATTTCGCGCAAAGCCTGATCGACGTCAGGAATATGGTGCAAAAACGCGTGTCCGACCACGAGGTCGAAGGAGTCGTTGTCGAACGGCAGTTCTTCGACATCGGCAACCTGTCCGGTGACGTCCAACCCCAATTCACGTCCATTGACGACCGCTTGGTCGACCATGCCCTGTGAGATGTCAGAAAGGGTTCCGGTGGTGGCCACCCCCGACTGCATCAGGTTCAACAAGAAAAAGCCGGTTCCACCACCGACCTCTAACGCCGAGTCGACCGGGAGGTACTCCTGTCCTTCGACAACACGATCGAAGATCTCGCGGGCGTAGTCAATACATCGGTCATCGTAGGAAATACTCCACTTGTCGTCGTACGTTGACGCCTCCCAATCGTGGTAGACGACATTCGCCAACTTGGAGTCGTTCCATGCTGCGTCGACGATCGCATCCGACGTCCCCATCGAATGATCGTCCGAACCCGCCTCACCAACAACCATGATCACCGGCCGGTGAACTGGGCCTTGCCGGGCCCGTTTTCCAAGAACGACTCCATACCGATGCGCTGATCGTCGGTCGAAAACAATGCAGCGAACTGCACACGTTCAATCTCCAGGCCCGTTTCCAGATCAACTTCCAGCCCCGCGTCGATGGCAGCCTTGGCCGCTTGCATCGCCACACGCGGACCGGCAGCAAGTGCACGCGCCCAGGTGAGTGCCTCGGAGTAGACATCGTCCGGTGGGCACACCCGATCGATCAAACCGATGGCCAAGGCCTCGTCGGCATCGACGAACCTTCCGCTGAACACGAGATCCTTCGCTCGAGCCGGCCCTACTAAGCGCGGGAGGCGCTGGGTGCCACCTGCGCCAGGGATGATCCCCAGAGCGATCTCCGGCTGTCCGACCTTCGCGTTATCTCCTGCGACCCGAAAGTCGCAGCACATGGCCAGTTCCAGTCCGCCGCCAAGGGCGTATCCGGTGATGGCAGCGATGGTCGGTTGCGGGATCTTCGCAACGGTGGTGAATGCGGTTCGCAATCCGCGCGAGAGCTGGACCATGTCGACGTATCCCTTAGTGGACATCTCGGCGATGTCGGCCCCAGCAGCGAAGACTTTCGGACCGCCGTAAAGGACGACCGCACCTACGGCTGCGTTCTCTGCGACCTCCTCGGCAGCCTGCCGGATTTCCTTTTGCATCTGCGCATTCAATGCATTCATTGGAGGACGCTCCAGCATGATCGTCGCTACACCGTCCTCAATCGTCACGTTCACGAATTCACCCACGAGGCCACCTCTCACGTTCACGATTCATTTCGTCTGCGCCACTTGATCATTGAGCGTAGCCCTCGCGCGCCTGAGTTGAATCCGACTTCCCGCGATGAGCCCGCCGAGCGATACCGTCCCTTCGTGTCCTACCGCCCTGACATTGCCGAACCGCGGTGGCATCCCTGGGGATGGGATCCATTGGGCGTCCACCTCGATCCCTCCGGCGTTTCGAACGTTGCGCTGTGGGCCGAGGGTGCAGAGCGGGTGGACTTCTGCGTCCTCGATGACTCGGGCGAACATCGCATCGAACTCCCTGATCAACTTCATCATGTCTTCCACGGGCGCATCAGCGGTCTGGAACCCGGCATGCGCTACGGGTTCCGAGTGCACGGTCCGTGGGACCCACACCGTGGTAAGCGGTGGAATCCACATAAGTTGCTCGTCGATCCATACGCGCGTGCACTCACCGGTGACTTCCGATTGGACCCCGCTGTATTCGACTACGTCGGAGATGACATCGCCCACATGAGCGGACTCGACAATGCGCCGTACGTCCCGACATCGGTCGTGGTGGACACGACCTTTGATTGGGAGGACGATTCATTGCCACAAACACCGTGGCAGGACACCATCATCTACGAGACGCACGTTCGCGGGCTAACTATGCAACACCCCGACGTCCCCGAGCACCAACGCGGCACCTACGCAGGTGTTGCTCATCCGTCTGTGATCGCCCATCTCCAAGCACTCGGGGTTACCACCATCGAACTCCTACCAATTCATCATTTCGTCTCCGAAGTTCACCTCTTGCGATCGGGACTGACGAACTACTGGGGCTACAACACACTCGGCTTCTTTGCCCCCCATGCGCGGTATTCATCTTCCGGAACACGCGGTGAACAGGTACGCGAGTTCAAACAGATGGTCAAAGATCTCCATGCAGCAGGACTCGAAGTCGTGATCGACGTCGTGTACAACCACACCGCTGAGGGCGGGATGGACGGACCGGCGTTGTCCTTCCGAGGAATCGGCAACGACGACTACTACTACCTATCAGAAGACGGCAGTCAATACATCGACTACACCGGCTGCGGAAACACACTGGATGCATCGCACCCACACGTTCTTCAGATGATCCTCGACTCCCTGCGCTATTGGGCAAACGAGATGCACGTCGACGGATTCCGCTTCGATCTCACGTCCGCGCTCGCGCGTTCTTTCAACGATGTCAACATGCTGGGTAGCTTCATGACGGCAATCCAGCAGGACCCTGTGCTGCGTCGCATGAAGTTGATCGCCGAACCGTGGGATGTCGGTCCCGGCGGCTATCAGGTGGGCGAATTTCCGGTCCTGTGGGCCGAATGGAATGACCGCTTCCGCGACGCAACGCGTTCTTTCTGGCGCGGCTCCGGCAGCGCAGCCGAACTCGGGTGGCGTCTGACCGGTTCAGCCGACCTGTTCGAAAATGAAGGGCGTCGGCCCTTCTCGAGTATCAACTTCGTCACCGCACACGACGGTTTTACACTGCGGGATCTCGTGACCTACGAACACAAGCACAACGACGCCAACCTCGAGGACAACCGCGACGGAACAGACAACAACATTTCCGCCAACTACGGCCACGAAGGCGAGTCCGATGA
>JAURQC010000117.1 GCA_030836325.1 Candidatus Nanopelagicales bacterium
CGAGGTAGCCGAAGTGAAGGTTGAGCTCCCCGTCACTGCCCACCTGCCGGAAAGCTATGTGCCTGCGGAGCGTTTGCGTCTCGAGGCGTACAAGCGCCTCGCCGATGCGCACACCGAGGAGCAGGTGGATGAGGTCGCTGCCGAGTTGGTCGACCGCTACGGGCCACTACCGGTGGAGACACAGACCCTGGTGGCGGTGGCCCGTTTCCGGGTGCACTGCCGAGAGGCTGGGATCGAGGAGGTCATCGCCCAGGGGAATGGAATTCGACTCCATCCGGTAGAACTCCCCGAATCCGCGCAGATGCGGATAACCCGGCTGTACCCGCGCACCACGGTCAAGCCCGCCGTCCGTACGATCATCGTGCCGCGTCCGACGGCGGGAACCTCTATCGGCGCAGCACCCTTGAAAGACCACGATTTGCTGACGTGGGCAGATGATCTGGTTCAGGCCGTTCGTGGTGTCCACGTACAGCGCAAGGACGTAGACAAGTGAGAGTTCGAGTGAGGACGGATCGACCGATGGTGAATAGTCGGAAGTTGGGTCTCTTCGGCGCTGCCATGGCGGTCGCGCTGGTTTCAAGCGGCTGCGTGACAGCCACCCCCGGGGCCGCTGCGATCGTTGGAGATACCCGGATCACCGAGCGACAACTCACCTCCCAGGTGGAACAGGTTCTCAAGGCTCAGGGTCGGCCGGTGGACTCGGCATCCGAGGCGCTTGTCGTGACCACCCTCGACCGGATGATCACAGCGCTGTTGGTTGAGCAAATCGCGGAAGAACAAGGCATCACGATCACCCGGGGCGAGTTGGACGCGACCATCGTGAATTACGCAGAAGCGTCCGGCGGGCGACAAGCCTTCGAAGATGCACTCCTCGCCCAGGATCTCGCTCCTGACGACATCGAGGAACTGTTCCGCGTGAACATCCTCGCCCAGAAGATGGGCATGATCTTAGATCCAGGCGGCACGCCCGATTCACAATCGGCGTCGATCTTCGCGGCCGTAGCCGCGTACAGCGAAGAGGTAGGAACCGAAGTAAGCCCGCGCTACGGATCATGGGATCCGGCGGGCCTGGTTGTCGGACCTCCTCCGAATGACTTGTCAGCTCCAATCCAGTTCTCCTAGCCGGCGAATGACCAAGCGTGGGGAAAGGGTCCTCGAGCTCGTAGCGGTCATGGACCGTCTGCGTTCGGCCGGCGGATGCCCGTGGGATGCCCGTCAGACCCACGCGAGCCTGGTCGAGTACTTGGTCGAAGAGGCCTACGAAACGGTTGAGGCGATCGAAAAGCAGGACGACGCCGGCTTGCGTGAGGAACTCGGCGACCTGCTTCTCCAGGTTGTCTTCCATGCCCGTATTGCGCAGGAGGGCGAAGGCTGGGACATCGACGACGTCGCTCAGGGCATCGTCGACAAGTTGATCCGACGCCATCCGCACGTCTTCGCCGACGCGGATGCCAATACCGCCGAGAAGGTCGAGGCGAATTGGCACGCACTCAAGGCTCAGGAGAAGGGTCGCGAATCAGTAACTGACGGAATCCCTGAACACCTCCCGGCGCTGCTTCGGGCATCGAAGGTTCACTCGCGCAGTGCGTCATTGGGCGAAGACCTACCTGAGATCGCGCGGATGGCTCAGGCTGAACAGATTCTCGACTCACTAGAAACAGAGGACGAGTTGGGTGACCTGCTTGTGGCCGTGGCTTCTTTGGCCCGCTCGCGAGACTGGGACGCCGAGGCTGCACTGAGACAGGCCGTCAGACGTCGCATCGACGCGATCGTCGAGGTCGAACGCTCGTGAACGACGCAACAGCTGAGTTCCGTGCACTAGCCGAAGCCTGCATCGACTCTGCGCTCGAGGCCGATCCGGTCGCTGCCACGTGGTTGGGCGACCACCGATTCGACGACCGTCTGCCGAACTACACGGCTTCAGTTCAAGATGACCGTTCTCGCGAGATCGATGACCAATTGACGGCTATCGACGCTATCGACGATGTCGAATTGGACGTTACGGATCTGGTGGATCTAGAGATCCTGCGTTCACGATTGCAGAGGGAAGCGTTCGAGATCGAAGAGTTGCGATCAGCCAAGTGGAACCCGATGCAGTGGAATCCCGGAACCGCCCTACACCTGTTGCTGTCTCGAGATTTTGCGCCGTGGCCCGAGCGTGCCGTTTCACTGGATGCCCGCCTCGCCGCTGTTCCCGAGTTCTTGGAACAGGCCCGCTCGACCCTTGGCGACATGCCGCAGATCCACGTCGAGACGGCGATCGGCCAGTTGCAGGGGACACGCGCGCTCATCGCGGACGTCATCCCCACTGAATGTGATCGCCACGAGTCACCGGTTCCCGGAGCCGTCTCTGCGGCGCTGGACGCGGTCGACGAACACCTTGAATGGCTCGAAGAGAAGCTATCGGTCAGCACGAGAAGCCCACGGCTGAACCAGCGGGTGTACGCCGGAGTGCTGTGGCACTCACTGGATGACGCCACAAGCGCGAACCACCTGCTTCGAGACGCAGAAGCGCATCTCGACGCCGTGACCGAACAGCTCCGAGAGGTAGCAGCTGAATATCTCGATGAGTCAGTGCACGCCGAACGGGTGGTCCGTCGCGCCCTGGAATCGGTTGCGCTCGAATCACCGGTGACGAATGAGACGGTTCTGCCGCTCGTTGAAGGTGCGCTGCTGCGAACCACCGACTTTGTGCGCGAACACGACCTCGTATCGATCCCGGAAACCGAAGTCCAGGTTATCGAAATGCCTGAAGTTCACCGTGGCGTGGCTATTGCGTACTGCGATGCACCGGGTCCACTCGAAACGTCCTCAGTTCCTACGTACGTGGCTGTGTCACCAACACCCGCTTCGTGGGATGCCGAGCGCATCGATTCTTTTTACCGGGAATACAACGGGACCTTACTTCACGATCTGACTATTCACGAAGCGATGCCGGGACACGTATTACAGCTGGCGCACGCCGCGCGTCTGGAGTCACCGACGCGGGTTCGCCGATTCGGGTTCAGCGGAGTGTTCGTTGAAGGGTGGGCGGTGTATGCAGAGGAACTGCTCCTCGATCACGGGTATGCCCCAGAGGAGTCGCGGCGATCGGCCCTGGCGATCCGCCTTCAGCAACTGAAGATGCAAGCCCGCATGGCGATCAACACAATCTTGGATATTCGGGTCCACTCCATGGACATGACCGAGGATGAAGGCCTTCGACTCATGACCTTCCGCGGATTCCAGGAGGAGGGCGAAGCGGTGGGAAAGTGGCGTCGTGCTCTCCTGACCGCAGGGCAGCTACCCACCTATTTCGTTGGATATCGCGCGGTGAAGAGCATCGCCGATGATCTGCGGGTTGTGCACCCGGACTGGAGCGATCGCCAGGTGCACGATCTGGTGCTGGGACATGGTTCGCCGGCGCCTCGCCACCTGCGGGCTTTGGTCGGGATCTAGTCCCGAAGCCGCAGCTTCTGTGAGATTGTCAGCACGTGCCCGACGCTGATCTTTGTATTGTCAACTTCGAATGCCCCCTCCTTCCTGATGATGTCCGCGCCATTGGGATCACCGGTGGTCGTTTCTCGCACTTCTGGAACAACCTCGACGATGTGTCGGCCGGAGCGAGCCTGGATCTCGACGGCTGCACTCTTTTGCCGGGAATCGATGATTCACACCTGCATGGGTACGAATACGGCCGATCGCTCACGGCAGTCGATCTTGGCCGCACAGCGGCAGGAAGTCTCGAGACCTTCCGCGAAGTCCTCCGATCGGCCACGCCGGAAGCGAGTGGGTGGATCCGTGGAATTGGGTGGGACGGTACGGATTTCATCGGATCGGGCCCCAATGGAACCCTGTCGATCGCCGATATTGATGATGTAACGGGTGTCGCTCCCGCCATCCTCACGGACGTGACGGGACACCAGGCGCTCGTTAACTCTGCGGCTCTTCGGGTCGCTGGCATCGATGTGAACACTCCCAACCCCTCGGGGGGAGTTATCGTGCGAGATGAGTCGGGCGCTGCGACGGGTTTGATCATGGAAGCGGCAATAGGTCTCATCAATCAAGTCATCCCGCAGTTGAGCTCTGAAGACCAGCGGCGGGCGATTCTTGTCGCTCAAGATGCCTTGGTGCGTCAGGGAGTCGTTGCGTACACCGACCCCGGGCTTGGCCCTGGTGCGCGCACTCTTATGGACGGCACCGGTGATCTGGGAGCAGTGGAGGCCTATCGACGGGTCGTAGATGACGGCCTCCTCGCGTTGCGGGTGAATGTCATGCTGCTCTTCGGTGGGCTGGGTGGTACAACGGCACGTGAGGTGAGTGACGGGTTAGCAGACTTTGGCGGACCTACGTCCATGAGTCCGTTCGGACAACTTGGCATTGCCCAGGTCAAGGTGTTTGCAGACGGAATACCTCGAAGTCGAACCGCGTGGATGTCGGAGCCCTATGACGACTGCACGCACGGAAAGCTTCAGATTGCAGGCGAGACCGATGAAGACCGTGTCCGGGAGCTTCACGAAATCGTTACTTGTGCTGCGTCCAAAGGATGGCAGGTCGGCGTTCATTCCATCGGGGACGAGGCCATTGAACACGTGGTCGATGCTCTGACGGCCGAGCAGAACATGCCGCGCGAACTGCGTCACTATGTGATCCACGGGGATTTTATTCGCCACCGTGACATTGGTCGGATGAGCCGAGCTGATGTGACGCTTAACGCGAATCCAAGTATCCGATGGCAAGTGGGGGGCAGCGTTGCCCCCGTCATCGGTGACGAGCGGAACGCTCGCCGTCAGCCCCTTCGTACTGCAGTCGACGAAGGTGTCAACGTATGTCTATCGTCCGATGCACCTGTCGCGCCCCCTGACTGGAGAGTCATGTTCGCGGCGGCGGTGACCCGCTCCTGGAGGTCCGACCCTGGTCGGACCGACAATCAGCGGCTCTCGATCCGTGAGGCCCTCCACGCCCTGACGCGCAACGCCTCGTGGCAGAGTCACGCAGAGTCCTGGCGTGGGTCCCTCGCGGCTAATCAGTCTGCTGACTTCATAGTTCTCGATCAACGGGTGGACTGGAATGAGCCGTGGTCGCTAGTCGATGCATCGATTGTCCGTACAGTCATTCACGGTGACACCGTTTTCGAGAAGTGAGGCGTCATGAACATAGTTGTGATCTGCGCTGATCAATTACGTGCCGACCATCTTGGCCATGAAGGCATGTTGCCGGTGAAGACACCATGGATCGACTCGATCGCACACGAAGGCCATAGTTTTGCCAATGCTTATGTGACTAATCCCGTGTGTATGCCCAATCGGGCCAGCATCATGACCGGGCGTTGGCCCTCCGCCCACGGAGTGCGAACCAATGGATTGCCTCTCGATCCGCACGCGGATACGTATGCGCGAGTGCTTCGCGGCAAGGGTTGGAAAACCGCAGCCGTCGGAAAGCTCCACCTGCAACCCATGGGCTATCCGTATGAGGAGTACCAGCTTGACCAGATCAAGCAAGCCGTTCCCGATCTATGGAAGCGGGCGATGGAAAATTTCTCCACTGACTTCCAATCATGGGAGGACTTCCAGCTTCACGCTGAGGGGCCGATCACCATCCCTGAGGACTACTACGGCTTCGATGACGTATCGCTCGTGATCGGCCACGGTGATCGGGTGTCCGGGAATTATCGCGAGTGGGCTCGCTCTCGTGGCTGGGATCCTGAGGTGCAATCGGGGGTTGATGCGTCCCCCAACGTTCTTGCGTCGTGGGATCACGTCTATGAGAGTCCGGTTCCTGCAGAGCTTCACCCGACCACTTTCGTTGCTGAGGAGGCTGTCAGCCGACTTCGGGCCTTTGCCGAACTGGATTCGGAATTTCTTCTCTACGTCTCTTTCCCCGACCCGCACCATCCCTTTGCGCCACCTCGCGAGTACTTCGAGAGGTACCGCCCGGACGAAGTTCCTATACCGGACAGCTTCTTTGATGAACACGAGTCGTCTCCGCAGTACATCCGGGAGATGGTTGCTCGACGCGGAACGCAAGACGTCGATCCAATGATGCTGTGGTCGCCCAGCGAAGAGCAGTTCCGGCATGCTTTGGCGGCGGAGATGGGATCGATCGAATTCATCGACGATGCGGTGGGCCGGATCCTGCAGGCTCTTGAAGATCAGGGTTTGGCTGATGACACGGTGGTTGTCTTCACTTCGGATCACGGTGATGTCTTCGGAGATCACGGGCTGATGCTCAAGCACTTCACCCACTATCGCGGGGTCATTCGGGTGCCGCTTCTCATCCGAGGCCCGGAATTCGGGCATGGTCGACACGAGGGTCTCGCAAGTAGCGCAGACATTGCACCGACAATCCTTGATCTCGTGAATGCGCCAGCCCTGTCTCAGGCACAGGGCCAGTCGTTGACCCGCGTCATTCGGGGTGAGGCACCATCAGTCCGCAAGGCGCTCGTTGTGGAAGAGGATCAGCCCTACGGCCTTGTCGATCTTCCTGGTCCGGTTCGGATGCGGACACTCGTGACGGAGAACGTCAGGCTGACTGAGATCCCAGCCAGGGGGATCGTCGAGCTGTATGACAGGCGCACCGACCCACAAGAGATCAAGAACATTGCGGAAAGGGACGAAGCGCTCCTGGCCCAATCCAGAGAGTTACTCCTGGCCGAAGTTGTCGCTCTCCAGGACGGCTCCCGGGTTCCGTTCCACGCCGCGTAGGGGTCTTCATGGATGTCGAATTTTGGAGAAACGTGGATTTTCGATGAGCTCTGGATATACCTTTCGCTAACGAAAGATTTCCCCTAGTGAGGAGTATTCATGGGAACTCGCAAGAAGTGGGTGGCCGGCATTCTGGCTACCGGGGTCATGGGAGCGATGCTGTCCGGGGTCGCCTCGCCCGCGCAGGCGCTGACCGATATCAAGGTGGCCCTCGGCCCTTACAACTCGATCGGTGCGATCCAGTACGCGCAGGACTCGGGAATCATGCGCAAGAACAACCTGAACATCAGCGAGTTCGTCGTGCTGCCCGCGCCGCCACCGGCTATCGCTGCTCTGGCGAGTGGTCAAGTTCAGTTCGCATACACCCCGACGATTCCCGCGATCAACTCTTACGAGAATGCTGGGATTAATCTGCGCATCGTCGCCCCGGCGGATGGCTACAAGCGTCGCGACCTGGTCAAGGCCAAGAAGAACTCGGCTTTTGCCGCCTCGATGGATGACACCGGCGTCTGCGTCAACCCGTCTTCCGGAATCAAGCGTTGGAAAAACCTCGAGGGCAAGACCGTCTCGGTCCCCGCCCGCGGCGCCCAGGCCGAGGTCACCATTGCTCAAGCGGTCAAGGATGATGGCGGTGACGCAAGCAAGATTAACTGGGTGACTCTCACATTCCCCGAGGTCGTTCCGAGCGTTAAGAACGGTCAAGTGGATGCCGGCTTCACGGTCGAGCCCTTTGGCGGAATTTGCAAGTCCGAGGGCATGAGCAATCTCGGATCACCGGGTATCGCATTCTTCGATGTGGAGCAGGCAATCGGCGTATGGGTCACCACCGCGGATTACGCGAAGAAGAACCCAAAGGTGGTTGCTGACTTCCAGAAGGCGATGTACCAAACGCATGAGTACGCTAATAAGAGCAAGGCGAACATGCGCAAGGTCATCCTGGCGTCGACCAAGATCACCGAGTTGAGTGCGAAGGATGCGCTTGCCGCGAATCCTCCGTATTACCCGATGCAGGTCACTCGCGTGGACGTCACTCGCCCGGCACAGAAGATGTACGAACTCGGCTTCCTTGACAAGAAGGCCGACGTAGCCGGATTGCTGCAGAAGCAGTACCGCAAGTAACGCTAATGAAATGTTGTGGGGCCGCTGCGCTAAGCAGTGGCCCCACAACATTCGTATTGACACTCAAAGAGGTGAGGTAGTGCAGCGGTGACGACCATTTCGACCGAAGGGTCGCGGAAGAGCGTCTTTGGGCTCATTCCGCCCGCGGTCGTATCCACTTTGGTGTCGCTAGCGATTTGGCAACTGGCCGCCACGGTAGGGCCCATCTCGGAATCGTCGATTCCAACTGCAACCGCGACCGTTGCAACCCTCGTCGCGATGATCTTTGAGGGAGAAACCTACGCTCTCATCGGCGAAACTTTCGTTATGGCGGGAATCGGATTCCTGTTATCCGTTGTGATTGCCATTCCCGCAGGATTTGCGATCGGATTGAGTCGATTTGCCTACAGATCCACCAAATTCACATTCGACTTCTTCAAAGTTATCCCGCCCATCGTCCTAATCCCGATCACCATCTTGGTGCTCGGACCATCAATGCAGATGGGTGTCTTCCTGATTGTCTTCACGAACGTGTTCGCATTGGCGATTCAGACGTCCTACGGCGTTCGAGACACAGACCCAGTCCTACTGGAGACACTGCGGCTGTATCGCCTAGGACTAGCCAAGCAGATCCTCTACGCGCGCCTGCCAACAGCTCTGCCCTTTATTGCAGTGGGACTACGACTTGCCGCAGCGGCTTCCCTCATCGTGGCGGTGGTTGCAGGTCTCCTCGGAGGTGCCCCCGGTCTGGGAAACGCGATCCTCACGAGTCAGTCCAGCGGAAACTCTGAACGGACCTTTGCCATCGTCCTACTTCTGGGCGTCCTCGGAGTCGCGGTGAGCCGAGCCATTCAGTGGTCGCAGGCTCGCATCGTTTTCTGGGAGTCCCGATGAAGGTGTATTCGAAGGTACTCCTAATCCTGACCGGCGCGTGGCTGCCTGTTGCTCTGATCATCCTTTGGTGGAATGTCAGCGCAGACTCCTCGAACCCTTTCTTCCCGCCCCTGAGTGTGATCTGGCAGCAGTTCACGACCATCTGGTTCTCTGATCAGTTTGTGATCAACGCGGTTCCTTCGCTAAGGAACTTGTTCATCGGCTATGCGATCGCGGTTGTCGTCGGGCTCGTGTTGGGCGCCTACATCGGCGCGAGTAAGACGTTGGGATCGTATATCGAGCCTGTGGCGGACTTCATCCGTTCCATTCCTCCCGTTGCGACGGTTCCCATCTTCATCGTCATTTTCGGCCTCGGAATGCAGATGAGAATCGCCGCCATTTCCGTATCGGCTCTTTTCCCGATTCTGTTGGCAACGATTCAGGCCGTTCGGTCTACCGACCGTGTCTTACTCGACACGACCAAGACCATGCGTCTGACTCCCAGTCAGGTGTTATGGCGCGTCAGGATGCCGGCGGGATTGCCGATGATCTTCTCGGGACTTCAGTTGGGTTTGCAGGTTGCCTTCATTGTCACGATTGCCTCGGAGTATTTGGGTGCTGGGTTCGGCATGGGCGCATTCACATTGATAGCAGCCGACAGCTTCATGATCCTTGATGCCTGGACCGGTGTGATCCTGATGGGGCTCCTCGGATACGGGATCAACCTGATCTTCGATGTTGTTCAACGAATCATGCTGTCGTGGTACGTCGGCCAGAAGAAGCTGGCATAGAGGAGTATGGGTATGAGCACGGAAATCTCTATTGAGAACGTCAGCATGTCTTTCGCGACGCCTGAGGGCCAGAAAGATGTCCTTGATGGTGTCAACTACACGGTGACACCGGGTCATTTCGTCGCGATCGTTGGTCCATCAGGAGTGGGCAAGACAACGCTCTTGCGGATTCTCACCGGGCTGACCAAGCCGGTGAGCGGCACCATCAAGGTTCAAGACCAGCAGATTTCTGGACCGCCAGAAGGCCTTGCCGTTGTTCTTCAGGACTACACGCGGTCGCTCATGCCGTGGCTCACGGTGGAGAAGAACATCGCACTTCCGCTTCGACGATCGAAACTGACGAAGGATGAGCAGCGCACGCGCATTTCCGAGTCGTTGTTGGAGGTTGGCCTCGAAGGAACCGAAAAGAGTTACCCCTGGCAACTGTCTGGCGGTATGCAGCAGAGAGTCGCTATTGCTCGCGCGCTTGCTGTTCGCCCGGGACTCTTGATCATGGATGAGCCGTTCGCTTCTGTCGACGCTCAAACCCGGTTTGATCTCGAGGATCTGGTTCTTAAGGTTCGGTCTGATTTCGGTATAACTACCCTGATGGTGACGCACGATATCGATGAGGCGGTTTACCTCAGCGACGAGATCGTCGTCCTTTATGGCAAGCCGGCTAAAGTCCGGGAGGTGGTTACCGTCGACATTCCTTTCCCCCGATCCCAAATCGAGACTCGGAATGACCATCGATTCGCAGAGCTCAGGACACATGTCTACGCCCTCGTCAGGGGTGTCGATGAGTCTTCCCAATAAGTCGAGTCAATTCACCATCACGCTGAAAGCCGTCGCTGCGTGTTGCGTTGTAGTGATCGGCCTTTCCGCGTGTTCGTCGTCGCACTCTGATGCTGAATCCGTAGCCACGCCGACACCGAGCCCGGAGGTAACAGCGCGAACGCTGACCGATTGGGCGGGAGATGTGTGCCAGGCCCGCGATCTCCTGGAATTGCAGGTGGCGAGCGTGGCGCTGGGCCTCAACGTGGATCCGCAGGCCGGTCTTGATCAACTCCCCGAACTCAGGGCTCAGGTCGAAGGTGAAGTTGAGGTCATCCAACGCGGGGTCGACGATCTCCTTGCCGTGGTGCGCTCGGTCCCCGAGGACTCGCCTGAGGTGAGCACTTTCGTAGGCGAAGTCGATGGACTTGTCGGATCCGCCCAGGAATCCGCGAACGAAGCCGTGGAGCAATTGCGGAATGCGACGGAGGCGAACAATGTCCTTCTTGCCGGGGTGGCCGCGGTCCAGGCCATCGCCGCGGCCCAGTCCGCCTACAACGACGCCTCGGAAGCTCTGACGATCGTGAATGAGGTTCGCAAGAAATCCGGCGGACCACTCTCCCAGGCGTTTGAAAATGCTCCAGAGTGTGCGTGATCGGGCCATGCAGTCCGGTATTTCCGGAATCGGTTATCCACAATTAACGCGATCCGAACACCCCTGAGGTGACGTTCTGGCCTACATCAGGCAGGCTCATTGCATGAAACGTCGCACCCTGTGGGTGAATGTGGCTATCGGCGCAGTAATCGTCGGCGTCCTCGGTCTAATCGTGGTTTCGCTGAGGCCTGGCGAGGAGCCGGTCGATCAACGCACCGTGACGGCAACGCGCGGAGATGTCTCCTCGACCGTCACCGCGAGTGGAACGGTCGAGCGAGCCGGTGTGGTCGAGCTCGCCTTCACGTCGGCTGACAACGTCACATCGGTCGACGTTGAGCCTGGTGATTCCGTCGTACCCGGAGATGTGCTCGCCACCGTCGACGACACAACTGCCCTCCAGCAACTTACGTCTGCAGAGTCGAGCCTTGCACAAGCGGTGCAGGGTGCTGCGTCCAGCGATGCGTCAATCTCGAGCGCGAGCGCTGCCCTTGCCGATGCCAAGCGGATCGCGAAGCAGACGAACAAGGGCAACAATCTCTCGGTCGATCAGGCCCAGGAGTCACTTGCCGTCGCGCAGGACCTCTGGGACGAGAGCTGTCTAGATCCGAACAACAATCTGTGCCCCAATCCGTCGGCTCAAACACAGCTGAGAGCAACGCAGGCCAGCGTCGACTCGGCGCAACGTGCCTTCGACACCGCTGTGGAGAACGCGGCCAACAACGCGATCGGCTATGACATCACGGTTAACCAGGCTGGTGAGCTACTCACGCAGCGCCAAAACCAAGAAAACAGTGCCTGTGATGGCGCTGGCTCAGGTACCTCGGTGTGCACCAGCGCTCAAACGGCAACGGTCACTGCCCGCCAGGCGTATGACAATGCCGTCCGCGCCAGGACCACCGGCCTCTTGGTCGACCAGCAGGCTCAGCAGACGGCGTCGTTGAGTCTCGCCAGCGCGAATGTTGCGCTGCAAAAAGCGCAAACGGACCTTCGCAAAGCCGGCGACGATGCGGTTCGCTCGGCCCGCCAAGCTCTGGAAACGGCCGAACGGGTCTACGAGCAGGGCAAGGTGGCCGGCGAGCAGTCGATTCGCAGTGCACAGTCGGCTTTGACTTCGGTGCTTGCTGCTCGCGAGACCGTCGAACTTCCCGATGGTGAAGAACTCACCTCGGCCCAGGCGGCGATCGCTGCCGCACAGGCCGGTGTCGCCGTCGCCGAGCAAGCGGTCAACGACACATCGCTCGTGGCGCCGCTGGCCGGTGTTATTGGCCAAGTGCCGTACGTGGTCGGTGAACTGGCAACTGCAGCAGGTGCCACAGGCGGCATCACGATCCTCCCGGACGGTCCCTTGGAAGTCGTCGCGGATTTCGCGGAATCCGATGCCTCCGGGGTGCGCGTTGGTGCTCCGGCCATGGTGACATTCGACGCCCTCGCTGGTGCACAGGCAGAAGGAACCGTCATTGCGATCGATCCGGTGGCGACCACAGGTTCAACGGGGCTGGTTACCTACCGGGTCCGCATTCAGGTTCCGGACGCTCCGGAAGCTGTTCGCGAAGGAATGACCGCATCGGTAGCGGTGCTCGTCGCTGAAGCGACGGATGTCCTCGTGGTACCGGAGGGTGCCATCACGGGCTCTGGCGACTCCGCGTCGGTTCTGTTGCGAGGACCCGACGGCCAGGCCACGCCGGTTCGGGTGACGCTCGGCCTGCAGGGGGACAACGGCACCGAGGTAACCGCCGGTATTGACGAGGGTGCCGTCTTGGTCATTCCATCGGCGGATGATCTGTCCTTCCCCGAGGGTGGGGTTCCCGGATCGGGTCGTGACTCCGATCCAGACGGTCCGTTCGGTGGAGGCGGGGAGTAGTGACCCCCGTCGTCCACATGCAGGACATCACCAAGATCTACGGCGAGGGTGAAGCCGAGGTCCGGGCTGTTGATGGTGTCTGGCTGACGGTTGAACCTGGCGAGTACGTCGCGATCATGGGTGCGTCTGGGTCCGGTAAGTCGACATTAATGAACATTATCGGTGCGTTGGACGTTGCCACGTCTGGCGTTTATGAGATCGACGGCGTGGATATCGGTGATCTCGACGACGACGCACTGTCATTAGTCCGTAACCGCAGGATCGGCTTCATCTTCCAAGCGTTCAACCTCATTCCCCGGATGAGCGCGGTAGCCAATGTGGAACTGCCGCTTATGTATCGAGGAGTCCGCCGATCCGAGCGCAGGCGTCGGGCGCTGACGGCCCTAGAGAAGGTAGGGCTCGGGGATCGATCGCACCATCAGCCCAATGAACTGTCCGGTGGTCAGCAGCAGCGAGTAGCCGTGGCACGCGCGCTGGCAATGGAACCATCCTTGATGTTGGCGGATGAGCCAACCGGAAACCTCGATTCAAAGTCGACCGCAGATGTCCTTGATCTGCTCGACGAGATCCATGATGAAGGCAAAACCATCGTGATCATCACGCATGAAGACGACGTCGCCGCGCGGGCAGATCGAGTCATCACGCTTCGCGACGGTCGGATCGAGTCCGATGTTCTGGCGGTGATGCGATGATCCTCGTCGAAGCACTACGCAGCGGTTGGCAAGCGATCGTGGCCAATCGACTCCGATCAATCTTGACCACGTTGGGCATCATGATCGGTGTTGCTGCAGTAATCATCCTCGTGGCTTTCGGGCAGGGAGCCTCCAATTCGGTGACCTCGAGCATCCAGTCATTGGGAAGCAACCTACTGACCGTGACTCCAGACAATCCCAATCGCGGCGGTGAGGTTGTCAACCCATCGATTCAGGACTTGACGGCCGAGGATGCTGCAGCGCTGAACGATCCGATAGCGGCGCCGGATGTAGCGGGAGCGGCGCCTGAGAAGCGAGCCGCGGTCACTTGCGCTGTTGGTGACCTCAGCTACTCGACGCAGATGGTCGGGACATGGCCGTCGTACTTTGAGATTACTAACTCACCGGTAGCCGAGGGTGCGTACTTCTCTAATGCCGATGAGTTATCAGCGAGGAGAATCGCGGTCATTGGTAGCACGGTCGCTGAAGAACTCTTTCCTGATTCCGATCCGCTGGGTCAACGTGTGTCCTGCAACGGTGCGCCATTCACCATCATCGGAGTGCAAGAAGAGAAGGGAGCATCCTTTACAAACCCCGACGACATCGTGATCGCTCCGCTCTCGGCCGTTGAGAACTCGATCACCGGCTATGGCCAGGTCAGTTCCATCTCGGTGCAGGCGACGTCCTCGGAAACCACCGGCTTCGCGGAGGAACAGATCATCTCGATCCTCGATGAACGACACGGTACCGAGGAAGGAACGCGAGACTTCGAGGTCTTCAATCAAGCCAGCTTGCTGGAGACCGCCAATACAGCGCTCGGGGTATTCACCGCTCTCCTGGGTGCCGTAGGAGCGATCAGTCTTCTCGTGGGGGGCATCGGCATCACCAACATCATGCTGGTCTCAGTAACGGAGCGAACCCGGGAGATCGGTATCCGAAAGGCGATCGGAGCATCCCGTCGGTTCATCCTTTTGCAATTTCTGCTCGAAGCTACAGTTCTATCGCTCTTCGGAGCCACCGCGGGTGTGGGTATAGCCATCCTGATCGCCCAGGTGGAAGTGGCCGGAATCTCCCCGTCGGTGGTTCCTATCTCCGTCGTCGGTGCCTACGTAATCAGCGTGGCCATCGGTTTGTTCTTCGGCAGTTATCCCGCCAAGCGAGCGGCATCCCTACGACCAATCGAGGCGTTGCGACATGAGTGAGGATCAGCAGATGAGCGAAGCCCAGGCTGTCGACCAAGCAAGCAGCTCGGGCGATGAATTGGTGGCACTCCTGGCCAAGCGTGGAAAGAAGGGGCGTGCTCGATCGACATCGATTCTCATCGGTGTCCTGGTGCTGCTTATCGGAATCTTCATTGGCATCGGACTCGGCCGCGCCACCGCACCCGATTCCAACAGTGGCCCCGGCGGCTTTTCCCAGTCCGACGAACGGCCCCGAGGTGGTCCCTTCCGTGGGGGTCCGCGCGATTAGCCCCAAGAACCGTCGGTGACGAGGCCGTTATCGACGGTGAGAGTCAGACGGTCGGTTCGATAGTCCATCGTGACTGCCTGAGGCTCGCCGTCAATAGTTCCTAACCGCCAGACGTAGCCGGCTTCTTCGATTGCGGTGGTCGCCTCGTCCTGCGGCGTCGGCTCGGCGATGAGCTCTTCGAGGAAGGTCACCTGCTCGGGGGTGATGTTCATATCCGTTTCCTCTTCCGCACTTTGGCTGGATTCCTTGCTCGGTGTCGGCACGTTGGCTGCGCTGGAATCGTCAGTGCCTGATGAGCACCCGGCCAGTGCAGCAGCACCGAGGACGATCGCAGCGAGGACGGTGGCTACGCGGGATGCATGGGTAATCATGATTTCTCCGGTTTCTTATTGCGTGATCGCGCGATGGCGATGATCACGAAGACGATGACGGTAATGAATCCCGCGATGGCAAGGAAGGGGATAAGGAATCCGACTGCGATGATGGCTCCGGCGGTCAACGACAGGAACGCATTCCAACCGTTTTCTAGCCCGCCCAAGAAGTCCGGTGATACTCCGGGTCCCACGTCGCGCTGGTCTAAATAGATGTAGGCGGTTGACATCTCCACCTGCCGGGTGAGGTAGTCACGTCGAGCGGTCAAGGACTCTAACTCGGCCTGACGATTGGCGAGCTCACCTTCTACAGCAATCAGATCGGCGACCGACTCCGCCTGGCGCTGGAGTTCCTCAAGTCGGGCAATGGACTGCTCGAGGGTGGCGATACGCGCTTCCACGTCGATCACTTCCACGGTTACGTCCTGTGAGTCGATGGTGCTGCTCTGGACTTCTCCGAGCATGGCCACCGAATCCAGGAGTGCGTCGAGGTTGACGGCCGGAACCCGAATGGTGAGGCTCGCGCTGGCGTCGTCGTCGTTTCCGTAGACGCTCTGGTTTTGGATGAATCCGTCGAGATTCGAGGCCGCATCCTCGATGTCGGACATCGAGGTCGAAACGTCATCGACCTCCATCGTGACGTTCGCGGTTCGGATGATCTGCTCGCCCATCCGGACACTCGCAGAATCATCCATCGATGCGGACTCGGCCGAGACTCCGGATGGCTCGGCGTAATCGACGCTTGTATTGCCACACCCGGCAACCATGCCTAGTGCAAGCGCGGCAACGCCGAGCCCGAGAAACTTCTTCCTCACGTCCACACATCTTGGACGTTCCAGACATCGCGTCGGGTCCTTGATTCGGTCACGGTTTGGTCACTGTTGACGGGCGAGCAACTGCTTTCGGTAGTCCATGAGGTCCTTGCTCCGGTTGACGCCGACAACACCCACGAGTTCCCCGTCCCTGCGGTACTCAACGATGCAGTCCCCGTCCCAGTCGCCATCGACGAGGACAGGCTCGCCAAGACTCGGCATCCCGTACGACTGAATGTTCAGGTCGTATTGATCACTCCAGAACGAGGGCAACGCGGAAAACGGGCCTCCGTGGGGTTCGGCTCCGGCTAGCTCGTCGGCCAACGTGCGACCTGCATGGCGCCCCATCTCCGTCGGCATGTTCCAGTGCTCGATGCGCCAGGGCCCACCTGGGAAAAGCGCATTGGGATGGCGCGCGATGTCTCCGACCGCCACGACGGGTGCGGCAGAGCCGATCACCTGCAGGGCCTCGTCGACGAGGACGCCGTCGACGAGGTCGAGGCCATTACCCTCGAGCCACTCCACATTCGGAACCGAACCGACGGCTTCCAACACGATCGTCGCGGGAATCTCGGTGCCGTCATCCAATCGAACGCCGGTAACGCGGTCGTCGCCAAGGAATTCCGCAACGGTGCGTCCCAAGTGGAACGCGACACCCTGTGCTTCGTGTCGAGCGCGCATCGCCGCACCAAATTTCGGACCGAGTGGCCGGACCATGGGTTCGTCGTCCAACGCCACTACGTCAACGTCGGCCCCGAGCTTGCGAGCAGTCGCTGCCACCTCGCACCCGATGAAGCCGGCGCCCATGATGACCAGGCGGCTGCCGGGGCCGAGGGCTGCCCGCAGGTCAGCTGCGTCGTCGGCATTGCGAAGGAGGAACCGACCTTCCGTCGGTCCGGGAATGGGAAGTCGCCGTGGCCGGATACCGGTTGCCACCACCAGCCCAGCGAAGGGCAGAACGCTCCCGTCTTCCAGGCAGACCGTTCGTTCCGTGAGATCGACGGAGGTGGCGCCGGAACCGAGTCGCCACTCGACGTCGTCGATCGAGGAACGCCGTCGGAAGTGGAGATCCTCGACGTCGACTCCGCCCGCGAGTGCCTCTTTCGACAGGGGTGGTCTGTTGTAGGGCAGATGTGGCTCCTCGCCCACGATGACCAGGTGTCCTTCGTACCCCGCTCCGCGGAGTGCCTCAGCGGCGCGTAGGCCACCGAGGCCTGCACCAACGATGACTACCTGGTCTGTACTCATGACTCGACGAAAGAAATCGCCTGCATTGGGCACACGTCGGCGGCGCTCTCTACGTCATCACGGCGTTCATCGGCAACCTCGGCGACGTACTGCAACTTGCCGTCGTCGTCGAGTTGAAAGACATCCTCGGCCTCAAAGCAGCACTGTCCGTAGTGCTGACACTTATCCATGTCGACGGTGATCTGAATCATTTCGCTCCTTTGGTCAGTATCAGTGTGTTGATTCGGAGGTAAGGGGATTACTTCTCTTCGACCAAGGACGGGTAAAGATCCTTGGACGGTGTGCGGATCCCTCGAAATTCCCAATCGCCACCCTGGGCGGTGGAGATGACTTCCTCGCTCTCGGTTGGCTGGGCGCCGACATCCGTCCGGATGGCGGTCGGGCCTGCGACGATGTGGTTGCGCAGTGTTCCGAGCCCTTCGACTTCCACCTCGACGACGTCGCCTGGGTAGACGGTCCGTGAATTGGCGGGTGTTCCACTGAAGAGGAGATCACCGGGTTCCAAGGTGATAGTTCTCGCGATGTCCGCAACGAGGTAGTTCGTGTCCCATTCCATCTCGTCGGTCGAGGCATCTTGCTTGACCTCACCGTTGACGATCGTGCGAATGCGCTTGCCACGGAAGTCCCAGTCGGTGACTACGCCGGGACCGATCGGAGCGAGCGTGTCCGAGCCCTTGACGCGCAGCATCGACCCGGCATCGGTGTCCCGGAAGTCATGCAGCCCGTAGTCGTTGCCGACCGTGTAGCCGAGGATGTAATCGCCAGCCTCCTCGGGTGAGACATTGCGGCAGGTGCGACCGATCACGATGACGATCTCGCCCTCGTAGTTCAACCACTTGCATCCATCAGGCCGCACCACGGCAGCGTCGTGGGAATTCAGTGCGGTGATGGGTTTGTGGAAGTACGTGGGGGCCGATGGCAACTTGGTCATGAACTCCTCGGTACGCGAGGAGTAGTTCAGGTGAACGCAGATGATCTTGCTTGGCTCCACAGGGGGCAAATGCACAGCCTCCGCAATCGGGACCACTCGGCCGTCTCCGGCAACGAGGTTGTCTCCTTCCCGTGTGACGGTGCAGGGATAGCCGTCCACCAAGATTCGTCGGAACTCACTCATGCCGCGCCCACCTTCTCCTGGCCGGCCGTCCAGCCGGCTTCGGGTCGTTCGAACCACACGTGGACTTGACCCGTGCCAACCGAGTTCTCGTACTGGCTATAGAGCTCACCGGGAGCAATGACGTCGCCTTCCCCGAGAGCTCCCATCATCATCAGGTAATGCGCGAAGCGCGCTTCCGGCTTGTACTGCAGGAAATCCGGCATGGTGTCGATCACCGACTTGTGGTCGCCCCGGGCGAACCAGTCCAGACGCTGCATATCCGCTTGGTAGGCCTCGGGCGTGAAAATGTGCTTCGGATCGCTGGCTTCGTGGTCGCGAATCTCCCGAAGTGGCCAGAAGGTGTGCGACAGCGCACCTGAGGCGATCAGGAGCACCTTGCGGTCGGTCTTCTCGATTGCCGCCTTGACTGCCCGCCCTGCACGCAGGAAGTCTTCGCTATCACCCGTTTGGCACACGCTGATGGATATCCATCGCTTGTCATCGAGTCCACGACCAAGGAAGTCCCACAGGTTGATCGTCGCGTAGAAGATCGGCAGGTACGGGTCGTCGATGGCGGTCATCCACGTTCCGGCGCCGGGCCCCTCTTCTTGGATCGCTTGGGCCAGCTCCGGATCACCGGGGAAGTCGTATGGGATTCGTGTCATGCCGCGGGGAAGTTCCTCGGACGTGAACAATCCGGCGCGACGATCCTGAGCCGTGACGACAAACTCCACGGTGGTGGCCCAATGGGAGTCCATCACGATCACGGTGTCGTAATCCAGGGTTTCGAACTTGTCCTTGCGGAGGTTCCGAAGGCCCGGAACGAGTGAGATTTCATGACCTTCGTTCAATTCCTTGCGGATGTTCTCCGGCAGCATGATCGTCGGTACGTGTGCCAGGAGCGCCGCTCCTACAACTTCACCCATATCCCTATTCCTTCCAACCGCTCGGCGCGTAAACCGTGTTCTTGACGTCTGCATAGAAATCGAATGACCAGTGGCCACCTTCGCGGCCGATACCGGATTTCCTAGAGCCACCGAACGGTGCTCCAAGATCACGCACGAAGAAGCAGTTGACCCAGATCGTGCCGGCGACCAAGTGCTTGCAGAATTCTTCAGCGCGCGCCCTGCTTCCCGTGACGACACATGCGGCAAGGCCGTAGTCGGTTCCGTTCGCGAGCGCGAGTCCCTGTTCGTCGGTGGCGAATGTCTGCATCGTGAGAACCGGCCCGAACACTTCTTCGCGGAGGATTTCGCTGCCTGATTCGGCGTCGCGGATGAGTGTGGGGGTGAAGTAGTGCGGACCTAGTTCGCCGTGAACGCTTCCTCCGTATTCGACGGTTGCGCCATCGGACACCGCGCGATCGACGAAGCCTTGGATGCGGGCGACATGCTCGAGATGGATGTTCGGACCTATCTGCGTGTCCTCCTCGCGAGGATCGCCTTGCCGGATCTGGGCTGCGCGCTCAGCGAAGCGCTCTGCGAACGCGTCTGCGATGCTTTCCTGGACGAGTAGGCGTGTCCCCGCGAGGCACACTTGCCCGGCGTTGTCGTATTGCTCAATCGCTAAATCGATCGCAAGATCAAGGTCCGCGTCGTCTAATACGACGGTGGGTGACTTTCCGCCAAGTTCGAATGAACACGGAATTAGGTTCTCAGCGGCGGCCTTGGCCACGAGCTTTGCGGTGGGAACCGATCCGGTGAAGCAGATACGGGCCACCCGGGGATCGGATGTGAGCGCGGCACCTGCCTCAGGTCCAAGACCTTGAACCACGTTGAATACCCCGTCGGGTAGTCCGGCCTGTTTGGTGAGATCGGCGAAATACGACGCGGTCAGGGGAGCCCACTCCGGTGGCTTGAGAATGACGGTGTCTCCGGCGGCGAGCGCGGGTCCGATACGCCAGGTGGCAAGCATCAAAGGCGCGTTCCAGGGCGTGATGATCACCGTTGGCCCGGATGGATCCCATGAGACGTGGTTTTCGTGTTCGCGGGTCTCCCACACTGGGTACGTGAGTTTCTCGACTGCGTAATCGGCGAAGAACCGGATGTTCATCGCCACCCGGGGCATGACGCCGCGGCGATGCGAGCGCAAGAGGGATCCGTTGTCGCGCGTCTCGAGTTGGGACAAGGACTCGACGTTTTCCTCGACGAGATCGGCGAGTCGGCGCAGGACGACCGCGCGCTCGCTGGGGCTCCAGCGGGACCACTCGGTGAATGCGGCAACTGCCGCAGTCACTGCAGCGTCGGCCTCGGAGGTGCCACCGCGATGGATCTCAGCGATCACCTGGTTGTCGATGGGAGAGACGTCGACGAAGGTCTCCGGGGAGGAGACTCGGCTTCCGCCGATCCAGTGGCGCGTGTCCACCTCGACGCCAGCGACCGTCACAACATCCATGGAAATCCCATCGTTAGGGCCGGTTGACCGTGCCCGTCGTCCGTGCCAATTTCGTTCGGAGCCTAACGAATAGCGGCGGCTCGCGAAAGGGCTACCAGCGAACCGGCAGGGCTTCGGGGGCCCGAAATTCCCAGCCCCGCATCCGAACCTCATCGCCGGGATCCAGGGTGAGCCCCGGGAGTGCCTCGGCCAGGGTTTGCAGGGCGATCCTCTCCTGACCCCGGGCGAAGGCATGGCCGGCACAGAAATGCGGCCCTAGGCCAAATGCCGCATTAGGCCGCCGGGTCCGGCGGATGTCGAAGATGCCGGGGTTGGCGAAGAGAGATTCGTCGTGGCAGGCGCTGGCGACGACGGCCCCCACCGGGGAGCCCGCAGGGATGGTGATGCCTTGGAACTCGACGTCCACCCGCGCCTGACGGGTCTGGGTGCCGATCGGGGCTACCCAGCGCAATCCTTCGTGCACCGCATCGTCCCAGCGCTCGGGTTCGGCGAGGACCAACTCCCACTGCTCGCGGTCTGCGAGCAGTCCATACAGGCACGATGCGGCCCCATGGCCCGGTTCTTGCATGCCCCCGAGGATGATCACTTTCAACGACGGCAGGACCTCGTCCACCGTGCGAGGCTCACCGGCGGGCCGACCGGTCGTCAGCATGTGAGAGATGGTCGAGTCGTCGGGCTCGAGGCGCAAATGCTCCATGTACGGCCTGAGCTCGGTGTCGATGGCTGAGGCGGTGGCGTCGTTGATCGCTTGTTTTTCTGGATCGCGTTCGAAGTTGATCGCTCCCATCGCCAGCCCGTGGAACCACTCGCGCAACGTGTCAGCCGATAGGTGGCCGAGCCCCAAGACGGCGCCCAGGCTCAGGACCGAGATGGGCTCGAAGTAGTCGGCCACGAGTTCGGCTCTGCGGTCAGCGCGGTCGAGGATGCGGGCTAGGTAATCGTCGGCGATGGGTTGGACGAGCGCGTCGATGTACCCCTCGACGGTGCGTGGTCGGTACTTGGTGTCGAGGCTGCGGCGCTTATCGAGATGGTCATCGCCGTCTACGGTCAAGATGGTGGGTCCACCGAAGGACAGATCCAACGGGGAGCCGTCCACCACCGCGCTGAACAAGTCCGTTCGGGTTGCGACGAGGTCCACGGCGTCCGCGGAGGTAGCGAGCCACAGATTCACCGCGGGGACCCACGCGAGCGGTTCCTCGCTTCGGAGGCGGGCGTAGATGGGGTAAGGGTCGGACTCGAGGTCCTCGACGGTGATGGATTCGGTGAAGGTGCTCATGCGCTTCGGGTAGGTGGAACGGAGATCGTCCCCTCCTTCTCGACGGCGCGGATCAACTCGCGCAGGAATCCGGTTGCCTGCTGCTTGTCCGCGCTGCTGAGGAATCGAGTGACGTTCCGCTCTTCGGTATTGAAGTCGGGAAACAGGCGCTTCATGAGTCGTCTCCCTGACGGGGTCAAGGAGACGTCCACCAGACGACCATCGGATTTACCGCGGGTTCGCTCGAGCAGTCCTCGGCTTTCGAGCGTAGTGAGGACACCGCTGAGCGTTGCTTTTGAGAAGCCGCCCTCTGCTGCGATCTGGCGGGTTTCGATGGGTTCCCAGATCCAGGTGACCCACAAGACCACGAACGCCGTCCAGGTGAGATCCGCCCGGGCCAGGACGGTGCGCTCGAGGTGATTGCGAACGGCGTTGGCTGCTCGGAACAGATTGGAGGCGACGGCCATGGCCTCGAAATCCAGGTCCAAGTCCCCGAGGCGAGCCGAGACTGCTGATTCGGTTTCGCTTAGGGTGTGATGTCCGGCCATGTGGCCTCCTTCCGGGAGTCACGGTAGTCGAATGACCAAAGTCCTTGCATCGAATCGTTCTGGCCCGGATAATTTGGGCCCAAACGATTAGTTTCACTCGGGAGGTCCCCTTGTCCACGGCCACGACTGTGACCCTCGCCAACCTTGATCTGTTCGCCGACGGCGCCCCGTGGGCGACGTTCGATGAATTTCGCGCCTCGGATCCAGTGTCATGGAATGAGGAAGAAGCACCGAACAAGGGTTTCTGGGCAGTAACCCGCTACCACGACATCGTCGAGGTTCTGCGCGACACCGAGACGTTCTCCAGTGAAGTGGGTGCTGTGAACCTCGAGGAACTCGACCAGAGTCAGATCGAGATTCGCAAGTCGATGCTCGAGCGCGATGGAACCCGACACCGCGCGCTTCGCAAACTGCTGCAGCCGGCATTCACCCCGAAGGCACTGACTGTCTACGAGTCGTTCTTGCGAGGGGTCACCGCGAACACTCTCGACGTCGCCCTCGCCAAGGAGCGTTTCGACTTCGTGGACGAGGTTGCCGCTGACTTTCCGATCAGAGTTCTCGCGCGACTATTGGGAGTGCCCGAGGACGACACGAATCAGTTGATCGAGTGGGGCAATCGAATGGTGGGAAATACCGACCCCGAGAGTGCAGATGTCCTGGCATCCGATCCGGAGAGTGAGAAGTATCGTGACCTCCCATTCCGTTCTCCGGCGGCCCTCGAAGTGTTCGAATACGGATTCGCTCTTGCGAACGAGCGCCGTGGTGGCTCGGGGGACGACCTCGTCTCGAAGTTGGTGAATGGCACTCCCATTGATGGTGTTCCCGTCGATGATTGTGATTTCCGCAACTACTTCCTGCTTCTGGTGGTCGCAGGTAACGAGACCACGCGCCACACGATCTCGCACACGATGAATCATCTGATCAATCATCCAGATCAGATGGCGATCCTTCGCGAGGATCCGAGCAAGATCGAATGGGCTGTTGAGGAATTCCTTCGTTACGCCAGCCCGGTCTATCACTTCCGTCGTACTGCGACCAAAGACACCGAACTTGGCGGCCGAACCATCAAAACTGGCGACAAAGTTGTCGTGTGGTTCGCCTCGGGCAACCGTGATTTCGACATCTTCGAAGACCCCTACCGATTCGATGTTCAGCGCCATCCCAACGAGCACATGTCCTTCGGCCGCGGCGGTCCACACATGTGCCTGGGCAACTCGCTAGCGCGTCTAGAAATCCGGGTGATGTTCGAGGATCTGCTCTCCCGAGACATCGAAATCGCACACGATGGATCGATCGACTATTTGCGGTCGAACTTCGTACACGGAATCAAGCGCTTCCCCGTGAAGGTGACCCGCCGCTAGCCAGGCGCAACTCGCTCGAGGAAGGCACCCACCAGCGCGTCGGCCCGTTTACCCGCCGCGCCCTCCTCAGCACGCGTGTGCGCCATGAGCGCCTCAGGACTCTGGCCATCGCGCTCCACATGTGCGTACCCATCGGTGTCCAGCCACAACTGCAGTTCGTGAGGAGTCAGTTCCGGATGGAATTGCAGGGCAAGGTTCCTTCGCAAGGTGAACGCTTGTGAAGCGCGGCTCGTCCGAGCTATTTCGTGTGCGTCGGGCGGGAGTTCCCAGCGGTCGTAGTGAAACTGAAACCACGGACCGGCCGAGACGAGGTCGGGCTCGTCGGTGTGCAACACACTCCAGCCGATCTCGCATGAGGGAGCGGGCCCGACGGAACCACCATGGGCACGGGCAAGCAACTGGCCACCGAAGCAGATTCCGAGGACCGGAACACCGCGGCGGTCGGCCTCGCGAAGCCATTCGAGCTCAGGGACCAGCCAATTGCCGATGGTGGCATCATCCCAGGCACCCCAGGGTGAACCCATCGGGACGAGGACGTCGTACTTGTCAAGAGATGGAAAAGTGAATTCGACGTTGGGGGAGTAGTAGTTCTCCCCCGAGACGATCACCATCTCGTGGATCTCGTAGCCCCGGCGGGCGAAGGCATCGCCGATTGGCCCAGGGGGGCTGGTGTGATCGTGCTCGATAAAAAGGGCCTTCATTTCACTCCTGCGCTCGGTCTGGGCACACTAGTATCCCAAAATCGTTGGGTAGCAAACGATCAATGTGAATTGGGGAGTCCATGCACCACGGTCTTGCCGAAGTCCGCCAAAGCTTGCAGGACGACGGAATCGACGTTGTCCGACTCATCTACAGCGATGTCTTGGGCATTCCGCGCTCAAAAGACCTCCTGGTCTCGCAATTGGAGCGCGCCGGAAGCAACGGCCCGGCCTTCTGTCAAGGCGTCTGGGTCACCAACACCCGCGGTGGAGTCTTGGATGGGCACGGCAGCATCTCGGATGGGCTCCCCGATCTGGTGACTCGACTCGATCCGTCGACCATCCGCCCGATTCCGTGGGAGCCCGGTGTCGCCTACGTGGTAGCTGACAGCTTCGAGCCCAGCGGTGAAGACAGCCCGGTAGCCCCACGGTCGGTCCTGCGGTCGGTCCTTGCCGCGTACGGTGATCGAAACCTGTCTCCAGTGATCGGTCCGGAATTGGAGTTCTACTTCGCGCACCGCCCGGAGGGCTCCTGGGAGCGCGTTCTCAACAAGACCGGTCGGGTGTACATGACCGGCAGCATCGTCGATCATGAGGGCCTGTTCTTGCACATGCTGCGGATGATCGATCAGTTGAACATCGGTGCCTTCGCTGGCAACCACGAGTTCTCACCGTCCCAATACGAGATCAACTTGTGGCATTCCGATGCGCTCGATGCCGCAGATCGGACGTTCATTTTCAAGACTGCGGTGAAGGACATCGCACATCGCGCTGGAGTCAACGCGACGTTCATGGGCAAGCCGTGGAACGACGAAGGGGGCAGTGGTTTCCACGTTCACTTCTCTGTGGTCGACAGTCACGGTGAGAACCAGATGCACGATGGCGGAGCCGGACTCAGCGCGACGGCAGAGTCCATGATTGCCGGGATCATCGCGCACGCGGATGCCCTCTCGGCGTTTACAAACCCCTCCATCAACGCCTTCAAGCGGCTCGGTCCCGACACGTTGGCTCCGTATCGCTCGAATTGGGGTCTGGACAACCGCAGCACGATGATTCGAATTCCACCTGAGCGGGGCCATGGAACGCGTCTGGAATTGCGGATCGGGGATGCCGCTGCGAACCCGTACGTGGTTGCAGCCGCAGTCCTTGCGGCTGCTCTCGACGGAATCGAGAAGGGGCTCACTCCGCCGGCACCGCTTGAGGGTTGGACCTACGAGGATGAATCGGCAGATGTCCTGCCGATGACGCTTGAGGCGGCTCTTGATGCGCTGGCGGCAGACGAGGTCATGACGAACAAGTTGGGCGATGTCTTCGTTCAAACGTTCGTGACATTGAAACGGGACGAACTCGAGAGATACAACGCGGAAGTCGCCGACCCGGCTACCCGCGACGTGACCGATTGGGAACTCGAGGAGTACATCGAGGACTACTGATCGTGACTAGCCGGTCAACTGCTCCACTCGAGTGACGACGTCCCTGCAGAATGCCGAGTGGGCTGACCGATCGTCGATGAAGATTGATGGTTTGATGCAGAACGTCCCAACGCCAAACTGCATCTGACGCGGAATCTCCTCGAGCGCCGGCTCTAGGGGCGCGCACGCGTTGTCACTCGGGAACTCCACCCGGGTTCCTCCGACGAGCTCGAAGTCCTGCGTTGATTTCCCGTGGGGCTCAAGGGCCGCACTGAGTGAATCCAGATGGTCGTTTTCGATCCGACCAAGCGGGTGGTAGCCGGAGCCATAGGTGGCCAGTCGCCGGACTATGGCGGGGTGCACGCCCTGACCACCGAACCACAGAGCCGGCCCAGCAGCAGTGGTCGGTTTGGGGTCGACGAACGCATCGGAGAATGAGTAGTGCTCACCCGCATGACTAGCGGGAGAGTGAGCCCATACCTCACGCCAGATGGCGAGGTGCTCGTCTAGCAGTTGGCCACGCCGGCGGAAATCCACGCCAAGTGCCTGGTATTCATCCTGGTGCCAACTCACCGTCGGTTGAACGACGAGGCGACCCTCGGATAGCAGATCCAGTGTCGCGAGGTCCTTGGCCAAGGCGAGGGGATGGCGCAACGGCGCGATGAGCGCAACCGCGCCGATCCGGATGCGATCGGTGGCGGCAGCGATCGCGGCAAGGAGAATCAGGCTCGCGGGCCAGGCCGTTTCGGGATCTTGGTTACCAGGCATCGCATAGTCGCGCGGGTTGGCCATCCGACCTTGTGAACCTGCTGACGGGCCCATCACAACGTGGTCGCTCACCATGACCATGTCGAAGCCTGCGTCCTCGGCCTCCTGAGCCATGCGTACGAGATCTCGAAGATCGCGCGGATCTGTCAACGTCCAATTCTCGGTGAGAACGCTCACCAAGCGCGCGGTCATGTTGTGTGCCTAGGCGTGGGCCGGGTCAGCGGGCCTGTGAGGAGTCGTCAAGCAACGTGCCACCGGCAAACGTCACACCAACCTCGCGGTAGTAGCCGCCGATCACTTCCCGAACGGGCAGGAGTGATGCGGGCTTATCCCAGGGTGAATCGTGCAACTCGATCTCCGCGTCACCTGCCCACGGCTCGCCGAGATCCGCGTCCACTCCACCCATCGTGACGATCTGTGACAAAGACATGCCGGCGCCGGTGATCGAAGGCATGAATCGGTGATGGACCATCGGATGCCCATTGACGAATCCATTCGTGGGACTGGGCTCACGGAGGGTGACCTTCGCCGACGCCAATCGGTGATCGTAGGCCGCGAGGCTTGCCCCGAAGGTTCCCCCCGGAGCCACTCGCGGACTGGCCTTTCCATGATTGAAGGCTCGAGTCACATAGATGCTGCCCAGCTTCTTTGGATATCCCTGGAACCAGCCGCGTCCGATGGCGAAATCCGTCGTGACCCAGATGAGTTCGCACCTGCTGTACGTAACGCCCTGGTACTGGCATCTCACGACGAAGAAGGCCTCGAGATATTGCGATCGCGAAGGGTCGAGAAGTTCGGCCTTTGATGCACTGCACGATTGCCAGTCGGCCCAGATCAAGGCGACGGCACCCGGATCCTCGTCGGCGAGATCGAGATCAGGAGGCAACAGCGCACGGACTTTGTCGACGTCGGTCCGATACTCGACCGTCAACAAGGTGCCCGAGTAGTACCACGGCATGTCGGGGACTAGGGCAGATTCGCCTCCGGGGGTGTAGGGCGGGAGAAAACCTCGGGACTCACTCATGTTCGGAGAGCGTAGTGGGGGATCGTTTGCTTGCGAACGAAAACGAAGGACTTACTTAGCTCGCCTAGGCTTAGTGGATGGGTCGACCGGCACGCCTGTCTCGTGAAGCTATCTGTGATGCGGCCATGGCCCTGTTGGCTGAAAGCGGTTCGGCGGACTTCACGATGCGGGCCCTCGGTGATCGATTGGGCGTAGATCCCTCAGCCGTCTACCGGCACTTCTCCGATAAGGACGATCTGCTCCTGGAGGTGGGCGACCGATCAATGGACCCGGTAACCCGGGGATTTCTGGCATCGCAGGATGCCTACTCGGACATCATCCGGCTTTGCGGTCGCTTGCGCTCGACGCTGATCGAGAGTCCGGTGGTGTTACCCATTGTCGCGGCCGGCCCCACGCGTAGGGAAAACGAGCTACGGATCACTGAAATCGTGCTCGATGCGCTTAACCGTGCTGGTCTCGACACCGACCGAGCAGTGATCGCTTATCACGCGATCATCGAATACACGCTGGGGTCTGCCTGGCTGGATGCCCCGCTTGCTGCTGCCAGTTCGGACAGAACCGCCACCTACCAGAAGTGGCGCGCTGATTACCGGAATCTCGATCCGCGACGATTCCCCACAACCGTGGCGGCGTCGTCCTCCCTCTATCCGTCCAGTAATGCCGTTTTCGAGGCCGGGCTGTCGGCGTTACTCACCGGGCTGCTGGCCGAAGTGGCGAGCGAGAAGGCTTAGTAGACGCGGGAGTATTCGGTCTGTTCCCAATCCGTAACGGTCGCATTCCATCGCTCGATCTCCTTGCGCTTGAGTTCGATGTAGACCTCAAGCAGATCTGGATGGAAGAAGGCCTTCAGTGCATCGTCGCGTTCCAGCGCATCAAGAGCCTCGGTGAGTGAGTGTGGGGTGTGGCGATCGGTATTGGGCGCGGCATCGGCGTCTCCCACCTGAGGATCGGGCAACGGGAGTTCCCGCTCGACCCCGGACAGCCCGGCCGCCAAAATGGCGGCAGTGAGCAGGTGTGGGTTGGCGGTGCCGTCGGCCATTCGGTGCTCGACACGGGTCCCCGCACCACGCTGTCCGGGTACGCGGACCGTCGAAATGCGGTTGTCCCAACCCCAGTTAGCCCAGTAGCCCGACAGCATCCCGGGCGTCAGACGCTTGTAGGAATTGACAGTTGGTCCTGCGAATGCCGCGAGCGCCTCATGGTGGTCGATCAAACCGGCGATGAAGTGCTTCATCAGTGGTGAGATGCCATCGGCATCGGATTCGTCGATGAACGCGTTCTTCCCACTCTCGTCATTGAGGCTGGTGTTCACATGTAGACCGCTACCGACGGCATCATTGAAGGGACGGGCCATGAAAGTGATGTCGATTCCGCGCTCACGTGCGATCTCTCGAGCAAGAATGCGAAACAGGAAGGCTGCATCGGCGGCCTCGAGTGACTCTTGGTAGTGAAGTGAGGCCTCGACTTGGCTGGGGGTGAACTCGCTGTTGGCTCCTTCGGGATGCAGCTCGCATTCGTGCGCGAGTGCCACGATCTTCTCGAGAGTTCCTGTCGGGTCGGCCCCCGGACCGATGCCGTATACGCGGTGGTCCGGCACGGGGAGTTTGGTGAGGGGTGAACGCTGCTCAAGGAGGAAGAACTCCATCTCGAAGCCCGTCACTGGGAAGAGCCCTCGTGCTCTCCACCTATCCACAACCGACGTTAACGCACGCCGGGAGTCCAGCGGAAGGTCTCGGCCGTCGGCGAAGTGCAGGTGCGCGAGGCCGATCTGCCGATCTCGCCAGGGCCGCACCGACGAGGCGTCCAGGCGTGCCTCCATGTCCGGAAAGCCGGCGCTGGTGGAGTAGTTGGCGGTCTCAAGGAATTCGAGATCGAGCCCCTGGACCATCACGGTGATGGCGTAGTGAGTGGGGTGTTCACGCCGACTACCCGGAACGGTTTTCCCGTGAGCCAGGCCCAGAAGGTCGGGGAAGACGATGTCGATCTGGTCGCTCACGGCCTAGATCTTCTCCTCACCCGCAGCGACACCAGTGAGGCGTCCTGCGTCGACGACCTGGTGATCATCGAGGAAGACGTTGCAGTTGCGCATGGGAATGTCGAAATGGCAGACACTAAATCTCTCGGCGTTCTCGTTGGCCCCGGTGCTGTACATGAAATTACCCTCGAAGGCACGGGCCTCAGTGCCGTTGAACTGCGAGCGGTCGTACAACTCCAGGTAGTCCCAGCGCGCCGCTGGGTTCATGCCCCAGCCGATGTGCGATGTCGCGTAGGCATCCTTGTCGAATGCAGACATGTATGACTTCAGCATGTCCGCTTGATAGCCCTTGCCTTCGATCGCCACGACGTAGTCATCCTCGACCATCAACGTGATCGGATCTTGCACGTAGTGCTTGAACGTGATGTTGATGTCGCCCGGTGCCAAGACGATTTGACCGTTGACGCGATGGCGTGCCGGAAAGGCCAACACGAGGCCTCCGGGCCAGTGCGCGATCTCCCCAGGCCCACCGATCACACCAGTGGACCCGGCGGTAAAGGCGTCGGCGAGTTCCACCTCGATGTTGGTACCCATGTCGCTGGTGGCGCGCATGACCTTCGCTTGCCTCATGAAGTCATGGGACTTTGCCACTCTTTCGGCCATCACCTCGTCGTGGGGCAGTCGCTCGAAGATCTCAGGGTGCTCATTGCTGATCATGAAGACGGATGTGCCGGAACCGAGGATGTCGCGAAGTTCGCGCGAGTGCAGAAGTCCTTCAACCGTAACGTCGATAACCAGCGGGACGGACGAGACGGCGGCGACTGCGCCCGCCTGTCCCTTGAGTGCCAGAGATGTTCCGGTGGAACGCAGTGCCACCGGTCCGCCGTTGGCTGGCGTGCGCATAACGACCTCGAAGGGCTTCGCGCCGAGGTACTCGGCAGCGAGTATCGACGTTGCCACGAGTTCTGGGCGGCTGGCACTCTCAGACAAGATGACGACTTCATCGCCGGCTTTCATGCCATTGAGCTGGAACTGTTGGGCGAACCGCTTGATCCAGCGCCACTCGGAGTTTGCGGTGTTCATTAGGACTCCTTCGGATGCGAGGACCAGTGCTCAAGTATGAGTGCGTTGACCTCTTCGGCTACTTCCAGGTTCAACAAGTGTCCTGCACCGGGAATCACGACCACACGCGAGTTCGGCATGAGGTCGTCGATGGCCTGGGCGTAGGCGACCGGCGTCTCCTCGTCGAATTCGCCGACCAAGATCAACGTGGGCACATCAATTGTCGGGAGTATCGATCGAGTGTCATGGCTTGCGATCGTGCTCAGCGAGTCGAGTAAGCCCGCGAGAGGTACGCGTGCCATCGCTTCGACGGCTTCGGGCACGACATGCGCTCCGTTGGGACCGGCGAGTGAGGATAAAATCGCAGGTGCGGCGGCCGCGGGGCTTCCCATGGCCTCCAGCCCAGAAAGCCGGTTTGCTCGCCATTCATCTGGGTCGGTCCCGTCGAGGCCGAACTTCGGGCTGGTGCACAAGAGCGTCAAGGTACGTATTCGCGACGGTGCCTGGGCGGTCGCATATTGCGCGATCATCCCACCGAAACTCATGCCCACAAGATCTACGGGTTCATTCGGGCTCACCGCTTCGATGAAGTCGACGGCGGCATCCGCGTAGGCACCGAAATCGGTGGACGCAACCGGGGCAGACTCCCCGTAGCCAGGAGCGTCCCACGCCACGCAGCGTCGGTGGTCCGACAGGATCGCGAGTTGGGGCCGCCATGCGGTTCGTCCTCCACCGAGCCCGTGCAGGAATATGGCCGTGGAGCCCGTGCCTGCTTCACGCCATGCGATGGGGGCAGCGTCGATGTCCACGGCCTTCATGGCAGGGAACGCTAAGTGTGATGTCGCGACTTTGTCAACGGTGTTGACAAAGTCGCGACAGTCCATCAACATCGCGGCATGACGCCTCCCGTTGCCTCCCATGAAGGTGCCCGCGCCCACACAGGTGCGGCTCGTCCCATCCGCCTCGACGACCAGTCCCGCGACGATCTGGTTCAGATCGTGCGCGACCTCGGTCCGATGATGCGCGAACGTGCGGTCGACATCGATCGCAATGCCGTCTTCCCGTTCGAAAACTTCGACGACTTCCGCCGTACGGGGCTCCTGGCCGTGTGCGTCCCGAAGCAGTACGGAGGACTCGGAGCCAGTTTCGCGGACTACGCACGCGTCTCCGCTGAGATCGGACGCTACTGCGGTTCTACCGCCCTCACCTTCAACATGCACAACGCGACGATGCTGTGGGCCGGCGAGGTCAGCGACCTTCTGGATATGACGCCAGAGGAGCGGGAAACCCACGAGCGTCGTCGTGCGGAAATGTTTCGTGGTGTTGTTGAGGACGGCGAGATTCACTCGCAACCGTTCAGTGAAGGACTCAACCCAGGTGCACTCGCGGGGGTTGCCACGAAGGCTGAGCCGGTCGAGGGTGGCTATCGCGTCACGGGTCGGAAGATTTTCGCGTCTTTGTCGGGCGCGGCGAATCGCTACAACGTCACGTGTCAGGTACCGGGAGAAGACTTCCTGCGCCTGTTGTCGGTTCGCTCCGATTCCGATGGCGTCGAGATCGTCGACGATTGGGATCCCCTCGGTATGCGCGGAACGGTCTCCCGGACTCTCCTGCTCAAGGAAGCATTTGTCCCGTTCGACGACGAGATCATGCCCGGGGGTATGTACGACCAAGCGGCAAATCGCTATCCCTATCTGTTCATGTCTCTCGCACCCAGTTACCTCGGGCTGACCAACGGCATACTCGATTTCACCCGTGACTACCTGCGCGGTGAACTTCCCGGAGCGGCTTCGGGAACTGCCCGACGCGACAACCCCATCAAGCAGGTGGGGTGGGCCGAAATGCAGATCAAGTACGAGCAGAGCCGAGCCATGCTCTATTCGGTTCTGGACGACGCCTACCTCGATCCAGACGAGGACATGATGGTCAGTGCGTGGTCAGCGGTGAACACCGTGATGGAGAACGCGAATGAGGTCGCTCGCGTAGCGGTCCGGGTTTGTGGCGGTCAGTCGATGCTCAAGCATCTTCCACTTGAGCGGATGTATCGA
Source organism: Candidatus Nanopelagicales bacterium (assembly GCA_030836325.1). The sequence goes on from JAURQC010000117.1 coordinate 32,946, forward strand.
GACTCTCGGCTGGGTGCCTTGATGCTTCCGTGGAGTGGAGAGGTCACGATGGAGCGGATTGGTAAGGCTCGACTCTATGACTGATCCGGCCGTTGGGGTTTCGGCGCACGTCGACACCTTCACCGCGGATCGCCTTCCACCGCAAGCGCAGTGGCCCGAGTTCTTCTGGGATCTCCCGGAATTGCAGTACCCAGCGCATCTCAACGCAAGTGTCGAACTTCTCGATCGAACGGTTTCGGCGGGCTGCGGGGATCACACGGCTGTAATCGCCGACGACGGAACCTGGACCTATCGAGAGCTACTCGATGACGTATCTGCCGTTGCCGCCCTGCTGAGAGATGAGGGCGTGGAACCCGGCAACCGTGTACTACTTCGCGGCCCCAACAACGCCCGCTTAGTGGTTGCGTGGCTCGCAGCACTGCGCGTGGGAGCGGTCGTGGTGACGACGATCCCGATGCTGCGAGTGACCGAACTCGAGCCGTTGGTGGACATCGCCCGACCGTCGGTTGCCTTAGTCGATCATAGGTTTTGCGACGACTGGTCGGCCACGGCCTTCGACGGCACGACGATCACGTACGGAGACTCCTCAGCCGAATCGATGGAGGTCCGCGCCCGATCGGCGGTGTCCTCGTCGGAGCCGACGGATACGGCGGCGAGTGACACGGCGCTGCTCGCCTTCACATCAGGAACTACTGGTCGCCCGAAGGCCACCATGCACGCTCACCGCGACATCCTCGCGATCGCCGACACGTTCAGCGCACACGTCGTCAAGCCCCAAGCGGACGATGTCTTCAGCGGAAGCCCTCCACTGGCGTTCACCTTCGGGCTCGGGGGGCTAGTCGTCTTCCCGATGCGGGTGGGTGCAACCGCAGTTTTGTTGGAGAGTGGCGCACCCTCCAACGTGTTGGACACGATCGAAAAGCACCGCATCACCTGTCTTTTCACCGCACCAACCGCCTACCGAGCCATGCTGCCTACGATCGCCGACGCCGACGTGTCCTCGTTGCGACGCTGTATCTCGGCGGGCGAGACGCTGCCCGAGGCCACCTGGCAGTCCTGGTTCGACGCAACTGGTATTGCGTTGATTGATGGAATCGGGGCTACCGAGATGCTCCACATCTTTATCTCGGCGAGTGATGGTGATATTCGCCCGGGCTACACAGGGAAAGTTGTTCCCGGTTATCGGGCGCAGATCGTGAACGAGGACATGCAGCCGGTCGAGCCCGGCACGCCCGGACGGCTTGCAGTGCAAGGCCCGACGGGTTGCCGTTACTTGAACGATGAGCGTCAGGCCAACTACGTCCAAGAGGGATGGAATCTGACGGGGGACGTCTACGTGATGGACGAAGACGGCTACTTCCAGTACGTCGCTCGGGCCGACGACATGATCGTGTCCAGTGGCTACAACATCGCAGCTCCAGAAGTGGAGAACGCCTTGTTGACTCACCACGCAGTCGCCGAAGTGGCCGTCGTGGGAACGCCCGACGAAGACCGAGGCATGGTGGTCACGGCATATGTCGTGGCTGCCGCAGAGATTTCCCCGACGGACGATCTTCGACGGGAATTGCAAGATCACGTGAAGGCGAACATTGCGCCCTACAAGTACCCGCGCATTCTGGAGTTCGTCGAGGCCCTACCCAAGACGGCCACCGGGAAGCTTCAACGCTTCCGGCTACGGAATTGAGCGCTTGTGAAAATCTACACAATCTTAAGTCGTAACGACTTCGGGCAAGTCGCTTGACTGCGTATATCTGATACAGAACAGTGCTTTCGTTCGGTTCGTGAGGAGGACCGACGAACTATCGGACAACCGTGGAGGAACCATGTCCCAAAGGGAGAATCTCCCCAAGTCTGACCAGGGGCTTCAGCCTGGTGATCCAGAGACCAAGTCGACGTCGCTGAGAAAGGGCACTTTGGGCCTTATCGGCATCGTGTTCTTCGTTGTGGCCGCGGCCGCCCCGCTCGCTGGAATGACAGGTGCTTTTCCCGTGGCGATGGGTATTGGCGTAGGTGCCGGTGCCGCGGGCATGTACGTGGCCGTCGGCATCATCTTGCTGCTCTTCAGTGTCGGCTACGCGACGATGTCGCACTACGTCACCAACACCGGTGCGTTTTTCGCCTACGTGGGCCGCGGCCTGGGCATCAACTGGGGTGTCGCTTCAGCATTCGCCTCAGTCGCCGCGTATATCGCAGTCATGTGGGCTGTCCTTGGCTTCATCTCTGGCCAAATGACCTTCCAAATGGAGGCGAAGCTCGGTCTCACGCTGCCCTGGTGGGTTTACGCCTTCATCATGCTCGCGATCGTTTTCGCGCTGTCTGCCGCATCAGTGGACATCGGCGCGAAGGTTCTTGGCGTGCTTCTGACCGTGGAGCTCCTGGGCCTGGTCTTCGTAGCGTTGGCAATCATCTTCCAGGGTGGTGGACCAGATGGACTAGATTTTGGCGCGTCCTTCTCACCGGCATCCGTTCTTGGTGAAGTTGTGCCTGGTGGCGTGGGCATTGCTTTCGCATTCGCGTTGGCTTCGTTCATCGGCTTTGAGGCAACTGCCATCTACGGCGAGGAGTCGAAGGATCCGAAGAAGACGGTCCCGCGGGCTACTTACACCTCGGTGCTCTTGATCACCGTGCTCTTCGGCGTCATCGGCTTCGGACTCGTCTCAGGTCTCGGCGCTACCGATATCCAGAACAAAGTCTTCGAAGTAACGGCGATCGACGGTGTGCCGTTGTCTGACCCGTCGGCGATTTTGTTCGGACTCAGCACTGAGTTCGTCGGCTCTTGGCTCACGGAGGCCTTCAGTTGGCTCATCCTGACCTCGCTGTTCGCAGCTCTGTTGGCGTTCCAGAACAGTGCGGCCCGCTACTTCTTCGCCATGGGTCGTGCGGGCGTCCTGCCGAAGAAGCTTGATCACACGAACGGAGCCCAGGCTCCCCTTACGGCCACCGCTTTGGTGACGGTGCTGGGTGTGATCATCACGGTGCTGGGCATCATCTTTACCTGGGATCCGATCCTCAACATCTTCTACTGGTTCGGCGGCGTCGCTGTCATCGCCATCGTGCTCACCGAGATCATGGTGAGCATCGCGGTGATCGTGTACTTCGCTCGCACCAAGGAAGACACCCGCCTGTGGCACACCAAGATCGCTCCGGTCCTGGCCATCATCGGCCTGACCGTTGGCGAATACCTCTTGATGGCCCACTTCAATCTGTTCTCCGGAACGTCCTCGACCGAAGAAGCCAATGCTTGGGAACTGAACACCCTGGGTTGGATTCTCGTGCTACTGCCCTTCGCGATGTTCATCATCGGTTTGGTCGTGGGAGTTGCACGCAAGGGCAAGGAGAACTACGACGCGGTGCACAATTTCGCTTCGTAGAACGAATCAGATCGAACATTGGGGCGCCCTTCGGGGCGCCCCAATGCTGTGTGACGGTCTAGTTGGCGAACACGCGTCCGGGCAGCGATGCGATGCCGTTGACGAAGTTGGAGCGGGTGCGAACTGTGGGACCGTCCGCTTCGAAACGAATGCGACCGGCCACGATCTCTTCGAGCAGTACCCGGATCTCCATACGGGCCAGCGGCGCGCCGAGGCAGTGGTGTGGACCTTTGGCGCCGAAGGACACCTGGGGGGGCTTGATCGGCCGGGTAATGTCGAACGCCAGCGGATCTGGGAATTCCCGCTCGTCGAAGTTGGCCGACGCGTACCAGATCACGACTTTGTCGTCTTCTTTGATCGGAACGCCGGCGATCTCGGTATCCATGGTTGCGGTGCGACGCATGTGTAGGACGGGTGTCGCGTAGCGGATGATCTCCTCGACCGCCTGCTCGATCAGTTCGGGTCTTTCGTGCAGCAGTTCGAGCTGATCCGGGTTGTCCATGAACGCTCGAATACCATTGCTGATTGCCGTTCGCGTGGTCTCGTTGCCCGCGAAGACGAGGACATGGAACATGTTCTTGTAGTCGGAGTCGCTCAGGCGATCACCCTCTACCTCGGTGTGGACCAAGGTGGTGACAAGGTCATCTCGCGGTTCCGCTCGGCGCTTTTGTCCGAGTTCGGCGCCGTACTCGAAGAGTGCATGCGAGGCGGGGGAGCTAAATGGCAAGAGTTCGAGCGGCGTGGTGTTTCCGTACGCATCGGCTTTGAGACCGCTGGAGTCGATGAGTTCGTCGGAGAGTTGCACCATGAAATCGGTGTGCTCCTCGGGGACACCGAGGATTCCGACGATCACCCGGATGGGCAATGGAGCTGAGATCGCCGAGACGATGTCTACGTGCTCTCGTTCGAGTGCGTTGCGCAGCAGCGCTTCGGTGATCTCCCGAGTGGTCTCCTCGTATCCGCGCACCTTACGGCTAGTGAAAGCTGGAATACCCAATTTGCGCAGCCGCACATGCTCGGGGGCGTCGGTGTCAATGATGGATCGACGGGCATTCATTTGTTCTTCGGTCAAGTCTGGAAGGTTCGTCATTCCTCGAGCACTCGAGAAAGTCTTGGGATCGCGAGTAACGGCGGTGAGGTCGGCATAGCGCGTGACAGCCCAGTAGGGGCGACCCTCGTAGTAGCGCAATGCAACCGGCTCGGTTTCGCGCATCCACGCGAATACCTCATGTGGAATGCCGTTCCGGTAGGTCGCTGGATCGGTGATGTCAATATCGGGGACGTCCAATTCCGGGATGGTCATCTCATGCCTTTCGAGGATCAAGCACGAATCGGCCAGCGACGTCGCCGGCTGTGAGTCGATCAAGAGCGGTTTGGGCCTGGTTCAGGGGGAGGATCTCGACGGGTGATGCGAGTTCGTGCGCCTTAGCCAGTTCGACGAGTTCGCCCAGTTGCGCGCGAGTACCCCACACCGAGGTCGTGAATGTCGTCTCGTGGGGAACTTTGCCGAAGCCGAACGGGATGCTCCCGCCGTAGAGACCGACCACGACGACCGTGCCCTGTCGGACTACATGATCGCGAGCGGCGGCCAGCGTCGGTTCGGCACCGACGAAGTCGATCACTGCGTCGAAATGCCCCTCGAGTTCGTCGGGTGCCACCGCCGCGTCGGCACCGAGGTCAAGGGCGACCTGCCGTTTGGCCTCGGATGCATCCAGCACCGTCACCTTCGCATCCGAACGGATCTTCAGGAACTGCAGACCGAACTGGCCAAGGCCCCCGGCACCGATCACTAGAGCCCGTGGAGCGGATGAATGTGACAACCGGTCGAGCGTGTGATCCACGGCGCGGTACGCGGTGAGCCCGCCACAGGCCAAAGGCGCTGTGCGGGCCGGGTCAAGGTCGCCAATGGGGACGAGATAACCGTCGTCGGGAACGGCCATCTTCTCCGCGTAGCCACCATCCCTGAATAGCCCGGCCTCAGTGGCATTGGGGCAGATCATCTCTTGCCCGGATTCGCACGCCCAGCAGCCCGGCTGTCGGCAACCCCAGCAGGCGTAGACGAGAACGGGACCGATGTCGGGGTGCTCGCCCACCACCTCGTGCCCCAAGATGATGGGCAGGGCCGTGGGATAGTCCCCGGCCGCCGCGTGGAGGTCCGAATGGCAGATGCCGCACGCCAGAACGTCGACGACCGAGCCCTGGGCTACGGCGACCGGATCGGCGACATCCTGGGCGTGAACTCCTTGACCTGGTTCGGTCAGGACCATGGCTCGCATCGGGCCTCCTGGCTGGTTTCTGGTCTTCGGGCGACGGTACGGACTTCGACGCACTAGGTTTATCAAGTATCCAAAATGCCGGCGCTGGAAGCAAGGGAGAGGGACATGGCGCACGCCACGGGCGACTGGGAACGGGTCGAGCGGTTGTGTCACGAGAACGACGTCCACACAGTGGAGTGCGTCTTCGTCGACACCTGGGGAATGCCCCGGGGCAAGCGCCTACCGGTCAAGCAATTCTTGCGCCGATCTGGGTTTGCGATCGCAAACGTGGTCTACACCTGGGACCCCACGTGTTTCATCTTTGGAACCCCGTGGGTGGACGAGACCGACGGTTTTCCAGACATGCACGCAGTTCCCGACCCTGATTCCTTCCGCATCGCGGGGTGGACCAATGGCGTCGGTGTGGTCATGTGCGACACGTTTCACCCCGAGTCGGATCGTGAGATTGAGATGGACGCGCGCCTCATGCTCAAGCGGCAGATCGCGCGCCTGTCGGACATGGGCTTTGGCATTGATGCGGCGACCGAACTCGAATGCCACTTCTACACCGCCGATTGGGAGCCGCTGTATAACGACATCAATTGCTATTCCATCGTTCGAGGCGCGGAGATGGAGTACTTCATGCTCGACATCCGCGAGTCCCTGCGGAAGACAGGAATTGAAGTCGAGGCCAGCAATGTCGAGTACGGGCCAGGTCAAACGGAGATCAATTTGCGTTATGGCCCGGTACTGGAGATGGCGGATGCCACAGTCTTGTTCAAGTACATCGTTCGTCTGGTGGCCAAGCGACACGGCCTCAACACAACCTTCATGGCCAAGCCATATCTGCTGGAAGCTGGCAACGGCATGCATGTCCACCAGTCCTTGACGAAGGACGGAAAGAATGTCTTCGCAGAGGGCGATGAGGATTCAGTCCTCGGGAATTCCACGATGCGCAAGTACTTATCCGGTCTCCTGGCCCACCACAAGGATCTGCAACTTGTGATGACGCCGACCGTGAGTGGATACAAGCGGGTGGAGGACTACTCGTTCTCGCCCACCCAGGTCACCTGGGGGCTGGACCACCGATTGGTAGGCGTGCGGTCCATCGTCGGTGCGGGGCCGGCGAATCGACTCGAAGTCCGGTGGGCCGCTGCGGATGCCAACCCGTATCTCGTGCTTGCCGGTTGCCTCGCGGCAGGTGCCGAGGGCCTCGAGGGCGAAGGTGAGCTGATCCCGCAGGTAGTGGGTGATCCTCACGCCGATGAACAATGGGAGCGGCTTCCTGCGAGCCTCGAAGGTGCGATCGACAATTTCGATACTTCGTTCACGCGCGGGGTGTTTGGCGACACCTTCGTCGACAACTATCTCCTTATGCAGCGTCGCGAGGCCGAGGAATTCGCCGCGAATGCAGACACCCCGGAAGGGCGAGTGAGCGACTGGGAGATCGCGCGCTACCGCGCCACAATGTGATGCCGCGCGCACTCCTGATTTCGCACGAGCCACAAGCGGCTCCCGGCCGCATCGGACGCTTGCTCACGGATCGGGGTTTCGAGGTCGACTTGCACGTGGTGCTGGCGGATCCGACCGAACCCGACACCGATTTCCCGCCGATCGAAGACTATGACGCGGTCGTGGCGTTCGGCTCCTTCTCGAATGCTCACGATCCCAAGGCGCGGGCTTGGGTGGAGCCGGAAATCGATTTCATTCGTGCTCTGGTTGAGCAGGAGACGCCGTACCTGGGAGTGTGTTTCGGTGGCCAACTCCTCGCCGAAGCTGTAGGTGGCCAGGTGGTTCCTTCCGGTGTTGGCCGTGACGAGATCGGTCTCGTCGAGTTCGATGAGCTCGTGGAAGGACCGGTGCCGATGGGGCCGTGGTTTACCTGGCATGAGGATCGCATCGAACTTCCGGAGGGAATCGAGGTTCTCTCGCGGAATGAGAATGCCGTGCAACTCTTCCGGCATCGATCCGCAATCGGCACCCAATTCCATCCAGAGGCTGACCTCGAATTGGTTCGCATGTGGACTGAGGTGGGCGCTGATCACATTCCGTCTCGAACCACGGCAGTCGAACTGCTAGCAGATCTGCAGACCAACGAAGACCTACTAGAGGCGAACTGTCGCCGATTAGTCGACTGGTTCCTGGAGGAGTTGAATGTTGTCCATGGAGGGTGATGCGCGTCCCTTGGCGGGTGTCACCGTCGTCGCTCTCGAGCAAGCCATCTCCGCCCCGTTCGCAAGTCGGCAACTCGCTGATCTTGGAGCAACGGTTATCAAGGTTGAGCGACCCGAGGGAGACTTCGCTCGACACTACGACGACGTAGTCCAGGGGAATTCGGCCTTCTTCGTCTGGGCGAATCGCGGCAAGCAGTCGGTCACTGTGGATCTGTCCGACGAAGCTCAAGAAGAGTTCCTCATGGAGTTAATCGCGGGTGCGGATGTCTTCTTGCACAACGTGTCGGCCGAAGCGGCAAAACGTCGGGGCCTCGACGCAGCGACTTTGCATGCGCGCTTTCCACACTTGATCGCATGTGAGATCTCGGGTTATGGGAATGGTGGTCCGAGGTCCCACGACAAGGCTTACGACCTTGCAATCCAAGCTGAGGCGGGTGCGTTCTCGGTGAACGGAGATGCCGAGATGAGCAAGACCGGCTTTAGCGTCGCGGACATCGCTTCAGGCATGTACGCACTGACGAGCATCCTCGCGGCTCTCACCCGGCGCGAACGTACGGGAGCCGGAGCCGTCGTATCAGTCGCGATGCTGGACTCGCTGGTGGAGTGGTTGTCGGCACCGCTGTACGGAGCCGTCTACGGAGCCGGCCAAGCCCCGCGGACGGGTCGACGACACCACGCCATCGCGCCATACGGGACGTTCGAACTGTCCGATGGCCGCACGATTCTCATCGCCGTGCAGAGCGATGGTGAGTGGCAGGCGATGGCCCGTGAACTCCTCCGGATGCCGGAACTCGGCGTCGATGTGCGTTTCGCCACGAATCCGGAACGACTGGCCAATGTGGTGGAGTTAGAGCAGATTATCCGCGGGGTCATGGGGTCGATTTCCGCGACTGAATGTCTTGCTCGGTTGGAGGCCGGGCGGACGGCGTTCGCCTGGGTCAATGATCTCCCGTCGGTCTGGGAGCACGAGCAGCTTCGCGCCCGGGGCCGCTTCCACCCCGTCCCTACGGAGCACGGCCCGGTCGAACTTCTCGACCCGCCATTCCAGATCGATGGACTGCCGACCCCGCAGGGTGCTATCCCCGCTCTCGGCGAGCATGACGAGAAAGTTGTTGATCGGGTCAGGAAGCGCGGGCGAGCGAGACTTGAGGAGAACTTCGAGCCCTAGCAGCTAATAGGACTTAGGAAGTCCGAGTACGTGTTGGCCCAGGTAAGCCAAGACGAGGTTGTTGTTGATCGGTGCTACCTGATAGAGCCGGGTCTCACGGAACTTGCGTTCGACGTCGTACTCCACTGCGAAACCGAATCCGCCGTGGGTGTCGAGTGCAGCGTTTGCTGCGGCCCATGAGGCCTCGGATGCTAGGAATTTGGCCATATTTGCCTGAGCCGCGCACTTTTCCCCGGCGTCGTAACGCGCTGCGGAGTCGAAACGGACGAGGTCTGCTGCGCAGAGTTGCGCGTACGCACGTGCGAGTGGGAACTGCACGCCCTGATTAGACCCGATCGGACCGCCGAACACTTCGCGCTCATTGGCGTAGTCGGTCGCTTTCCGGAGTAGGAAGCGACCGTCTCCGATGCATTCCGCGGCGATGAGGATCCGCTCGGCATTCATGCCGTCGAGGATGTAGCGGAATCCCTTTCCCTCCTCGCCGATGAGCGCATTCTCGGGAATCACGACACCATCGAAGAAGACTTCAGTGGTGTTGTGGTTGATCATCGTCTTGATCGGAGAGATAGTAAGTCCGGGTAATTCGCGGATGTCGAACAAGAACACCGAAAGCCCATCGGTCGGTTTCTCGCACTCTTCCATCGGAGTGGTCCGCGCAAGCAGCAGCATCAGGTCCGAATACAGAGCGCGGGAGGTCCAGATCTTCTGGCCGTCGATGCGCCATCCGTCGGCTACCCGTGTGGCCTTCGTGCGGATTCTGGTCGTCTCAGAACCCGCGCCCGGCTCGGTGACGCCGAACGCTTGCAGGCGAAGTTCTCCGGCGGCGATCCGGGGGAGGTATTCGGCCTTCTGCTCGGGACTCCCGTGTCGAAGGACAGTCCCCATTACATACATCTGGGCGTGGCATGCGGCTGGATTGCCACCGGAGGCGGAGATCTCCTCCATGATCACTGAGGCCTCAGTCAACGTGGCACCGCCTCCGGAGTACTCCTCGGGAATCAGCGCCGCCAGGAAGCCCGAGTCGGTCAGGGCCCGGACGAACTCCGAGGGATAGGAGTCAGGTTCGAGGGAACGCCAGTAGGCCCCGTCAAAGGGTTCGCATACCTGGCGAACCCCGTCTCGCAGGTCGTCGTACTCTGAGGGTCCGGATAACTTCACGACCAATTTGTATCATTGATAAGAAATACAAGCACCCTGGATGGCTCATGTTGCAGACCCCCGGTTCCACGTACGCCCCCTCTGAGGAATGGACCTCGAGGCTGGGCTCCCTTCGCTACCCGACCGACCTCTTGATAAACGGGAAATGGCAGCGCGGTGATCAGCGCCTGGAGGTGGTTAGCCCGATCGACGGATCAATCGTCACCGAGGTGGCGGCCGCCGACGCGGCCACCGTCGACGAGGCGGTTCGCGTCGCCAGACGAGCTTTCGAGGATGGACGCTGGTCCGGATTACCTCCGGCGGAGCGGAAAGCCGTTCTGGTGCGTTGGTCGCAGTTGTGCCACGAACATCGTGAGGACCTGGCCTTGCTCCATGCACTCGAGATGGGCAAGCCCGCGCGCGAGGCGCGCGATGTTGACATGCGCGCGGTAGTTCGAACGATCCAGTGGTTCGGCGAAGCTATCGACAAGATCCTTGACGAAATTCCTAACGTCCCTTCCTCGAGCGTCGCACTAGTTCAGCGTGAACCGGCCGGTGTAGTAGGCGCGGTGGTGCCGTGGAACTTCCCGCTCACGATGGCTGCATGGAAGGTTGCGCCTGCATTAGCGACGGGGTGCACCGTCGTCCTCAAGCCAGCTGAACAGTCGCCGTTGTCGGCACTCCTCCTCGCTGAGTTGGCATTGGAAGCCGGACTCCCCGACGGCGTGCTCAACGTCGTGAATGGACTCGGGCATTTAGCAGGTAAAGCGTTGGGTGAGCACCCGGACGTGGACGTACTGACTTTCACTGGCTCGACCGCTGTAGGACGGAAATTCATGGAGTACTCCGCATCCTCGAACTTGAAGCGTGTATGGCTGGAGCTCGGTGGCAAAGGTGCGAACGTGATCTTTCCCGATGCCGACCTGGACAAAGCTGCGAGCACGGCGGCATGGTCAATCTTCTACAACGCGGGTCAAATGTGCACAGCAGGATCCCGATTGCTGGTACACGAGTCCATTCACGACCAGGTTGTCGAACGTGTGCTCACCATCGCTGCATCGATGCAGCCGGCGAACCCCCTCGCAGAGGAGGCGCCGCTCGGTGCCCTCGTCAGTGCTCAGCATCGAGATAGCGTTCACGGCATGGTGGAGGAAGGTGTGGGCCAAAGTGGGGACCTTCTCAGCGGAGGCGCACCGGTCCTGACCGACACCGGAGGCGCCTACTACCCGCCCACAGTGGTCGACAACGTCCGCCCGGATTCCCTGCTCGCTCAACGTGAGCTCTTCGGTCCCGTCCTGGCGATAACTACATTTGCCGATGAGACCGAAGCACTGAATCTGGCGAACGGCACTCCGTACGGACTTGCGTCGGCCGTGTGGACGAACGACCTCTCTCGGGCGCACCGCTTCTCACGGAATCTGAAGATGGGTGTTGTGTGGGTGAACTGTTACGAAGAGGGCGATTTGACCGTGCCTTTCGGTGGAGTCAAGCAATCAGGGTTTGGACGCGACAAGAGCCTGCACGCATTGGATAAATTTTTTGACATCAAGACCACATGGATGGAATTGGGGGAGGAGTAGTCGTGGCGGTTCAAGGAGGTCAGATGCGTAGGCGTCGTCGTCGGAACCTCGCCGAGGACGCAGCCGAACATATACGCTCTGCCATTCTCTCGGGTGACCTCAGGCCGGGCGAGCGCATTGATCAGGACGCCATCGCAGAGCATCTGGGCGTGAGCCGGCTTCCGGTGCGAGAGGCCTTGATTTCGTTGGATCAGGAAGGCCTTATTAACGTCATTCCTAGGCGCGGGGCCTATGTCGCTTCGTTCAGTCGCGAGGATGTCATCGACCACTACCAACTCTTCGGACAGGTGGCCGGCCTTGCTGCCGCGCGCGCAGTGGTGCGTATGGATGATGCCGATGTTGCTAGGTTGATCGAGCTCAACAGACGGTTGAGTCGCGCTGAGAACGTCGTCGAACAAGAGCAGTTGAATCACGAGTTTCACCGCACCATCAATCTCTCATGCGCTAGCCAGCGCATCTTGTCAATGCTCGGGTTGCTGTCTCGCTCGCTACCGATGCCCTACGACAAACTTCCTCCCGAGTGGCTTGCCGACGCAGATCAGCAGCACTCGGACATCTTGGACGCATTCACTCGAAGGGACACACTCGCAGCGCAGCGATCCATGGAGCAGCACATCTCGGCAAGCGGTCGACACGCCGTCGACGTCTTGGACCGCCTACATTTCTTTGACGCGAGTGAGAAACAGGAAACCGCATGAGCAGACCAGTCATCGGGCTTTCGACCTACTTCGAACCCGCTGAGTGGGGGCTTTGGAGCATCGAAGCGGCGCTCATTCCCCGGTGGTACCTCGATGTGTTCGGAGAGGCAGGAGCGGACGTAGTCCTCCTGCCTCCGGGCACGTCTTCCGATGCACTTTCTCGGATTGATGGCCTCGTGATCGCGGGTGGCGCGGATGTGGATGCTCGGCTGTATGGAGAGCAATCTCACGAGTCCGCCGATACCCCTCGAGAATCTCGCGACGCCACTGAGTTAGCAATGTATCGCCGTGCCAGAGAACGGCATATGCCGTTTCTCGGCATTTGCCGGGGCGCTCAGATCATGGCGGTCGCCCACGGTGGTGCGTTGCACCAGCACTTGCCGGAGGTAACCGACCTGGCACATAAGCAGGCACCCTTGGTCTTCGTCGAGCACTCGGCACGTTTCACTGAGGGGTCACGGATCTCAACCATCTTCGGGACTCTCGAACTGACGGTGAATTCCTTCCATCATCAGGCGATCAAGGACGCTGGAGATCTCACTGTGACCGGGTGGGCCCCTGACGAGACGGTGGAGGTTGTGGAAAATCCCACGGCCGCCTTTGCCGTGGGAGTCCAGTGGCACCCGGAGCACCCGGATCGGCGGATCATCGACCGTCCTTTGATCGACTCCTTCTTGCGCGCCTGCTCCTAGATCGGGGCGGGGATTGCGTCTGCCGTCTCGGGGACATTGATGGGTGAGGGTTCGGAGAAGCTGTTGAGCAGATCCATGGTGGTCGCGGAGATTGGATCACCATCTGCGCTTTCGGCTTGGTACTCGCGAAGGATGCGGATCATTCGACCCTGGTCATCCACCCAGATCGTGGCGACGAGGCTCGATGGTGTGGCCTCGTCCAAAACAGTCATTTCTTCCCCGCTGAATCCCATGATCGACGCCCCGATCGCTGGATCGAGTGAGGCTTCGAATCGGGTTGTCTCGACTCCGAGGACCTGCTCGAGCCCCACTCGAGTGATGTTGTCGGCCGTATCGAGCCCACGAAGGGGTGAGAAGCCCACTTTCGTTGGAACTCCTGTCTCAGAATCCAAGGTGAACCAGGTGCCGTCGAGTTCGAGGAAGTGCCCGTCGACGCTTTGAATCTCCCGCGTTGTTGCCAATTCGTCAGACCACGTGATGTCGCCGAAGGCAGCGTCGATGTCGACGACGCCGACGCCGGCGACTATGCGCTCGAAGCCTTCGACATTCGTGATCAACTGTGATTCCAGCGAAGCCTGACCTCTCGTATTCGCCACGGCGTTCTCCCACTGTTCGGCAGGTGAAGATTCCTGCGCTGTCGGTGCGTCAACAGAGGGCGATTGGGTCGGAGAAGGGGACGGCGACGGGGAGGACGACGGATCTGTGCCCGTCGGTTCGCTGCTACAGCCGGCCAGCCCGATGAGTGCTGCTGCCACCACAGCCAGGGACTTACTCACCGGCTAAGTGCATCACACCTCAGCTCAGACCTATTGGTCGCGAGCCCATTTCCCACTCTCTACTGGTCGCGCAGCATTCGCCTCAGAATCTTTCCCGATGCAGATTTGGGAATCTCATCTGTAAATACGATGTCGTGCACCACCTTGTAGGTGGCCACGTGCTCGGCGGTGTACGCCGTGATGTCCTCTGGGCTCACGTCCTGGCCGGGCTTCACCACGATGAATGCCCGCGGCCGTTCGCCAGCTTCGTCGTCGGGAACTCCGATCACCGCTGCGTCGGCTATGCCCGGATGGGTCAGAAGCAGAGCCTCAAGTTCGGCTGGTGCTACCTGGAAGCCCTTGAACTTGATGAGCTCCTTGACGCGGTCAACGATCGTCAGGTGTCCGTCCTCATCGATGAAACCGACGTCACCGGTATGTAGCCACCCGTCCTCGTCGATGGTGATCGCAGTCGCCTCCGGGTTGTTGAGATAGCCCTTCATGACCTGGGGTCCTCGCACCCACAACTCGCCGACTCCACCCAC